>DASPZL010000576.1:0-2976 GCA_035636295.1 Paraburkholderia sp.
CCGGCCGGTCTCGGCACCGACACCGGCGGCTCGACCCGCATTCCCGCCGCGTTGACGGGCATCGCGGGGTTTCGTCCGTCGGTCGGCAATGGCGGCGCCGAACGGCGCTATCACGACCCGAACGCCGTGGTGCCGATCAGCCATACGCGCGACACCGTCGGGCCGATGGCGCGCACCGTCGCCGATATCGCGCTGCTCGACGGCGTGATCACTAGCGCCGGACCGTTGCCGGCGCTCGCGCTGAACGGCTTGCGCATCGGCTTGCCCGCACCGCTCTGGGAAGGACTCGAGCGGCAAGTGGCGGACGTGGCGCGCGCCGCGTTGAGCCGGCTCGAAGCGGCGGGCGTGGTCTTCGTGCCAGTCGCGATGAGCGAGCTGGAAGAGCTGAACGCGATGGTAGGCGGCCCGATCGCGATCCATGAGCCGCGTGAAGACGTGCTCGCCTGGCTCGTCGCCAACGACGCGCCGGTCAAGACCGTCGCCGAAATGGCGGCCCGCATCGCGAGCCCTGACGTGCGCGCGATCTACGACGCGGTCCTCGATGACGCGCTCGGCGCGCGCTACGACGCGGCGCTGAATCAGTGGCGCCCGCGCTTGCAGCAGTACGTTGCCGCGACTTTCGCCGACGAGCGTCTCGACGCGCTGCTGTTTCCGACCACTCGTCTCGCCGCGGTGCCGATCGACGAATTGAACGGCTCGTCGACGGTGTCGATCGACGGCTCCGCGCCGATCGACACCATGGACGCGTTCCTGCGTAATACCGATCCGGCCAGCACGTCCGGCATTCCCGGGCTCTCGCTCGCCGCGGGCATGACCGCGAGCGGCCTGCCGGTCGGCCTCGAACTGGATGGACCGCTCGGCGCGGATCGTCGGCTGCTGGCGATCGGTGTCGCATTCGAACAGTTGCTCGGCGCGCTACCGGCGCCGGTGCTGTAACGTCGACGCCGATGAAAGTACCGATGAGAATAACCACAAGCCATACGCTCACCTCCGCCCGCCCGCAGCGGCCACTGTTGCGCAGCGCAGCCGCATGGGCTGCGACATTGGCCGTCGCGCTCGCCGCCACCGCGTGCGCACGCCTTGCCACGGTCGATCCCAACGCGCTGTGGAAGATCGTCGATCTGCGCTGCGTGCCGTCGCAACAGGCCACCGGCACGCCGGGTCAATGCACCGCCGTCGATCTCGACAAACGCTACGTGATCCTGAAGGATATCGTCGGGCGCTCGCAGCATTTGCTGATTCCGACCGACCGCGTCACCGGTATCGAAAGCCCGCTGGTGTTCGCGCCTCATGCGCGGGACTACTGGGCCGACGCGTGGGCGGCACGGCTTTACGTCGAGAGGTCGGTCAAGCGCTCGTTGCCCGACAATCAACTCGGCCTCGAAATCAACTCCAGGTACCGCCGCACGCAAAACCAGTTGCATATCCATATCGATTGCATGCACAGCGAGGTGAGCGCCGCGCTCGCGCGTCATGCGAAGGACGCGCCCGGCGAATGGCGCTGGGATACGCTCAACGGAAGCCGATACCGGATCATGCGCGTCACCGCGCTCACTCAGGCAAGCGATCCGTTTCGCCTCGTCGCGCGCGACAATAAGGACGCCGAGGCGATGGCCATGCAAACCATCCTCATGACGGGCGCGGGACCGTCCGCCGACAAGGACGGCTGGCTGGTCGTGAACAGCGGCACCGAAGTCGACAACGGCACAGGCTCGGCCGAAGGCTTGCTCGACCACGCCTGCCGTGTGGCGAACGGCGCCTGAGCGCCGGGCGGTTCATCATCGCAACGCCCCTGCGAGGTACCGCGAGCGGTCGCCTATGCACGATTGAGCAGATGCATTGCCGAACAAAATGGTTCTAGTGCCGCGCATTGGTCCGTAGGATCGGTCCAAACATGCATTCCGACCGATCCGGCCCATGGCGATTTACCTCGACGACACGCAACGCAAAACACTCGCCCGGCTGGCGACAAGCTGGACATGGCGCACCCAATGGCCCACGTGGGCGCTGATCGTCACGATCTACAGCGGATGGTTCGGCGTCGCGACGCATGCGCGCGACCTCGGCTTGCCGTTGACCACGGTACTGCTCGCCTTGCTCGGCACGTGGTACATGTCCTTGCAGCACGAACTGCTGCACGGTCATCCGACCCGCTCGCCGTTCGTTAATGCTCTGCTGGGTTTCGCGCCGTTGGCGGTGTGGTTTCCGTATGGCATTTATCGTGATTCGCATCTTCGGCATCACGACGATCCGCATCTGACGCGTCCGGAGCGCGACCCCGAAAGCTATTTCGTCAGCCGCCATGTATGGCAACGCGCAGGTTGGGCGATTCGCGCGCTGCTGACGTTGCGCAATACGTTTGCCGGGCGTCTGCTGGTCGGCCCGGCGTTCGCCATTGCGGCAACGGGCGTGGATGCGCTCGGCAGGATCAAACGCGGCGATTGGCGCGACGTGCCGGTGTGGCTCGCGCATTTCGCCGCGCTGGCCGCGCTCACGTTCTGGCTGCACCGATCATGCGGGATACCGGCATGGGTGTTTATCGTCGGCGCGGGGTATGGGTCGTTGTCGCTGGGCTCGATCCGCTCGTTTCACGAACATCGCGCGGCGCACGCTCACGAACATCGCACCGTCATCAACGAGGCGGCTTGGTGCTGGCGGTTGCTGTTCTTGAACAACAACTATCATCTCGTTCATCATGACCTGCCGCATGTGCCGTGGTTTGCAGTTCGGGAGGTCTATGAAACGTCCCGCCAGCAATACATAGAACGCTCTGGAGGCTTTCTGGTGAAGGGTTATAGCGAATGGTTGAAGCTTTATGCGCTGGCTCCAGTCGCGCATCCCGTTTATGGGAATCTATCTGAGGCGATCCGAAGTAATCCGCCAGCTGCCGAGAGTTTTGCGGGTAAATTGCGGGTGAAATTCATGGTAGTTATCCGTCGAGGAGCACTCCATGAAGCTGACCTACCCGCTACTGCT
>DASPZL010000577.1:0-5560 GCA_035636295.1 Paraburkholderia sp.
TGCCGGCCGCGAGCCAGGATCAGAAGACCGGCAAGTCGGTGATCGGCGGCGACGCCAGCGAAGCGCCGCAAAACGGCGTGTTCGCGCCGAACGCATTCATTCAGATCGACACCACGGGCAAAGTGACGCTCGTGATTCCGAAAGTCGAGATGGGCCAGGGCGTCTATACGTCGATCCCCATGCTGATCGCCGAAGAACTCGAAGTGCCGCTCGATTCGGTCACGCTCGACCACGCGCCGCCGAACGAAAAGCTCTTCATGGACCCGCTGCTCGGCGGGCAGCTCACCGGTGGTTCCACGTCGATCCGCTATGCATGGGAGCCGATGCGCCGCGCCGGCGCGACGGCGCGCATCGTTCTGATCAATGCGGCCGCGCAGCAATGGCAGGTCGATCCGGCAAGCTGCCATGCGCAAGGCGGGCAGGTGATTCACGCGGCCAGCAACCGCAGCATCGGCTATGGACAACTGGTGGACGCGGCGGCCAAACTGCCCGCGCCGCAAGACGTCAAGCTGAAAGACCCGAAGGATTTCAAGCTGATCGGCACTGCCGCGAAGCGCCTCGATTCGCCGGAGAAGGTGGACGGCACCGCCATGTTCGGGCTGGACGTGCGCGTGCCCGGCATGGTGTACGCGGCGATCGCGAATTGTCCGGTATTCGGCGGCACGCTGGCGAGCGTGGACGATACCAACGCGAAGAAGATTCCGGGCGTGCGCCAGGTCGTCAAGATCGACAATGCGGTCGCCGTGATCGCCGACCACACGTGGGCCGCGAAACGCGGCGTGCAGGCGCTCGACATCAAGTGGAACGAAGGCGCGGGCGCGAATCTTTCGATGAAGCAGATCGTCGACGATCTCGCCAACGCATCGCAGCGCAACGGCGCGGTGGCGCGTAAGGACGGCGACGTCGGCAACGCGTTTTCAAACGCGAAGACCCGCGTCGATGCCGTGTATCAGCAGCCGTTCCTCGCGCACGCCACGATGGAGCCGATCAATTGCACCGTGCACGTGCGCCCCGACGGCTGCGAAATCTGGCTCGGCTCGCAAGTGCCGACGCGCGTGGTGGATGCAGCCGTGAAAGAGACCGGCTTGCCCGCCGGCAAGATCGTCGTGCATAACCATCTGATCGGCGGCGGCTTTGGCCGGCGGCTCGAATTCGACATGGTCACGCAGGCGGTCAAGGTCGGCAAGCAGGTGTCGACGCCGGTCAAGGTGCTGTGGACGCGCGAGGAGGACATTCAGCACGACATGTACCGGCCGTACTACTACGACAAGATCTCCGCCGGACTCGACGCGAACGGCAAGCCCATCGCGTGGCAACATCGGATTGTCGGCTCGTCGATCATGGCGCGTTTCGCGCCGCCCGCGTTCAAGAACGGCCTCGATCCCGACGCGGTGGAAGTCGCCGCGGACCTGCCGTACGACCTGCCGAATCAACTGGTCGACTATGTGCGGCAAGAACCGCATGCGGTCCCGACCGCGTTCTGGCGCGGCGTGGGGCCGACGCGCGGCACTTTCGTGGTCGAGAGTTTCATTGACGAACTCGCCGCGCAGGCCAAAGTCGATCCGGTCAAATATCGTCAGGATCTGCTGGGCAAGACACCGCGCGCGCTGAATGTGCTGAACACGGCGACGCAGGCGGCGAACTGGGGCAGCGCGTTGCCGAAGGGGCAAGGGCGCGGCGTCTCGGTGATGCATGCGTTCGGCAGCTTCTTCGCGATCGTCGTCGACGTGGCGGTGGATCAGGGCGAGGTCGCGGTCAAGCGCGTGGTGTGCGCGGTCGACTGCGGGATGGTCGTGAATCCGAACACGATCGAGGCGCAAGTGCAGGGCGGCATCATCTTCGGCATTACGGCCGCGCTTTACAGCGAGATCACGATCAGCAACGGCCGCGTCGAGCAGAACAACTTCACGGACTACAGAATGCTGCGTATCGATCAGACGCCGCCCATCGACGTGCATATCGTGAAGAGCAGCGAGGCGCCGGGCGGCATCGGCGAACCCGGCACGGCGGCGCTCGCGCCCGCGCTGACGAACGCGATTTACGCGGCCACCGGCAAGCGGCTGCGGCAATTGCCGGTCGGCAGCCAACTGCAAACCGCCTGACGGGAGCGCCGACATGAAAAACACACTCAAGGGTTTCGGTGCGGCGCTGTGCCTCGCGTTGCCGTTCGTCACGCAAGCGCCGGCACACGCCGCCGACCAGGCGCTGGTGCAACGCGGCGCGTATCTGGCGAAGGTCGGCGATTGCGCCGCCTGTCACACGGCGCCGAGGGGCAAGCCGTTTGCGGGCGGCTTGCCGATGAGCACGCCGATGGGCCACATCACCACCACCAACATCACACCCGACCAGCAGACCGGCATCGGCGGCTATACCGAAGAGGACTTTGCGCGCGCGATGCGTGAAGGCGTCGCGAAAGACGGCCACAACCTGTATCCGGCGATGCCGTATCCGTCGTACGCGAAGGTCAACAACGACGACATGAAAGCGCTGTACGCGTATTTCATGAGCGGCGTCGCGCCGGTGCGGCAGGCGAACCGCGAGCCGGACATCAAGTGGCCGTTGAACATGCGCTGGCCGTTGAAGCTCTGGAACATGGTGTTCCTGGAGAAGGGCGTCTATCAGGACAAGCCGGGCAAGGACGTCGCGTGGAATCGTGGCGCGTACATCATTCAGGGTTTGGGGCACTGCGGCTCGTGCCACACGCCGCGCGGCATCGCGTTCCAGGAGAAGGCGCTCGATGAAAGCGGCAGCGAGTTCCTGACCGGCGGCCTGCTCGACGGCTGGTTCGCGGCGAATCTGACCGGCGAGCACAACGTCGGTCTGGGCCGCTGGAACGATCAGGATTTGCAGGCGTTCCTGAAGACCGGCGCGAATCGTCATGCCTCGGCATTCGGTTCGATGACCAGCGTGATCAACAACAGCACGCAGGCCATGAACGATACCGACATCGCGGCGATGACGACGTATCTGAAGTCGCTGCCGCCGGTGGGCGGCAACGGCGCGCCGCCTTATACGTTTGATCCGCAAGCGACCAGGGTGTCGTTGAACCGTCCCGCGAACGATGCCGGCGCGCGCGTCTACACGGCGTATTGCATGCACTGCCATGGCGTCGACGGACGTGCCTTCGCGCCGATGCTTGCGCCGTTGGCGGGCAATCCGAACGTGCTCGAGAAAGATCCGTCGTCGCTGATCAACGTGACGTTGAACGGCACCGAGGATCTGGTGATCGGCGGCATTCCCGCGCCGTATCCGATGCCGAAGTACGCGCCGGTGCTCAACGACCAGCAGATCGCCGACGTGCTGACCTTCGTGCGGGCCGGGTGGAATAACGGCGCGCCGGCTGTCAGCGCGGCGGACGTGGCGAAGTTGCGGAAGTCGACGCAGGCGGCTCGCTAGTCATACGAGGCAGCAGGAAAAAAAGCGGCAACCGTTGTTCTGCACGGTTGCCGCTTTTTTCATGCCTCGCTGGGAATTCTAGCTAGCGATGCTGTCCCACCTTCTGCCGCTTTTCCAACACCCGCGCATACCAGGTCAGCGGGAAGCACATCGCGAAGTAAATCATCGCGACCATGCCGTAGATCGGAAACGGACGGAACGCGGCGTTGGTGATCATCGTGCCGGTCTTGGTCAATTCGACAAAGCCGATGATCGACGCGAGCGCGGTGCTTTTCACCACCTGCACGAGAAAACCGACCGTTGGCGCCACCGCGATTTTCAGTGCCTGCGGCCACACGATATAGCGCAGTTGCTGGCCGAACGTCATGCCGAGACTCGCGCCCGCCGCCCATTGACCGCGCGGCACCGCTTCAACGCAACCGCGCCAGATGTCGACCAGATACGCGCTCGTGTAAAGCGTCAACGTGACCGCTGCCGCGACCCAGGGCGATACATCGACACCCACCAACGGCAAACCGAAGAACGCGAGAAAGAGCTGCATCAGCAGCGGCGTGCCCTGAAACACTTCCACATACACGATCACGATCCGGCGCAGCCACGGCAGAGGCGACACGCGCATCGCCAGCAATATCAGCCCGACAACACCGCCGCCGACAAACGCGATCAGCGACAACAGCACCGTCCAGCGGGCGGCGAGCAACAGATTGCGGGCAATGTCCCACAGCGTGAATTCAACCATGATCAACGCTCCGTCGGCAGGGTGCGCGGGCCGCGCCACATCAGGCGAGTGCGCCAGTTACGCTGCGCGCGGTCGGCGCCGCGCGCAGCGCGGCCGGCGAACAAGCCGCGGCCAAAGCGGTTCAACAGTTGCCGTAACAGGATCGACAGCAGCAGATAGGTGGCCGTAATGATCGCGTAGCTCTCGAACGAACGGAAGTTGCGCGACTGGATGAAGTTCGCCGCATACGTGAGATCGGGCACCGAGATCTGCGAGACGACCGCCGAGCCGAGCATCACGATCAGCACCTGGCTCAGCAGCGCGGGAAACACATTGGCGACCGCCTGCGGCAGCACGACATAGCGGAACACTTGCCGCCCATGCAGCCCGAGCGCCTGCGCCGCCTGAACCTGGCCGCGCGGAATCGAATCGATGCCGGCGCGCACGATCTCGATCGCGTAGGCGCCGAGATTGACGGTCATCGCCAGAATCGCGGCCTGCACTTCGTCGATATGAATGCCGAGGCTCGGCAAGCCGAAGAAGATAAAGAACAACTGCACGATGAACGGCGTATTGCGGATCAACTCCACATAGCTTGCGATCACCCAGCGCGCCCATTTCGGCCCGGCCACCGCGACGCTCGCACCGGCAATGCCGACCAGCCCGCCGAGCACGGTGGACACCGCCGTCAGCCCCAAGGTCACGGCGACGCCGCGCGTGAGCATCCCCGCATAGAGGCCGAAGCCGCTGAAGTCGAACGCATAGGTCATGGCGTGGCGCTCATCGTGAGGTCAAACTCCGGAGCGGACCGGCGTGCCGGTCCGCTCAAAAAAGGTTCAGAGGTCGGCCGGCAGCGGCGCGCGCAGCCATTTCTGCGAAATCGCGTTCATGGTGCCGTCCTTGCGGGCCTTGGCAATCGTTTCGTCGACTTTCTGCTTCAGACGCGGCTCGTTCTTGTTCAAACCCACGTGATCCGGCGAGCTGAAGAGCGAAAACTTCTGCTCCGGATCGTTCGCGGGATGACGCGCGAGAATCGTCGCACCGACGTCGTTGCCGACTACCATCAACTGTACCTGACCAGAAAGAAACGCCGAAATTGCGCCGTTAGGATCGTCGAAACGTTTGATGGTCGCGCTGGGCGGCGCGATCTTGCTCACGCTCAGGTCTTCCAGCGTGCCGCGCGCGACCGAAATCGACTTGCCGGCGAGGTCGCCGGCGTTCTTCACGCTCAGCGCTTTCGGGCCGAACACGGCAAGGTAGTAGGGCGCGTACGGTTGCGAGAAGTCGATCACCTTTTCGCGTTCCGGCGTCTGGCCCACTGAAAGCAACATGTCGGTCTTGTGGCCGGCGAGGTAGGCCATGCGGTTGTCGCCCGTCACCGGCACGAGCTCCACTTTCACGTTGAGCGACTTGCCGATCAGGTCGGCGACGTCGATGTCGTAGCCC
>DASPZL010000578.1:0-5391 GCA_035636295.1 Paraburkholderia sp.
CTGGCCCCTGGCCCCTGGCCCCTGGCCCGCAAGAACGTACAAGCCCCGTCCAACACCGCCCGCTATGCTTCCCGAACCAAGGAGGCAAAGATTGACCCATCCCATCCCAAGCCGGCCCACCCACCCAGGCCACTTAAAAGAATTCACCGCCGGCGCACGCGACATCATCCCGATGATGGTGGGCGCAGCGCCCTTCGGCGTCATTTTCGGCACACTCGTCGCATCCGGGCCGCTGCATCTATGGCATGGCCAGTTGATGTCGCTCGTCGTGTTCGCCGGCTCCGCGCAGTTCATCGCGCTCGGCTTGATCGCCGGCCACGCGAGCTTCGCGGTGATCTGGGCGACGACGCTCGTCGTCAATTTGCGTCACGTGCTGTACAGCGCGACGCTCGCGCCGCACGTCGCGCACCTGCCGGCTCGCTGGCGCTGGGCGCTCGGCGCGCTCCTCACCGACGAAGTCTTCGCGGTCGCGTGGGAGCACTACCGGCATCGGGAGCCCGGCACGGTCGGCCCGCACTACTTCTTCGGCGCGGGTCTGGCGATGTACCTGAACTGGCAGCTCTGGACCGTCGCCGGCCTGCTGTTCGGCGCCGCTTTCCCCGGTCTGCAGTCGCTCGGGCTCGATTTCGCGATGGTCGCCACCTTCATCGCGATCGTCGTGCCGCAACTCGTCGCGCTGCGCTACATCGCGGCCGCCGTTACCGCGGGCACGCTGGCGTTTTTCTGGCAGGCATGGCCGTACAAACTCGGGCTGCTCGGCGCCGTGTTCGCGGGTGTGGCGGTCGGCGTCCTGCTGTCGGTCTCGTGGCCGAATTCTCGACGTAGTCAGAAAACGGCGCGGAAAACCACGGCGCAAGCCGCGCCAAAGACCGCGCAAGAACACGCGCAAAACGGCGCCCGGAAAACCGCGGGGGCGCCGCAATGAGCTACGTCGTCCTGATTCTCGGCATGGCGGTCATTACGTGGGTGATCCGCGCCGCCGTTTTCGTCCTCGGCGACCGGCTGGTGTTCCCGCCTCTCGTGCGCACCGCGCTCGGCTTCGTGCCGGTTACCGTGCTGACCGCGATCATCGTGCCGATGGCGGTTTCGCCGCACGGCACCAGCGCCGAATTGACCTGGCGCAATCCGCAACTGGTCGGCGCATTGGCCGCCGTCGCTGTCAGCGCGCTGACGCGCCGCCCGCTTCTGACCATCGCTGTCGGCCTGACGGTCTTTTTTGTCTGGCAATGTGTCGTGCTTAAATAAGAGGCGAACGACGAGACGCACACGGCGCCCACGCACCGTATCGGCGCTGTCCGGCTTGCGCCACGCGCGCATGCCGGGCGGCGCATCGCTCTAAAGCCTGCACTCATCGCCAGCGCACCCTTAAGTTTCCCTCAAATCCGCCGATATGCAGTCGAGGTCCGCTCATCGGGATAGAGGTCCCGCTGGTTACGCGGCAACAGGCAGGAATCAACCGCGCCGGCATCTGGCGTCGCGTCTCACAGGGTCCGCACGCGGCCGAATGACACGACGAGGCCGCGCGGCAGGACCAAACGGGATAACACATGGGTCAAATCACCCTCACGCTCAAAGACGAAACCATTGCGACGCTGCGCAAGGATTTCGACGCTTTTCTGCGGGTCTCGCTGAAGCTCGATCCGCAGTTCGCGACGCCGTCGTTTGAAGATTTTTTGCGCGCCAAGCTGCTCGACAATATGGTGCCGTTGACCGAACACGCGGTTCAGCGAATGTTGCAGGGCGGCCAGTACGCCTGGGCGAAGCGCACGCTGGACAAGGAATTCCCCGACGTCGTCGCGATTCTGATGCGGCAGGCGAGCGAGTTCGGTTTCGGCTTCGCGGCGCGCTCGGAATGGACGCCGGAAGAGCTCGCCAAACAATGCCACGACTGGGCGGCGGCGATCGTCAAGGAAGCGGAAGGCGACGCGGTGCTGGTCGATCCGCTCGCGGCGCAGATCAAGAGCGCGGTGCAGGACATTCAGGCGCTCGAGGAAATCATGCAGACGCCGGCCTGGCGGCTGGTGGAGTCGCTGCGCCAGCGTGTCTATGAAGCCAAGGTGGCGTGCGAAACGGGCGTGGGCAGCACGGCGCGCGAAAAGCTCGGCGAACTGCGCGGGCTGCTGCGTCTGGGCATTTCGCACGGCTCGTTCCAGAAGCAGGAAGCGCAGCAGATCATGGAATACCTGCGCCTGCTGAAGCCGGAGATTTTCGTCGAAGAGCCGTATGACGTGTTCTCGCGCATGGCCGCATGGTTGCGCAATTTCTTCGTGCCGCCGCGTCCGGCGCCGCAACAGCAGCAACGGCAGTCGCGGTAGCTTAGGGGCTCAGCTCAGTCCCACATCTTCCTGAGCTTCGCCCCAATCTCGATCTTCGCCTGCGCCGCCGCGGCCAGCCCCGCCGCCGTCGGCGCGCTCGGCACCGGCACGCGCGGCCACGCATATGCGTCGAACAACGGCATCAGATGCGCGGGAATGAAGCGCGTGCGCGACGCCCACACGTGACGGTCGCCCATATGGGTCTGGTTGTGCACGTAAAAGCGCTGCGGCACGACGATATGCAGATCCTCCTTCGCGCGTGTCATCGCCACGTATAACAGACGCCGCTCCTCGTCGATGTCCTCTTCGCTGCCGGTGCCGAGATCGGACGGAATACAGCCGTCGACGCCGTTCAACACGAACACGTTGCGCCACTCCTGGCCCTTCGCCGAATGGATCGTGGAGAGGATCAGGTAGTCCTCGTCGATCAGCGGCACACCGGACTCGTCGCTGGTGGCGTCGGGCGGATCGAGCGTCAGCTCGGTCAGAAAGCGTTCGCGCGACGGGTAGGTGCCCGCGATGCTTTCCATCTGCAACACGTCCGCATGACGGATCGCCGCGTCTTCGTGATTGCGCTCGAGATGCGGCTCGTACCAGCGCCGCACCATTTCGAACTCGGCGGGCCACGGCGTTTGCCGCCCGTAGACGCTCGACATGAGCTTGACGAACGGATGCCAGTCTTCCTGCGCGCGAGCGGGCGGCGCGAAGGCGGCCAGCGCGCCCCCGGCGCTGTCGGCCGTACTATCGGCGCCGGCACGCGCCACGACTTCGTCGAGCACCTTCGCCGCGGTGGCCGGCCCCACGCCCGGCAGCAACTGCACGACACGAAAACCGGCGACGCGGTCGCGCGGATTCTCCGCCCAGCGCAGCACGGCGAGCACGTCCTTCACATGTACCGAATCGAGAAACTTCAGCCCGCCGAACTTCACGAACGGGATGTTGCGGCGGGTCAGTTCGATCTCGAGCGCGGCGCTGTGATGCGCGGCGCGAAACAGCACCGCCTGTGATTTGAGCTTCATGCCCTGCTCGCGCGCTTCGAGCACCTGCTCGACGATGTAGCGGGCCTGACCGGCTTCGTCGGCGACCGTGACCAGCCGCGGGCGCTGCGCCGATGCCTTGTCGGTCCACAGATTTTTCGTGTAACGCTCGCTGGCGAGTTCGATCACCGCATTCGACGCCGCGAGAATCGGCCCGGTCGAGCGGTAATTGCGCGCAAGCGTGACCTGTTTGGCGGGCGGGTCGAAGTGCGCCGGGAAGTCGAGAATGTTGCGCACGGTCGCGCCGCGAAACGAATAGATGGACTGCGCGTCGTCGCCGACCACGGTCAGGCCGCGGCCGTCCGGCTTCAGCGCGAGCAGGATAGACGCCTGCAGGCGGTTGGTGTCCTGATACTCGTCGACCAGCACGTGATCGAAGCGCGCCGACAGGTCGGCCGCGATCGCCGGCTCGGCGGCCATATGCGACCAGTAGAGCAGCAGATCGTCGTAGTCGAGCACGCTTTGCTTCTGTTTGGCTTCGACGTAAGCCGCGAACAGCATGCGCAGATCGGCTTCCCATTCGCGGCACCAGGGAAACGCCTTGTCGAGCACGTGGCTGAGCGACGCGCCGGTGTTCACGACGCGCGAGTAAATGGCGAAACAGGTGCTCTTGGCGGGAAAGCGCCGCTCTTTCGCCGACAAGCCGAGTTCGTGGCGCACGAGGTTCATCAGGTCGGCGGAATCCTCGCGGTCGTTGATCGTGAAGGCGGGCGCGAGGCCGATCAGATCCGCGTATTCGCGCAGCAGTCGCGCGCCGACGCTATGGAAGGTGCCCGACCACGTCAGCCCTTGCGCCAATGCGGCCCGCGTGCCGAGCGCCGCGCCGGCGATGCGCGTGACGCGGCGGGTCATTTCGAGCGCGGCGCGGCGCGAAAAAGTCAGCAGCAGGATGCGGCGGGGATCGGCGCCCTTCACCACGAGATTGGCGACCCGGTGCGCCAGCGTGTTGGTCTTGCCGGAACCGGCGCCCGCGATCACCAGCAGCGCGCCCGGCGGCGCGGTGGGAGTGTCGGCGCCGTATTCGACGGCTTCGCGTTGCGCGTCGTTGAGCTTTGCCAGCCAGGCGGCGGTATCGAACGGCGGCGGAGATTCGGCGACGGAGAGCAAGGTGGATTTTGGCGTTGGAAGGATTCGGGATGGCGACGCATACTGTATATCCATACAACCATCGGCGACAAGCGCCCCTTTTTTAGGGTGTGGCCCTTGCGCTGCTCGTGCACGGCTTCAGCGCTGCTCGCATTGCCCTGCGCCGCTCGCTCAAACACGCGCCGTTCACGGCACAGCAGCGCAAAACCAACGCCCCAAAAAAATGGCCCAGCACGCATCCGCGCACCAAGCCATTTTTTCCAGCACCGCAGAACGTTCTTCAACGCCCTGCCCGCGACCGAACCCTACTGCTTCTTCGCATCCTTGAGCTTGGCCTCGGCATTTTCCTTGTCCGCGTCGGCCTGAACCTCGGTCTTCTTCTTGTCCGCCTTGGCTTGCGCGACCGACGACTTTTTATCGGCCTTCGCCTGTTCCTTGGCCGCCTTCCTGTCGGCGTGGGTCACGGGCGCGGCGGCCGGATCGCTCGCCTGCGCGAATGCAACCGACGATAAGCAACCCGCGATCAACGCGGCGCAAATCTGGTTCTTCGTGGATTGATTGATGCTCATGCGATACCTCCGTTTCAACGCGATGCGAGACGAGCTATCGAGCTTGAATCGGCTAAATCGCTAAATCGTCACGCGGCAAGGCAGGTTGAAGCAGCCGGTCGATGCCGACCGGGCCGGGCCGGGCAACGACCCGCCTTTTACCAGCGGCGTGCCGGCCCGACCAGCCGCCACGCCAGACGCCTCACAACTCGGGCTTAGTGCTTCACGTCCGCGCCGTCGGTCTGCTCGACCGACTGGCCCTGCATGTTCATCTTCATCTCGTTGCTGGCGGCCCGCTTGTCCGCCTTCTGGTTGATCCTGGCGTCGCGCACCTGTTCCTTGTATTGCGACTTGGCGGCCTTCTGCTCTTCCTTCAACTCCGCCTTGGACGCCTTCTTCGACGCC
>DASPZL010000579.1:0-14068 GCA_035636295.1 Paraburkholderia sp.
AATTCTCGACGCGCTGGTCGACCTCGCGCCGCCGCCGTCGATGCGCATGACCGTGCAGCGTCCGGTGCTGCCGGATGAGCCGAAGTTCACCGGCGTCGTGTTCAAGGTGCAGGCGAACATGGATCTGGCGCACCGCGACCGCGTGGCGTTCATCCGCGTGTGCTCGGGGCGTTTCGAACGCGGCATGGCCGTGAAGGTGACGCGTTCGAGCAAGACGTTCCGCGCCAATAACGTGGTTACGTTTCTCTCGCAGCGGCGCGAGACAGTGAGCGAGGCGTATCCGGGCGACATCATCGGTATTCCGAATCACGGCACGCTGAGTCTCGGCGATACGTTGACCGAAGGCGAGCAGTTGCAATTCGTCGGCTTGCCGTTCTTCGCGCCGGAAATTTTCCAGACCGTCGAAGTGGTCGATCCGATGCGCGCGAAGCAGCTCGGCGAAGCGCTCAAGCAACTCGGCGAGGAAGGCGCGATTCAGGTGTTTCGTCCCGAAGTGGGCGGCTTGATGATTCTCGGCGCGGTGGGTCAGCTGCAGTTTGAAGTGGTGTCGCATCGGCTGTCGACGGAATACAAGGTCGACGTGCGGATGGCGCCGGCGCGTTACCGGATGTCGCGCTGGGTGACCTGCGACGACTCGGCCGAACTGCGCCGTTTCACCGATTCATACGCGGCGCGGATCGCGCTCGACGCATCGGATGCGCCGACATATCTGGCGTCGCACGTGTCGGAGATCGAAGTCGCGCAGAAGGCGTGGCCAAAGATCGTGTTCAACGAGTTGCGCGAACATTCTGGCGCGCCGTTCAAGAAGGCGATGTAAGAGCCATGATGGTGCCGCGCCTGCATGGCGAGCGCGGCACTATAACCGCTTCCCAGTGAGCGGTTATTCTCGATTACGGCTCACGTAGAAGCTGACCCAAGACCCTAGCCGGATCAGTGCCGCACCGGCACCGTTTGCTGTGCCTCAGTGGCTGCAGTAGTCGCGTGCTCGCGTCATCATGGCGATCCTGCGCCCGGCTCAGCCATCTTCAACACTTCTTCCCGCATCCATCCCGCAAGCGCCTGCACATGCTCAAGCCCGACATGCCGCTGCGGAATATCGAGCCAGTATCCGAACGGGCCGGTCACTTCGATATTGGAAAACTGCGCGAGACTGCCGCCCGCCAATTCGTCGTCGATCATGTTCCGGTCGACGATCGCCAATCCGGCGCCTTTGCTGGCGGCGCGAATCGCCTGCTCCAATGTTGAGAACTCGATGCCGTTCTCCGCGTAGCGTGCCGGCATGCCCGCCTTGGACAGCCAGTTAGGCCAGAGATCGAGCCGCGCGTCGTTGTGCAGCACATGGAGCGCCGGCATGCGATCGAGCAGCGTGTCGAGCGGCTGATCGTGCAGGCGCGGCGCGCCGACAAGCACATGACGCTCGGTCATCAGTAATTCGGAGTGAGCATCCGGCAGCGCGTGACGGCCGAAGCGAATGTGGCAATGAAAGTCGCCGTGCGCTTCGGTGCGCACCGACAGTTCGACGTCCGGCAACGCCACCGCGAGCGAGCCGAGCCGCGGGGAAAACCATTGCGTGGCGAAAGTCGGCGGCACGGCGAGCATGAGGCGGCGGTTTCCTTTGGCTGCGGTGATCTGACGAAATCCGCGCTCGATCGCGTCGAATGCTTCAGAGAGGCAGGGCAACAATTGCACGCCGGCCTGCGTCAACCGGATACCCTTGTGATCGCGCTCGAACAGTTTTGCGCCGAGCGATTCCTCGAGCAGCTTGATCTGCCGGCTCACCGCGCCCTGCGTCACGCACAGTGCGGTCGCCGCGCGATTGAAGCTCATATGCCGGGCGGTTTCTTCGAAGAAGCGCAACGCGATCAGCGATGGCAAGCGCCGCATAAATCACCTTCTGTCTCTTTTGTTCAGCCGGTGCAGGCCGGCTGATATGGAGCTGCGCCGCCGGCCGCGCGCTGTCTCCGACGCGCGATGCAGCCAATGATCGGCCGGCGATTTTCAAGCAACGATGCTGTGCGACCTCTTCGAAGATTGTCGCATTTCGGCGCGTGATTTTGCTTGGGTGCGCTAAAAAAATTCCAACGTACGTTGGTGCGAATCAAGCGCGATTTCGCGTACGTTGAGTCGCCGCTCGAGAAGGCCCCCGCGCAAGCCGCCGACTTCGCCTATCCTGACGAAGATGCGCGCCTTGCCGCCGCGGCGTGCCATTCTCCATTCGCGGAGCACCTGTGACCGTTCGCAATCTCGACGCCTTGTTCCGACCCAAATCCGTCGCCGTGATCGGCGCTTCCGAGCGGCCGGGCAGCACCGGTGCGATGGTGTGGTCGCGCGTGCTCGAAGGCGGCTTCGGCGGTCCGCTGTGGCCGGTCAATCCGAAGTACCAAACGCTCGGCGGCCACGCGGTTTTCGGCGACGCCGGCGATCTGCCGCAAGCGCCCACCGTCGCGCTGATCTGCACGGCGCCCGATACCTGGCCTGGCATCATCCACAAGCTCGGCGGGTTGGGCACGCGCGCGGCGATTATCGTCGGCGAGGCGCGCAGCGATGCCGACCGGCTGCATTTGCGGCATGCGCTCTCAGCGGCGCGGCCGAATTTGCTGCGCATCGTCGGGCCGGGCAGCCTCGGCGTGGTGTCGCCGGCGCTGCGCGCGCACCTCGGCGCGCCGTCGTGCTCGGTAAAGGCGGGCGGCGTCGCGTGGGTCTCGCAGTCGAATGCGCTGACCAATGCCGTGCTCGGCTGGGCGCACGCGCGCGGGCTCGGGTTTTCGCATGCGGTGGCGCTCGGCGGCGAGGCCGATGTGGACGCCGGCGACGTGCTCGACTATCTGGCGAGCGATCCCGGCACGCGCGCCATTCTGCTCGAACTGGATACGGTGCGGGCGGCGCGCAAGTTCATGTCGGCGGCTCGCGCGGCGGCGCGCAACAAGCCGGTGCTGGCGTTGCGCTCCGGCCGCGCCGATCCCGCCGATGGCCTCTACACCGCCGCATTCCGTCGCGCGGGCATGGTGCGCGTGGACGCGCTCGACGATCTGCTCGACGAGATCGAGACGCTCGGCGTGGGCCGCGTCGCGGCCGGCGCAACCGCGACGCTGATCACGAGCGACCGAGGTCTCGCGACGCTCGCCTGCGACGCCTTCGCAGCGGCCGGCGACACGCTCGCCGCATGGCCTGGCGCAGCCGACGCGGCGTTCGCCGAAGCGCTGCCGCATGCGGTGCCCGGCAATCCGCTGCAACTCGGCGACGACGCGCGGCCCGAGCATTTCGGCACCGCGCTGAAGATACTCGCGGATCACCGCAGCACCGGCACGGCCTTCGTGGTCCACGCGTCGACGCATGGTGCGCCGGTCGGCGAGGTCGCGCAGGCGCTGATCGCAAATCAGCGCTTTGCGTACCGCGGCTTGCTGGCGTGTTTCTTTGGCGGCGTGGACGCGGCGACGCGCGACGCGCTGCATGCGCAAGGTATTCCGGTTCATACGACGCCGCAGCGGCTGGCGCGCGCCTTCGCCCGGTTGGTCGACTACCGGATGGGCCGTGAGTTGCTGATGCAGACACCGGAGGGACTGCCGGCGCGGATTCCCGAAGCGATCGACGCCGCTCAGGCGCAGGCGCGCGCGGCGCTTGCCGCAGGTGAGGGCCGACTCACCGGAGAGGCGGCGGCGCGGTTGCTCGGGCGCTTCGGGCTGCGTGTCGAAACGCCGGCAGGCGCGCCGAATCCCATTGTCGATATCACAGTCGAACTTCACGACGACGACAATTTCGGCCCGGTGTTCCGCTTCACCGCGCCGTCGGCCGACGGCGTGTCCGAGCCGTTGCGCGTCTACGGCTTGCCGCCGCTCAATCCGATACTCGCGCGGGACATCGTCACGCGCTCGCCCTACGCGCGGCTGGTTGCGCCAGAGCCGGTATTGGCCGCGCTCACGGCGCTTTCCCAGGCGGTGTGCGACATCAAGGAAATCGTCGGCCTTGCGCTGACGCTGCGCGTGTTCCGCGACCACGTGACGGTGATCGCCCCGACCCTGAACATCGCGCCGGCACGCAGCCGTCTTGCGATCGTCCCGTACCCGCGCCGCTTCGAGGAGACGGTGGACTGGCAAGGCGTGCGCATGACGGTGCGGCCGATCCGCCCGGAAGATGAAGCCGCGCATCACGATTTCGTCGAAGCGATGACGCCCGAGGATTTAAGGCTGCGGTTTTTCGGAGCGGTCGGCAGCTTCGATCACTCGCAGCTCGCGCGCATGACGCAGATCGACTACGACCGTGAAATGGCGCTCATTGCCACCGTGCAAAACGAAGAGGGTTTCACGCGAACGTTGGGTGTGGTGCGTGCGGTTGCCGATCCCGATAACGAAACGGCGGAGTTTGCGGTCGCGGTGCGCTCGGATCAGAAAGGCCGGCGCCTTGGACAACTGCTGATGGACCGCATCATCAAATACGCGCGGGCGCGCGGCACGCACTGGCTGGTGGGCGAGGCGTTGCGGGAAAACACGCCGATGATCGCGTTGGCGAAAGCCTGTGGTTTCACCGTCACGTCGACGGAGGACCCGGGAGTGGTGGGCTTCAGGATGGCGCTGGATGAAACAGGTCCGCAGGGGTAAGCGGCGGCGCGGCGTGCTCGTGAGAAATGCTCATCGCCGTGCCGCTTTTGAAACACGGCGATGAGCCAATGCGGCAGACATAACGCTGTCCGCTGGACAACGACCGTCCGCGGCGAATCGCGGACCTGTAGGCGTGAATGCCTGAACTTACGCGGGCAGCTTCGCCGCCGCTTCGTCAATTTGCGTGCGCGTCACCGACAGCTCTTCCAGCCACGCATCCGCATACACGGCGCCGGTCTCGCGCTCCAGCCGCGCAATCGTCGCCGCGCAACGGTTCGCGTCCTTCGGCGTTGCGATGAACGACTTCACCGACTCACCCGCCTTGAACGCGTCGAACAGCGGCACGCGGATATCGTCCGGCAGCGCGCGCGTCGTCCATTGATACGGCTTGCCGTTGAAAGTGAACGACGGCGGCAGCACGCGCTCTTTCTTGGCCGCCGGAATCAGACCGTACGTGCGCGCGGCGTCGCCGATCTGCTCGGGCGAAAAGAGCTCGTCCGGGCTGATGTCGAATTGCTGGATGAAGGTCTCGATGCTTTGCATCGCTGCTGCGCGGTCGTCGCGGCGCTTTTGCGCGTGAGCGACGATGTCGCGCAGTTCGTCGGCTTCTTCAGGCGTGATCGTGAAGCTCGACTGCTTCTGCTGGAGTTCGGAAAAACGCTGGAATTCGGAATCGGTCAGAAGTTTCGCCATTGCTTATCGATGAACGCGCATGAGGGACCCATGCGGCGTGATTTTTGGGAGGGTCGCCATTCTAAACCATGTGCGAATGCGGTCGATGTTCATGGGTTCGCCGTGCACATTCGCCCTGCGTCAACGTCGCGTTAGACGACGCTCTCCCGAAACATCGACAACGCCTGGACTGTCTCGCGCAGCAGCGCGGTCGCCGCCTCCAGCGTCGGCGCGACGTATTCGTCGATACGCCGCAGATAAGGGCAAGTGAGCGCCGCGATCGCCTGGCCGGACGGTCCCTGGATCGGAAACGTGACGTCGGTCACGCCGAAGGTCTGTTGGCTGTCCTTCTGCGAAAAACCTGCCGCGCGAATCCGCTCGCACGCCTGTTCCAGCGCCTCGCGATCGATCGTGACTTCGCCCTTCACCGTGGTGTGTTCAGTCAGCATCTGTTCGCGCTGCTCGATGCTTTGAAACGCGAGCATCACGCGGCCCGAACCGGTATCAATCAGGCCGACTCGCGAACCGAGTCGCACCGACATCCCCCACGTGCCCGGCCCATCCACTTGCGCGATCACCAGCAGATTTCCGCGGTCGTACACCGCAAGGTGACATGATTGCTCGGCGGCATCGGCGAAGCGCTGCATCAGCGGCAGCGCTTCGGAGATGAGGCGGTTCATCGGCGGATGACGGTGCGCGAGCGCGTACAGCTTCAGGCTCAGCGAATAGCGGTCGCCCGCCGCCGAGCGCACCACATACTGCCGCGCGACCAGCCGTTCGAGCATCCGATACATCTCGCTCGCGTTGCGTCCGAGCAGCTTGGTGATTTCGGCGCGCGTCAGTCCTTCCTTCTGCTCGGCGAGCAGTTCGAGGATGTCGAGACCTTTATCGAGCGCGGGGGCGCGATAACGGTCGGCGTCGTCTTTGTCTTCTGCGTCCATCGTGAGCGAGATCCCTTTTGTTTTCGCATTATCTGGCGCGGGAATGTAAGTGCGTGCTGAATCTTGTGCAATGCAGCGCTCGTCCAGGGAAAATACGGACGGTTGGTGCAGTGCACTTCCCTTGACTTAAAAAAATTCGTATATGAATAATACGTTCATTGGTGAATGAGCGCACGCCAATACTCGATAAAAAAGCGCAGGGACGCAGTGCCGGCCATCCTCGGCCGGATCACGCAGTTCAACAACGCATATCAGGACAGGAGACAACCATGTCGTTTGTGAAAAGGCCGCTCGCGGCCCGCCGTTTATTCAGGAGTTCGCTCTTCACCGTGGCGGCGGCTGCCTGCGTCGCCAGCCTGGGCGTCAGCGGCGCCGCGCAAGCCGCCGACACCGGCAAGATCGGCCTCGATCTGCCGCTGCTGACGTCGCCGTTCTGGCAGTCGTACAACAACTATTTGCCCAAGTACGCGAAAGACATGGGGCTCGACATCCTCGCGCCCGTCAATTCGAACGGCGATCCCGTGCAGCAGATCACCGACATGAACAACCTGCTGAACCTCGGTTCGAAGGGCATCGTGGTCGGCCCGCTGGATTCGGCGGCGATCAGCCGCGCGCTCGACTCCGCCGCGGCGAGGAATGTGCCCGTTGTCGCGGTGGACGTCGCGCCGACGCAAGGCAAGGTCGCGATGGTGGTGCGCGCGGACAATCGCGCGTACGGCGAGAAGGCGTGCAAATACATCGGCGATCACGTGAAGTCGGGCAAGGTCGTGCAGATCATGGGCGACCTGGCGTCGGTGAACGGGCGCGACCGGTCCGAAGCGTTCCGCTCATGTCTGAAGGGCTATCCGGGTTTGACGCTGCTGGAAATTCCGGCGAGCTGGAAGGGCGACGTCGCGGCCACCGCGCTCGACAGTCTCCTGACCGCGAATCCTGACGTGAAAGGCATCTACATGCAGGCGGGCGGCGTCTATCTGTCGCCTACATTGCAAACGCTGCGGCGCAAGCAGATGCTGTTTCCCGCCGGCGACGCGAAGCACGTCGTGATCGTCAGCAACGACGGCATTCCCCAGGAGTTCGACGCGATTCGCCGCGGCGACATCGACGCGACGGTTTCGCAGCCCGCCGATTCGTATGCGAAATACGGCCTGTTCTACATCAAGGCCGCGTTGGCAGGACAAACCTTCAAGCCGGGCCCGACCGATCACGGCAGCAACATCATCCAGCTGGCGCCGGGCGTTCTCGAAGATCAATTGCCTGCGCCGCTCGTCACGAAGTCGAATGTCGACGACAAAGCGCTGTGGGGCAACACGGTCAAATGAGCGAGCCGACGCCCTCCGTGCCGGTGGTTGAAGCGTTTGAAGTCACCAAACGCTTCGGCTCCACGCCCGCGCTGAAAGACGTGAGCATCCGCGTGATGCCCGGCGAGTCGCATGCGCTCGTCGGGCGCAACGGCGCGGGCAAATCGACGCTGGTGTCGATTCTCACCGGCCTGCGCAAGCCCGATACCGGCGAGGTGCGTTTCAGCGGCGCGGCGGCGCCGTCGATCGCGGACCGCGACGCGTGGCGCGAGCGCGTCGCCTGCGTTTATCAGCATTCGACGATCATCCGCGATCTGAGCGTCGCGGAGAATCTGTTTATCAACCGGCAGCCGTCGCGTGGCGGCGTGATCGACTGGCAAGCGATGCGCCGCGACGCGCGCAAACTGCTCGACCACTGGAAGATCGACGTGCGCGAAGACGCGCGCGCCGGCGATCTGACGGTGGAAGCGCGGCAACTGGTGGAGATCGCGCGGGCGCTCTCATACGGCGCGCGCTTCATCATTCTCGACGAACCCACCGCGCAGCTCGACGGCGACGAGATCAAGCGCCTGTTCCGGCGCATCAGCGAGTTGCAGCGCGAAGGCGTGACGTTCCTGTTCATCTCGCATCATCTGCAAGAGGTGTATGAGATTTGCCAGGCCGTGACCGTGCTGCGCGACGCGCGGCATATCGTCAGCGCGCCGGTTTCCGCGTTGCCGCGCGAGCAGTTGATCGAAGCGATGACCGGCGAACGCGGCGGCCTCGCCGTTGCCGATGCGGCGGCGCGCGACGCATTGCCGGCCGGCACGGCCGTCGCGCTGGAAGTCAAGGAGCTGGCCGGCTCCGATTACGAAGACGTGTCGTTCACGGTCAAGCGCGGCGAGGTCGTCGGCCTGACCGGCGCAACGAGCAGCGGCCGTACGAGCGTGGCCGAAGCAATCGCCGGTTTGCGCGCCGCGAAGCGCGGCACGATTAGCGTGGACGGCGCAACCTTGCCGCCCGGCGACGTGCCCGCCGCATTGGCGCGCGGCATCGGCTGCGTGCCGAAGGATCGTCATCACGAAGGCCTGGTGCTCACGCAATCAGTGGCGGAAAACGCGTCGATGACGATCGCGCGGATGCTCGGCAAATTCGGCATCGCGCCGCCCGCGAAGAAAAACGCTTTCGGCCAGAAGATGATCGACGCGCTCGGCATCGTCGCGCAAGGTCCCGAGCATGTCGTGTCCGGGCTGTCGGGCGGTAATCAGCAGAAGGTGGTGATGGCGCGCGCGCTTGCCACCGATCCGAACGTGCTCGTATTGATCGACCCCACTGCGGGCGTCGACGTGAAATCAAAAGAAGCGTTGCTCTCCGTCGTGGATCGCGTGCGCGAAGAAGGCAAGGCCGTGCTCGTCGTCTCCGGCGAACTCGACGATCTGCGCACCTGTGACCGTGTGCTGGTCATGTTCCGTGGCCGTGTCGCGGCCGAATTTCCCGCCGGTTGGCAGGACCACGATCTGATCGCATCCGTTGAAGGAGTCAGTCTCCATGAAGAATAGTGTGCCCAGTTCGGCATTCGGCGCCGCTCAAGGCCAAACGCAGCCGACGATGAAAGCGACGCGCGGCAAGCGCGCGCGCAGCGAATTGGCGCGCTTGCGCGAGTTGGCGTTGCTGCCCGCGCTTGCGTTGCTGATCGTGATCGGCGCGTTCGTCAGCCCGAGCTTTCTGACGAAGGCGAATCTGATCAGCGTGCTGGGCGCATCCGCGGCCTTGGCGCTGGTCGTGCTCGCCGAATCGCTGATCGTGCTGACCGGCAAGTTCGATTTGTCGCTTGAATCGACCGTGGGCATTGCGCCGGCTGTCGGCGCGATGCTGGTGATGCCGGCTTTGTCCGCGGGATTCGGGACGCAATGGCCGGCGGCTGTCGGATTGCTCGCGATTGTCGCGGTCGGCGCGGTGATCGGTTTCATCAACGGTTTTTTGGTGGTGCGTTTGCGGCTGAACGCGTTCATCGTCACGCTGGCCATGCTGATCGTGTTGCGCGGCATGCTGGTGGGCGCGACCAAAGGCGGCACGCTGTTCGATATGCCGCCGTCGTTCTTCTCGCTCGCCACCACCATCGTGCTTGGCCTGCCGTTGTCCGTGTGGCTCGCGGCGGCGGCGTTCGCGATCGCCGCGTTCGTGTTGCGCTATCACCGCCTGGGCCGCGCGTTGTACGCGATCGGCGGCAATCCCGAAGCGGCGCGCGCGGCGGGCATTCGCGTCGAGCGCATCACGTGGGGCGTGTTCGTGCTCGGCAGCATGCTCGCGGCGGTGGGCGGTTTGATCGTGACAGGCTATGTCGGCGCGATCAACGCGAACCAGGGCAACGGCATGATCTTCACGGTGTTCGCTGCGGCGGTGATCGGCGGTATTTCGCTCGACGGCGGCAAGGGCTCGATGCTCGGCGCGCTTTCCGGCGTGCTGCTGCTCGGCGTCGTGCAGAACCTGCTGACGCTCGCTCAGGTGCCGTCGTTCTGGATTCAGGCGATCTACGGCGCGATCATCCTCGGCTCGCTGATGGTGGCGCGGCTTGCGAGCGGCGAAGGCCAAAACTAATACGAAATACGATGCTTGACGGAGAACTCACTTGACCAGCCGCCCATTGCAAACCGATCCACGCCTGATCCTGCTCAGTCCCGCCGACAACTGCCTGATCGCGGCGGCGCGTCTCGATGCGGGCACGCAAGTGGAGATCGAAGGCGCGCTTGTAACGCTGACGAAAACCATCGAACTCGGTCACAAGGTGGCGCGCCAAGATCTCGCGAAAGACGACAAGGTGCTGCGCTACGGCGCGGTAATCGGCCACGTGACCGAAGCGGTCATGCGTGGCGCGCATCTGCATACGCACAACCTCGAAAGCGATTACCTGCCGACTTATACGCACGACGCGGGACACGAGTTCGTACATCACTGATTTGCGCTCAATGACGCGGCCTTGCGCCGCGCTGGAACGATCATGACTGACACTTCCGTAGCATCTGTCGCCGCACAGCAGCCCATGCTGCAAGGCTATCTGCGCCAGGACGGCCGCAAGGGCATCCGCAATGTGGTCGCGGTGGCGTATCTGGTGGAGTGCGCGCATCACGTCGCGCGCGAGATCGTCACGCAGTTTCGCGAGCCGCTCGACGCATTCGACGCCCTCGACGATCCTTCAGCCGAGCGCGAGCCGCCGGTGCATCTGATCGGCTTTCCCGGTTGCTATCCGAACGGCTACGCCGAAAAGATGCTGGAGCGGCTCACCACGCATCCGAACGTGGGCGCGGTGTTGTTCGTGTCGCTCGGTTGCGAGAGCATGAACAAGCATTACCTCGTGGATGTGGTGCGCGCGAGCGGCCGTCCCGTCGAGGTGCTGACGATCCAGGAAAAGGGCGGCACGCGCAGCACGATCCAATACGGTGTCGACTGGATTCGTGATGTGCGTAAGGAACTGGCCGCGCAACGGAAAGTGCCGATGGCGCTGAGCGAACTGGTGGTCGGCACGATTTGCGGCGGCTCCGACGGCACCAGCGGCATCACGGCGAACCCGGCCGTGGGCCGCGCGTTCGATCATCTGATCGATGCGGGCGCGACGTGCATTTTCGAGGAAACCGGCGAGCTCGTGGGCTGCGAGTTCCATATGAAAACGCGCGCGGCGCGGCCGGACCTCGGTGACGAAATCGTTGCGTGCGTCGCGAAGGCGGCGCGCTATTACTCGATTCTCGGACACGGCAGTTTTGCGGTCGGCAACGCGGACGGCGGCCTCACCACGCAGGAAGAGAAGTCGTTGGGCGCGTATGCGAAAAGCGGCGCGTCGCCGATTATCGGCATCATCAAACCCGGCGACATTCCGCCGACCGGCGGCCTTTATCTGCTCGACGTGGTGCCGGACGGCGAGCCGCGCTTCGGCTTTCCGAACATCAGCGACAACGCGGAGATCGGCGAACTGATCGCGTGCGGCGCGCACGTGATTCTGTTCACGACCGGACGCGGCTCGGTGGTCGGCTCGGCGATCTCGCCGGTCATCAAGGTCTGTGCGAATCCCGCGACGTACCGCAACCTTGCCGGCGACATGGACGTCGACGCGGGGCGTATTCTCGAAGGCCGCGGCACGCTCGACGAAGTTGGCCGCGAAGTGTTCGAGCAAACGGTGGCGGTGTCGCTCGGCACGGCGTCGAAATCGGAAACGCTCGGTCATCAGGAATTCATCCTCACGTACAAGACTTTTGAACCGGTCGGGCCGGCGTGCTTGCCGTTGAGCGCCGCGGCGCCGCAGCGAGTGGTCGCGATCGAGCCGCATTGAGCGGCCTGTCAGCATTCCATCAGCAAGCGGTTCGCGAGCGCAGCGGGCATATTTTGCCCGCACGTGCTAAAACACGAAGAAACAGGAGACACCTTCAATGACGGCAGCGAACGGTTCGAAGATCGGGCAGCGGCGCGGCATTGGCCGCACCGCATTGCAAGTGACAGGATTGGGACTCGGCACGGCGCCCTTGGGCGGCCTCTACCGCGATCTGTCCGATGAGGAAGCGCACGCGACCGTCGCCGCCGCGTGGGACGCCGGCGTGCGTTACTTCGACACCGCGCCCCATTACGGCAACACGAAGGCCGAGCATCGTCTGGGCGACGCCTTGCGCCGCTATCCGCGCGGCGACTATGTGTTGTCCACCAAGGTGGGCCGCCGCTTCGTGCCGCGCACCACGCCTTACGAGGGCAAGGAAGGCTGGCAAAACCCGCTGCCCTTCGAAGCGATCTACGATTACACGCACGACGGCATTCTCCGTTCGTTCGAGGACAGCCAGCAGCGCCTCGGCATCGTCGATATCGACATTCTGCTGGTGCACGATATCGGCCGGGCCACGCACGGCGACGAGAACCCCCATTACTGGCGGCAACTGACCGAAGGCGGCGGCTTTCGCGCACTGGACGAGTTGCGCTCGGCGGGCTCGGTCAAGGCCGTCGGGCTCGGCGTGAACGAAGGCGCCGTAATACTCGATGCGATGGCCGAGTTCGATATCGATTGCGCGTTGCTTGCGGGCCGGTATACGCTCCTCGAACAGACCACTCTTGACGACCTCTTGCCGGCCTGCGAAAAGCGCGGCGTCAGCATCCTGTTAGGCGGCGCGTTCAACTCGGGCATTCTGGCGCGCGGCGTCGAGGGCGATCTGAAGTTCAACTACGGCGATGCGCCGCGCGAAGTGATCGAGCGCGTCGCGCGGCTGCAAGCGGTATGCCGTGAGCATGGCGTGCCGCTTGCAGCCGCCGCCTTGCAGTTTCCGTATGCGCATCCGGCGGTCGCCACCGTGCTGACCGGCGCGCGCAGTGCCGACGAATTACGCGAGAACGCCGCGTCGTTCGAGCAGCCGATTCCCGCGGACTTGTGGTCCGCGTTGCGCGGCCAAGGCTTGCTCGACCACCGCGCGCCCGCGCCAGAGGATTGATCTGACGATGCATATCGATGCCCACCAGCATTACTGGGACCCCGCTCGCGGCGACTACGAGTGGCTCACGCCGGAACTGAAGATTCTGTACCGGACGTTCGGCCCGGCGGATCTCAAACCATTGCGCGAAAGGGTGGGCATCGAGCGGACGGTGGTGGTGCAGGCGGCGCCGACGATCGACGAGACGCGCTACTTACTGGACATCGCGCGCAACGAACCGTCGATCGCGGGCGTGGTGGGCTGGGTGCCGTTGCTGTTGCCGACTGCGCCGGCCGTGATCGACGCCTTCGCGCATGAACCGAAGTTCAAGGGCGTGCGGCCGATGCTGCAGGACTTGCCGGACGATACGTGGATCGCGAACCCCGACCTCGCGCCGGCGATCGAAGCGCTGATCGCGCACGACCTTGCGTTCGACGCGTTGATTTACGCGCGGCACGTCGAGCCGATCGAAACGTTCGCCGCGCGTTTCCCCGCGCTGCGCATCGTGGTCGATCACGGCGCGAAGCCGCCGATCCGCTACGGCCGCGCGGGTTGGCAAACGTGGGCCGACGCCATCACGCGGCTTGCAAAGCTGCCGCAAGTGCATTGCAAGCTGTCGGGTCTCGCCACGGAAGCTTCGCCCGGCTGGACCGAGGAAACGCTGCAGCCGTATGTCGACCATCTGCTGGCGTCGTTCGGTCCGGCGCGTTTGATGTGGGGCAGCGACTGGCCCGTGCTCGATCTGAACGGCGACTATCTGCTGTGGCATTCGGTGGCGAACACCTTGCTCGCGTCCTTGAGCGACGCCGGGCGCGAAGCGGTTTTCGGCGGCAACGCCGCCGCGTTTTATCGGCTTTGAGCATACGAAGACACAAGAAGCCCATTCAACTGGAGTCGTAGATGACACAAAGACTGGCCGGCAAGACGGCCCTGATTACCGCAGCGGGACAAGGCATTGGTCTCGCCACCGCGGAGCTGTTCGCGCGCGAAGGCGCGCGCGTGATCGCCACCGATATCCGCATCGACGGACTCGCCGGCAAGCCCGTCGAAGGGCGCAAGCTCGACGTGCGCGACGACGCGGCGATCAAGGCGCTGGCCGCCGAACTCGGTGCGATCGACGTGCTGTTCAATTGCGCGGGCTTTGT
>DASPZL010000580.1:0-23716 GCA_035636295.1 Paraburkholderia sp.
TGCTGCTCGGCACGACCGCCGCGCATGCGCAAGCGGTCTATCCGAGTGCCGACGATGCCGCCAATGCATTCGTCGACGCCCTCGCCCGCAACGACGAGACCGCGCTCAAGCATGTGCTCGGCAACGACTTCCATCGCTTCATTCCAACCGAAGGCATTGGCGAGGAGGACGTCTACCAGTTTCTCGGCGCCTGGTCGAAGGGTCATCAGATCATCGAGGATCCGGCGACGGGCAAAGGCCGGGGCCAGACAACCGCGCATCTGGCGGTGGGCGACAGCGGCTGGACGCTGCCGATTCCGCTCGTGCAATCGGCGCGCGGCTGGCGTTTCGATCCGCCCGCCGCGCAGAGCGAGATGCTGACGCGCCGCATCGGCCGCAACGAACGCGCCGCGATCATGACCTCGCTCGCCTATGTCGATGCGCAAAACGATTATCGCAACCTGACCCAGCATTACGCGCTGCGTTTCGTCAGTACGCGGGGGCAGCATGACGGCCTGTATTGGGCCACCGCGCCAGGCGAGACGGAAAGCCCGCTCGGACCGCTCGCCGCGACCATGCCCAACGGCACGCTGCCCAAGGAGGCGTATCACGGCTATCACTACCGCATCCTGACGGCGCAAGGACCACGCGCGAAAGACGGTGCGCAAAACTACGTCGAGAACGGCGTGCTGGCCAAGGGGTTCGGGCTCATCGCGTCGCCGGCCGAATACGGCAAGACCGGCGTGATGAGCTTCATCGTCAATCAGGACGGCCAGGTCTATCAGCAGAACCTCGGGCCGCAAACCGCGCGCGCCGTGGCCGCGATCAAGTCGTTCAATCCGGGCGACAGCTGGCAGCCGGTGCAGCCATAACGGCATGCCGGGGCCGCGGCGGTGTAAAAGCCGTCCGCGGCCGCTGGACGCGGCGTCGGACAAGGCATCCGGATGCAGGCGTGGCCCGCGTGAGCCGTGAGCCGTGAGCCATGCATCGCGCGTCCGCTCAACGCACATCTCCCCACCCACACAGGCAAGGCCCGCGCGACGCTACCCCGCGCCGATCCCGCGCGAGCCGGAATCCGCCCGTGGCCCATCATGCAGGGCCGGTATAATGTCGGACTTTGCAGCGGTGCTTATCGCCAATTCGCGCCGCGCGCTTTTCACGTGCCGACCCGTTCCCGTTGAAAAGCGCCATCGCACGTGCCGCGCTCGAGCGCCCGCGCCCTGCCCCGCTTTCCACACTGCCCATCTCGACCGACCATGACTGCCAAACTGATCGACGGCCTAGCCCTTTCCAAGACCCTGCGCGCCGACGTCGCCGCGCGCGCCGCCGCCCTCACCGCCCGCGGCCATCAGCCGGGCCTCGCCGTGGTGCTGGTGGGCGACAATCCGGCCAGCGAAGTGTATGTACGCAACAAGGTGAAGGCGTGCCACGACAACGGCCTCGGCTCGTCGTTCGACCGCTATCCGGCCGACTTGCCCGAAGCCGACCTGCTCGCGCGCATCGACGAACTGAACCAAGATCCGCGCATCCACGGCATTCTGGTGCAACTGCCGCTGCCGCCGCATATCGACAGCCACAAGGTGATCGAGGCGATCGCGCCTGAGAAGGACGTCGACGGCTTTCACGTCGCCAATGCCGGCGCGCTGATGACCGGCCAGCCGCTGTTCCGTCCGTGCACACCGTATGGCGTGATGAAGATGCTCGCCGCTTACGAGATTCCGCTGCGGGGCGCCAATGCGGTGGTGATCGGCCGCTCGAACATCGTCGGCAAGCCGATGGCGCTGCTGCTGCTCGAAGCCGGCGCGACCGTCACGATCTGCCACAGCAAGACGCGCGATCTGGCCGCTCACACGCGCAACGCCGACGTGGTGGTCGCCGCCACCGGCCTGCGCAACATTCTCACGGCAGACATGGTGAAGCCGGGCGCGGCGGTGATCGACGTCGGCATGAATCGCGACGAAGCCGGCAAGCTGTGCGGCGACGTCGACTTCGCGGGCGTCAAGGAAGTGGCCGGCTACATCACGCCGGTGCCGGGCGGTGTCGGTCCCATGACCATCACGATGCTGCTCGTCAATACGATCGAAGCCGCCGAGCGTGAAGCGGCTGCGCAGGCGTAATAAAGCTGACATGGAATGCCGGCGAAACCACTTCGCCGGCATTCCGATTTACCGCGCGGCCCCATCCCCAGCCGTCATACCCGCGGCAAGCGGCGTCCGCCGGCGTGCGACGCGCCCACGGCACCACGTCAGCACCGGCCGCTCCACGAAATGCCACGACAGCGCCGCGCACAGCAGAATGAACGGCGCGGCAATCAGCACGGCCGTCACATGGCTCAACTGCGGCGCGATATTCGCGACGCATTGCTGCACCATGAAGCCGTACAGATAGATCCCGTACGAGTAATCGTGACGCGGCACGAAGCGGCGCAGCAGAGGCGTCGTGCCCACCCACAGCACACCGTAGACGAAGGCCAGATAGAACAGCGGTTGCGCGCCGGCCGTATCGCGAAACACCAGGAATACCATCGCGAACCCGAGCGCCGCGAGGCCATGAATGCCGATCCGTTCGCGCCATCCGTACAACAATATGCCCAGCATGAAAAACGGTTCGGGCCAGAACGAATAACCGCCGGGCGTTTCGTTGAAGTCGCGCAAGCCGATTTGCAGATGCGGCAGATGCACACGCAGCACGAACGCGGCGCAACCGAGCGCCGCCGCCAATAACGTGCCGCGCGGACTGGACAGGAGCCCGAGCATGCCGGTCACGAGCACGATCAGATAGCAGCGCACTTCGAGCGGCAGCGTCCACAGCGGCCCGCAGATGCCGACGGCAAAGCGGTTGTGCTCGAATACGCCGGGCAGCGCCCAGCCCGTCTTCAACACGATGGTGGAGAAGTTGTCGAGATTGGCCCACGTCATGCCGGAACTGAAATACTCGCGCAGCGGCAGCGTCGTGAATGCGGGCCCGAGGATGAACACCGTCACCAGCGAGCCGGCCGCCACCGCCGGCCACAGCCGCGCGATGCGCAACACGGCGAACCGCGGCACCGAGCGTTGCCGGTCGAAGCTGGCGGTCACCAGCATGCCGCTCAGCAGGAAAAAAGCGTAGACGCCGAGCGCGCCGAAGCCGTCGAAACCGAGCGCGTTCTCGACCCAATCCGTCGTGCCGTCAGGCGCCTGCAGCACATACGAGTGGCCATATACGACGGCAACGGCGGCCAGAAGCCGCACGAGGTCGAAATTGTTGCCGTTGCGCGATAGAGCGTGCGAAAGCGGGTTCATCGATGCCTCTTGCAGGAAGCGTCGCCGGCCGATGGCGACACGCCACGATGCCGCACGGCAGCAATTCGCACCGTTCGCTTTCGCACAAAAACCCGGCGGCGCGTTTTGCCTGCATGCTCCTACCCGGCGCGCTCATCTCGCGCGCAGAGCCGCGACATCTGATAATTTGTCTGCCGACGGATTGGAATCGGCGCGCCCTGCCCCAATAATGTCTCTATCCGGTGTTATCGGGGCATCGCCGCACGCGCCCCGAAGGAAGTCCCCTTGGGGGACGCCCCGAAGGAAGTCCCCTTGGGGGACGCCCGTCGATGTGCCGATTACCCGTTCACCCGCGTCAGACAGGAAGCCTCATGTCCACTACCCCTTCGAATCACGACAATTCGCTCCTCGATTTCTCCGACCTGCCGCGCTTTGGCGAAATCCGTCCCGAACACGTGACGCCCGCCCTCGATGTGCTGCTCGCCGACGCGGCCGCCGCCGTCGAGCGCGCCGCCCAGCCGATTACGCCCGCTTCGTGGGCCGACGTGGTCGAGCCGGTCGAACGCGCCACCGAACCGCTGTCGCGCGCATGGAGCGTGGTGGGCCACCTGAACGCCGTCGCCGATACGCCCGAACTGCGCGCGGTGTACGGCGAAAATCTGCCGCGCGTCACCGAATTCTGGTCGAGCGTCGGACAGAATCTCGCGCTGTACGAAAAGTACAAAGCGTTGCACGCGAGCAGCGATTTCGCGTCGCTCACGGGTGAGCGCAAGAAAATCCTCGGCAATGCGCTGCGCGATTTCCGTTTGTCCGGCGCGGAATTGCCGGAAGACCGGAAGCCGCGCTTCGCCGAATTGCAGGAGCGCCAGGCGGCGCTCTCCAAGGCGTTCTCGGATCACGTGCTCGATGCGACCAACGCGTACGCCTACCTCGTCGAAGCCGGCGATGAGGCGCAATTGGCCGGCCTGCCGGAAGACGTGATCGAGGCCGCGAAGGAAGCCGCGGAACGCGAAGGCAAGACCGGCTACAAATTCACGCTGCACTTTCCGTCGTATTTCCCGGTGATGCAGTATTCGGAAAATCGCGCGATGCGCGAGACGATGTACCACGCGTATGTGACGCGCGCATCGGAGCTCGGTCCGCAATACGGCAACGGCAAGTCCGAGTGGGACAACACCGCCGTACTCGCCGAACAACTGCAACTGCGCGCGGAAGAAGCGCGCATGCTCGGCTACAACAACTTCGCCGAAGTCTCGCTCGCGCCGAAAATGGCCGAATCGCCCGCGCAAGTGATGGCCTTTCTCGAAGACCTCGCCGTGCGCGCCCGCCCGCATGCCGAACAGGACTGGAAGGAACTGCGCGAATTCGCCGCCAACGAACTCGGCATGACCGAGTTGCAGCCGTGGGACATGACGTTTGCGGCCGAACGTCTGCGTCAGAAGCGCTATTCGTTTTCGGAAAACGAAGTCAAACAGTACTTCCCTGAAGACGCCGTGTTCAAAGGTCTCTTCAAGGTCACCGAAACGCTGTTCGGCGTGCGGATCCGTCGCGACGAAGCGGCCGTGTGGCATCCCGACGTGCGCTTTTTCCGCGTCGAGAATCAGGACGGCGGCCTCGTCGCGCAGTTTTACCTCGACCTGTATGCACGCGAAGGCAAACGCGGCGGCGCGTGGATGGACGACGCGCGTGGGCGTCACAAGCACACGCACGGCAGCGTGCAAACGCCGGTCGCGTATCTGACCTGCAACTTCTCGGCGCCGGTCGGCGGCAAGCCCGCCTGCTTCACGCACGACGAAGTCATCACGCTGTTCCACGAATTCGGCCACGGCCTGCATCACATGCTCACGCGCGTCGATGAACTCGGCGTGTCGGGCATCAACGGCGTCGAGTGGGACGCCGTCGAGTTGCCGTCGCAATTCATGGAGAACTTCTGCTGGGAGTGGGACGTGCTGAGCGACATGACCTCGCACGTCGAGACGGCCAGGCCGCTGCCGCGCGATCTGTTCGACAAGATGCTCGCCGCGAAAAACTTCCAGAGCGGTCTCGGCACACTCCGGCAGATCGTGTTCTCGATGTTCGACATGCAACTGCATACCGGTTTCGACGCGGCCGGCACGAAAAACGCCACCGAACTCGCAAGCGAAATCAACGAACGATTCCACGTGGTGCCGCAAGCCCCGTTCTCGCGTTGGCCGAATACGTTCAGCCATATTTTCGCGGGCGGTTATGCCGCCGGCTACTACAGCTACAAGTGGGCCGAAGTGTTGTCCGCCGATGCCTACGCCGCGTTCGAGGAAGCGGCGCAAGCCGCGAACGGCAGCGTGCTCGACCAGGCAACGGGCATGCGTTATCGCAAGGAAATTCTCGAAGTGGGCGGCAGCCGTCCGGCGATGGAATCGTTCAAGGCGTTCCGCGGGCGCGAGCCGAGTATCGATGCCTTGTTGCGGCACAACGGCATGACGCCCGCCGCGGCGCATTGATCTTGCGTTGAAGTATCTGTCGGCGGGTTAGCGGCGCGCCGATAAAAAGCCGGTGACTTGCGTGAGCAGGCACCGGCTTTTTTTGTTCGCGCATGTAGCGCTGGGCCGCGCCGCGCGGCGGCTAACCGCGATGCAATTTGAAGTCCACTTCGGCAGGACGCCCGCCAAGCGACAAAGCAGCGCGCGCGGCGGGCGCGCGGCTCACCACCTTGCCGCGGCTCACCACCGCGAGCCGCGCGGCCCGCAGGCGGATCGCCTCGACCGGATCGCGTGCGTCGAGCAGCACGAGATTGGCCGCGCAACCCGGCGCGACGCCATAGCCTTCCAGGCCGAGAACGCGCGCGGCGTTCACCGTGACCGCATCGAAACACGCATGCATGCCGTCGACGCCCGTCATCTGCGCGACGTGCAAGCCCATGTGCGCGACTTCGAGCATGTCGCCCGAGCCCAGGCTGTACCACGGGTCCATCACGCAGTCGTGGCCGAACGCGACGTTGATGCCCGCCGCCATCATCTCCGGCACGCGGGTCATGCCCCGCCGTTTCGGATACGTGTCGCTGCGGCCTTGCAGCGTGATGTTGATCAACGGGTTAGCGACCGCACTGACACCCGCTTCGCGTATCAGCGGCAAGAGCTTGCTGACGTAGTAGTTGTCCATTGAATGCATCGAGGTCAGATGCGAACCGGTGACGCGCCCCTGCAAGCCGAGCCGGTGCGTTTCGGCCGCGAGCGTTTCGATGTGGCGCGACATCGGGTCGTCCGATTCATCGCAATGCATGTCGACGCGCAAGCCCTGCTCCGCCGCGTATTCGCACAACATGCGCACGGACTGCGCGCCGTCGGCCATCGTGCGTTCGAAATGCGGAATCCCGCCGACCACGTCGACGCCCATCGCAATCGAGCGCTTGAGGTTCTCGAACGCGCCGGCGCTGCGCAAGACGCCGTCTTGTGGAAAGGCCACCAGTTGCAAGTCGAGATACGGCGCGACACGGCGTTTCACTTCGACGAGCGCCTCGACCGCGACGAGACGCGGATCGCACACATCCACGTGGCTGCGGATCGCCAGCAGACCGCGCGCGACGGCCCAGTCGCAGTATTGCAGCGCGCGTTCGATCAACGCCTCCTGCGTCAGGTCCGGCTTCAGTTCGCCCCACAGCGCGATGCCCTCCAGCAAGGTGCCCGATGCGTTCACGCGCGGCAAACCGTACGAGAGCGTCGCGTCCATGTGGAAATGCGGATCGACGAACGGCGGCGTGACGAGTGAACCGGCGGCGTCGATTTCCTCGCGCGCGCTCGCGGCCAGATTCGGCTCGACGGCAACGATGCGGCCCGCTTCGATGCCGATGTCGACCGGTTGCTTGTGCTGCGGCGCGGCGCCCGGTGGCAGCATCGCGCGACGGATGATCAGATCCATGTATCGCTCCCTGTTGACCGCTTCCTGATTGATGACGATTCTATCGGCGTCAGAAAGTGTGTGTCCGCGTTTTATCAAGACCGCCGTACCGGCACGCGGCGGCGAATCCGTACCGGCGCACGCCCCGGCGCCCGCCTATACTCCGCTTTTAAGACGGCCCATGCATGGCGTTCGGCATACGTCATGCATCCACTCACGGAGCAAGCACATGAAAACGATCGGCGTGATCGGCGGGATGAGCTGGGAATCGTCCACCGAATACTACAAGCTCCTCAACCGCCACGCGAAGGCGCGCCTCGGCGGCCACCACAATGCCCGCAGCCTGATGCTCACCGTCGACTTCGCGCCGGTCGAAGCGCTCCAGCGCTCCGGCGACTGGACCGCGCTCGGCAAGCAGATGGCCGAAGCCTCGCGCCAGCTCGAGCGAGGCGGCGCCGATCTGGTGATGTTGGCGACCAACACGATGCATCGCGTGTATGAATCGATCGAACAGGCGATCAAGGTGCCGTTTCTCCATATCGCCGATCCGACCGGCAACGCGCTGCGCGCCGCAGGCATCGAGCGGGTCGGCTTGCTCGGCACGCGCTATACGATGGAGCAGGCGTTCTACACGGGCCGCTTGCGCGAGCGCCATGGGCTCGAGACGCTGGTTCCCGATGAAGCCGAACGCGCCGACGTGCACCGCATCATCTATGACGAGCTGTGTCACGGCAAAATCAATGACGATTCGCGCGCTGTGTATCAACGTGTGATCGAAGAACTGGCCGCGCGTGGCGCGCAGGCGGTGATTCTCGGCTGCACCGAAATTACGCTGCTGATCCAGCCGGAGGATTCCGTGCTGCCGGTGTTCGATACGACCGCGTTGCATGCGCAAGCGGCGGTGGAATGGGCGATCGAGACGGAATGAATGCAGACGTGTAGGCACGTCAACCTGCAAGTGCAGGAACACCGTCGCCACAAGTCAAAAAGCCCGCGTGGCTTGCGCCGGCGGGCTTTCAACAATGCTTGGTTGCGGGGGTAGGATTTGAACCTACGACCTTCGGGTTATGAGCCCGACGAGCTGCCAGACTGCTCCACCCCGCGTCAGAGAAAACGGATTGTATAGAGATGTTCGCAAGACGTCAAACAATCGCGGGACTTATTTCAAACGACGCGTGCGCGCACGAAGCCGCTCAAAGATCCTGGACGGTGGCGCCTTCCACTTTGCCGTCGATAATGTCCGCGCCGTACTGGCTCGCACTGCGTTTGGCCACGCCGAAATCGGAGAACGTGGCCGGCAGCACAAGGCGAAATACGCGGCTCGCTTTCGAGCCGCTGATCGCGCCCGGCCGGCAGACGCGCACCGCGACGTCGTAACCTTCGGCATGGCGCTTGTGGCCGTCGAATTTGTCGAACGCCCGCGAAAACACCAGCGGATGCACTTCGAAGTCCTTATAAAGGGCTGGATAGAGTTCGGCCATGATGTCTCCCGATGCGTGAGCGCGAATGTGGTCCCACTATACGCCGCGTCCTGCCCGCCCCGCGCTTTTATTTTCCGCTTTTATTCCCGATAGCCGGGAAGGCAATTTTCACGGACGCCCGTCTCGCGCGATAAGATGCGGGCTACCGGAATAACCCGAATTCCAGCCAAAGCCTTGCCCAGCAAGAATGTGAGAATTTCATGAAAATCGCCACCTGGAACGTCAACTCCATCAAGGTCCGCCAGCAACACGTCATCGACTGGCTCGAAACCAGCCGGACCGATGTGCTGTGCCTCCAGGAACTGAAGCTGCCCGACGAAAAATTCCCGCGCGCCAAGCTCGAGGAAAAAGGCTACCGGAGCTGGTTCGCCGGCCAGAAAACGTATAACGGCGTCGGCATCCTGGTGCGCGAGGGGCTGAGCGTCGACGAAAGCAGCATCGTGCGGAACATTCCCGGTTTCGAGGACCCGCAGCAACGCGTGATCGCCGCGACCATCGACGGCGTGCGCATCATCTCCGCGTACTTCCCGAACGGTCAGGCGCCGGGCACCGATAAATTCGCGTACAAGCTGCGCTGGCTCGCCGCGCTGCACGACTGGATCGCGAGCGAAATGACGCTGCATCCGAAACTCGCGCTGCTCGGCGACTACAACATCGCGCCGGACGACCGCGACGTGCACGATCCGAAGGCATGGGAAGGCCAGAATCTGGTGTCGCCCGAAGAGCGCGCGGAGTTCGTGCGGCTGATCGAACTCGGTCTCGCCGACGCGTTCCGCCAGTTCGAACAGCCGGAGAAGATCTACTCGTGGTGGGACTATCGGATGATGGCGTTCCGCCGCAACGCGGGACTGCGCATCGACCACATTCTGCTGTCGAAAGCGCTGGCTGAAGCATGCTCGTCGTGCGACGTCGATAAGGTGCCGCGCAAATGGGATCAGCCGTCGGACCACGCGCCGGTCGTCGCCCAGATCGGCTGAGCCTGCCTGATGCGAGGCCTTTAAGCGGCCTTTAAACGGCTCTTTTGCGCCTTCGTTGCGCTCAAGCCGGAGCGCCTGAACAGCGCCACAAAAACTCGAACACCATTGCATCGTGCTCGGCCTGCTCCAGTTCATCGGAGCCGCCGTGCCCGCCTTCCGTATTCTCCCGATACCAGACCTTGTCCGCGCCCAGCGCCTGCATGCGCGCGGCCATCTTGCGCGCGTGTCCGGGATGCACGCGGTCGTCGGCGGTCGAGGTGGTAAACAGCACAGGCGGATACTCGACACCCGCACTCACGCGGTGATACGGCGAGTAAGCGGCCAGCACGCGCGCTTCGTCGGGCTCGTCAGGATCGCCGTATTCGTCGATCCATGACGCGCCCGCGTGCAGCAGGTGATAGCGGCTCATGTCGAGCAAGGGCACCTCGCACACCACGGCGCCGAACAGCTCGGGGCGCTGCACCATGCACGCAGCCACCAGCAAACCGCCGTTGCTGCCGCCCTGAATGCCGAGTTGCGCGGCGCTCGTCACGCCGGTGCTGACGAGCGCCTCGGCCACCGCGATGAAATCGTCGAACGAACGCTGCCGATGCTCGCCTTGCGCCGCCGTGTGCCACTCCGTGCCGAACTCGCCGCCGCCGCGAATATGCGCGACCACATAGACGCCGCCGCGTGCGAGCCAACCGATGCCCTGTCCGGTCAGATAGCTCGGCAGCAAGGGAATCGCGAAGCCTCCGTAGCCGTTAAGCAGGCACGGCCGCGCCTGTTGCTGTGCGGGCTCTTGCGTGGCTTGCTGCATGACACGCGGCCCGATCACGGTATACGGCACGCGCGTGCCGTCGGCGGATACCGCATGCGCACACGTCACCGCGAACGGCGTCGCGTCGAATTGCGTCGGCCAGCGGTCGAGCAATTCCCAATCGGTCAGATCGTCGCGGGCGAGGTCGGTGAGCCAGTACGCCGGCGGTTGCAAATAGTCGTCGGTATCGACGAACACCTCGTCGTTCAGCGTCGGCTCGACCGGCGAAACTTCGGCTTGCGCGTCGTCGCGTGACGGAAAGACGCGCTGCTGCCAATGCCACGCTTGATCGGCGTCCTGGGTGGGCGTCCACAGCAAGGTCTTGTTCCGCACGTCCTCCAGATACGACACGATCAAATGGTTGCGCGTATGCGTCCACTCGCACACGGAAGTTCGCGGCGTCGGCATGAAAAGCGCCAGGACGTCGCGCTCGCCGCGCAGGAACGCCGCTTCGCGAATCGCCAGCAACGCGCCGCCCGGATAGCGCAAGCCGTTGCAATGCCAATCGAGACGCGGTTCGAGCAGCAGCCAGCCCTGCCAGCCGCTCACCGCGACATGCGAGGGCGTGTCGTAACGGCGCCAGGCATCGGCATCGCCCTCGGCACTATCGAGGTAATACGTGTGCGAATCGAAGAAGTCGACGCTGCTCACCACCGTATGCCGCTCTTCGACCGGATCGTAGTGCGCTTCCACGCCGATGTCGCCGAGCGCGCCCTTGAAGACCACCGGCGCGTCGGCCAGCGCACTGCCCCGCGTCCAGCGCCGCACTTCGCGGGGATAACCGGAGCGCGTGAGCGTCTTGCGGCCATTGTCCCAACCGACGTAAAGCGTATCCCGGTCGATCCACGACGCCGTGTGCTTGCCGGCCTTCGCGATCACGAAGCCGTCGTCGACGAAACGTTGTGCGCCGATGTCGAACTCGCGCACCACCAGCGCGTCCGAGCCACCCGGCGACAGCGTGACCAGCGCGCGGTCACCATCCGGATAAAGAATGTCGAGCTCGACGCACACCCACGGCATGCCTTCGGTCGCGCCGAGCGCGTCGAAGTCCAGCAGGTTCTGCCAGACAGGCGTGCCGCTGCGCCATGCTGCCCACGTGGTACGCCGCCAGATGCCCTTTGGATTGCGTTCGTCCTGCCACAGATCGTAGGCCCAATCCTTCCAGCGATCGGGAATGACCGGACGTTCGCGCGGCAAATAAGCGTCGGCGAGCCGTTGCCTGAGCGACTCGAAATGCGCGCCGCTGCACCATGCGGCACGCGTGCGGGCATTCTGCCCTTCGACCCACGCGAGCGCGCCGGGGTCGTCGAGCGCTTCGAGCGACAGAAAGGGATCGGGGGAAAGCGGCCAGAAAAAGGGACCGCGAGGAGCGGGAGAAGCAGGCATCGTCAGCTGTCGAATGAAAACAGCGTTGATTATGCCTTGCGGGAGGCCGAAGGCCTTTGACGATGCGCGCCAACGCCAACACGGCTGAAGCCTCGGCCGACGGAGCGGCGCTCAAGCCGCCCCGCCGTCCGCATCACGCAAACCTCAGGGCTCGAGATTGAGCTCCTGAATCTTGCGCGTAATCGTATTGCGGCCGATGCCGAGACGCTCAGCCGCTTCCACCTTGCGTCCACGAGTGAAATCCAGCGCCTCGCGAATCACGGCCGCTTCGAAACGGCGCGCGAGTTCGTCCATGACGTCGGCCGAGTTCTCGCGCAACAGGCGCGCGACCTCGGTACGCAGGCCGCCTTCCCAGGCGCTTACGGGCGTCGCGACCGGCATGCCGCCGGCCGTGGCCGGTTGCGCCGATGCGCTCACGCCGTTGATGGGCGCCGTAGCCGCCAGGCTGGCTTCGCCGGTACTGAGCACTCCGCCGCCACCCACGAGATCGGTCACGCCGGCTTGCGCCGGACCGAGGTCGGGCGGCAAGTCCTTAATCTCGATGGTCTGCGCGGGCGCCATCACCGTCAGCCAGTTGGCGAGATTTTCCAACTGACGCACGTTGCCCGGAAACGGCAGCGACGCGAGATACGCCAGAGCATCTTCGGACACGCGCTTCGGCTCGACGCCCAGATCGCGCGCGCTCTTTTGCAGGAAGTGACGCGTGAGCAGCGGAATGTCCTCGCTGCGCTCGCGCAAGGCCGGCAAGCGCAAGCGGATCACATTGAGCCGGTGATACAAGTCCTCGCGGAACAAGCCCTGGCGCACGCGCGATTCGAGATTCTGGTGCGTCGCCGCGATCACGCGCACATTCGCGCGCAGTGGATTGTGGCCGCCGACGCGATAGAACTGCCCGTCCGACAACACGCGCAACAGGCGCGTTTGCAGATCGAACGGCATGTCGCCGATTTCGTCGAGAAACAGCGTGCCGTTCTCGGCCTGCTCGAAGCGCCCCTGGCGCATGGCCTGCGCACCGGTGAACGCGCCGCGCTCATGACCGAATAGTTCGGATTCCAACAGATCCTTCGGAATCGCGGCGGTGTTCAATGCAATGAAGGGACCGTTCGAGCGTGGGCTATGTCGGTGCAACGCACGCGCGACCAGTTCCTTCCCGGTGCCTGATTCGCCGGTAATGAGCACGGTGGCCGCGGAATGCGACAAGCGGCCGATCGCGCGAAACATATCCTGCATCGCCGGCGCCTGGCCGAGCATCTCCGGTGCATCGGCGACGCGGTCGTCCCACGTCTGTTCGCCGCGCATGCTTTCATCGACGGCGCGGCGGATCAGTTCGACGGCCTTGTCGACGTCGAACGGTTTGGCGAGGTATTCGAACGCGCCGCCCTGAAATGCGGCGACCGCGCTATCCAGGTCCGAGAACGCCGTCATGATGATGACGGGCAAGCCCGGCACCTTGTCACGCACGGTTTGCAGCAATTCGAGGCCGGAGCCGCCGGGCATCCTGATGTCGGATACCAGCACCTGCGGGCTGTCGTGATCGAGCGCGGCCGACGCCTCGCGTACATTCGCGAAGCTGCGTGTCGCGAAGTTTTCGCGGGCGAGCGCTTTTTCGAGCACCCAGCGAATCGATTGATCGTCGTCTACTATCCAGATCGGCTTCATATGGGTCGGTCAGAATTCTTGAGGTGCATTTGGTTTAGCAGTCGAGCGGCAGCAGAATCTGAAACTCGGTGTGGCCCGGCCGGCTTTCCACTTCGATTAATCCGTCGTGTTGTTGCACGAAGGTCTGCGCAAGCGTCAGACCGAGACCGCTGCCGTCCTCGCGCCCCGACACGAGCGGATAAAAGATGCGGTCACGGATTTCCTCGGGGATGCCCGGGCCGTTGTCGATGATATGCAAGTCCAGTGCCAGCTTACATAAGCGTTTCGACACCGTGATCTTGCGCGCGATGCGAGTGCGCAATTCGATGCGCGCGTCGCCTTGCGAGATGCGTTCGCGCAGCGCTTCAGCCGCATTGCGCACGATGTTCAGCAGCGCCTGGATCAGTTGTTCCTTGTCGCCGCGCAGATCGGGCACGCTCACGTCGTAATCGCGTTCGATCGTGAGGCCGCGCGGAAACTCCGCGAGAATCACCTGACGCACGCGCTCGCACACCTCGTGAATATTCACGTCACCGACGATATGCGGATGACGGTGCGGCTCGAGCAAGCGGTCGACCAGCGTCTGCAGCCGGTCCGACTCCTTGATGATGACCTGCGTGTACTCGCGCAACTCGTCACGCTGACGCTCGCCGAGTTCGAACTCGAGCAGCTGCGCCGCGCCGCGAATCCCGCCGAGCGGATTCTTGATCTCGTGGGCGAGATTGCGGATCAGTTGTTTGTTGACCGCCGTGAGGTCGTTGATGCGCTCCTCGCGGTCGGTGCGTATATGCCGCTCGTTCTCGAACAGTTCGAGCAGCACGTAATCTTGCGCCGTTTCCAGAAAGCCGACGATCGCATGCACGTGCAGCGGCTCGTGGCCGGGGCGCTCGAGCACGGCGTCGAGATGCGTCGCGTGAAAACGGTGAGCGGCGATCGCGGAGATGGTCGCGAGCAGTTCGTCCGCATTCGAGAAGATGTCCGGCCACGCCATCTGCGTGAGTTGCCGGCGCGAAAGTTCCAGCATCGATTCGGCCGACGGGTTCGCGAATACGACGCGCAGCGAGCGCTTTTCGAGCACCAGCACGACCGTCGGCAACGCCTCGAAGCCCGGCAGCAAACCGGAGCTCACGAGTTGAGCGTCGTCCGAGAGCGTCTGCTCGTGCCCTTTCCTTGCCTTGATCAGATTCTTGAGAACCATCTTGCAGTCCGGCCGATAGGAGATGGTGATAAATCAGGTGTACCGCTTTTTGTGTTGCTCAGTGCCCGCGTCTCGCGAACGCGCACGTCGCAAACGCGCATGTCGCAAAACGCGCATGTCGCAAACGCGCATGTCGCAAACGTTGTGCTCGGTTTAACAAAAAAGGGACGGCGCCGCCGTCCCTTCGTGACCGATCGCGAGCGTCGGGCAAAGCGCTTCGCCGTTTGAAGGGCGAAGCGCCATTGCCGCTTACAGCGAGTAGTACATTTCGAATTCGATCGGGTGCACCGACTGACGATAGCGTTGCAGCTCGCCCGTCTTCAGTTCGATGTACGCGTCGAGCATCGAATCCGTGAACACGCCACCGCGCGTCAGGAATTCACGGTCCGCGTCGAGTGCGTCCAGCGCCTGGTCGAGGCCGGCACACACGGTCGGGATCTTTGCATCCTCTTCCGGCGGCAGGTCGTACAGGTTCTTGTCGGCAGCTTCGCCCGGGTGAATCTTGTTCTGCACGCCGTCCAGACCCGCCATCATCAGCGCGGAGAAGCACAGGTACGGATTCGCCATCGGATCCGGGAAACGTGTTTCGATACGGCGGCCCTTCGGGTTCGACACGTGCGGAATGCGGATCGACGCCGAACGGTTGCGAGCCGAGTAAGCCAGTTTCACCGGTGCTTCGAAGTGCGGCACGAGGCGCTTGTACGAGTTCGTCGACGGGTTCGTGATCGCGTTCAGCGCGCGAGCATGCTTGATGATGCCGCCGATGTAGAACAGCGCGAATTCCGACAGACCTGCGTAACCGTTGCCAGCGAACAGGTTCGCGCCGTCCTTCCAGATCGACTGGTGAACGTGCATGCCCGAACCGTTATCGCCGACCACCGGCTTCGGCATGAACGTTGCCGTCTTGCCGTACGTGTGCGCGACGTTGTGGATGATGTACTTCATTTGCTGCAGCCAGTCGGCGCGCTGCACCAGCGTCGAGAACTTGGTGCCGATTTCGTTCTGGCCCTGGCCCGCGACTTCGTGGTGGTGCACTTCGACCGGAATGCCGATCTGCTCGAGCAGCAGGCACATTTCCGAACGGATATCCTGGAACGTGTCGACCGGAGCAACCGGGAAGTAGCCGCCCTTCGTACCCGGACGGTGGCCGGTGTTGCCGCCTTCGAATTCCTTCGCCGACGACCACGGTGCTTCTTCCGAACCGATCTTGATGAAGCAGCCCGACTGATCCGTGTTCCACTGGACCGAGTCGAAAATGAAGAATTCGGGTTCCGGACCGAAGAATGCCGTGTCGCCGAGGCCCGTGCTCTTCAGATAGGCTTCAGCGCGCTTGGCGAGCGATCGCGGGTCACGCTCATAGCCCTTGCCGTCCGCCGGTTCGACGACGTCGCAGGTCAGCACGAGGGTGGATTCTTCATAGAACGGGTCGATGAAGGCTGTGTTCGCGTCCGGGACCAGCAACATATCCGAGGCTTCGATGCCCTTCCAACCGGCAATCGACGAACCGTCAAACGCATGGCCGTTTTCGAACTTGTCTTCATCGAATGCCGACACCGGCACCGAAACGTGTTGCTCCTTGCCGCGCGTGTCGGTGAAACGAAAGTCGACAAACTTGACGTCTTCGTCTTTGACGAGTTGCACGACGTCGGCCACGGATTTACTCATAACCTATCTCCTGATTAACGAATTCGGCGGATTCAGCCGCCGCCCAATCTAGCTGACCCGTCCCGGCGCGTCCACCCCTGGTTTCGTCGAGGCGAACATTCCAGCCTGTGGGACAAATCGATCGGGACCACTGAAGCAGCTTCTGTGCCATGCACGTGTCAACCCGGCGCAGAACCACTGTGCACGCGCGTTTGCGGGGAATGCGCGCACCGGATCGCATGCAGCCCCGAAATCCGCGATTCGGGCATGGCACCGAAATCGTGCACGAACCCTATCCGACCCACTGGTTATATCTATTTTGGTGCATTTTATGAAATTTGCACCATGATTGAGCGTCGGGCTTTCCGTCGTGGACACTGAAAACCTTTGCGCCCGCCGCACCCTGCATGCGTCGCGCCGCGCGCTAGAATGGTTATTTGGTCCAAGGGAGATTTACGCTCATGAGCACGCTTGAACAGCTGTACGCCCAGGCGGAAAAGCGTCACAGCGAAAACCAGTTGCCCTACGCGGGCGCGATCTCGCCGGCCGAGGCGTTCGAATTGCTGCAACTCGATCCGCGCGCGCGTCTCGTCGACGTGCGCACTCGTGCCGAGCTCGATTGGGTCGGCCGGCCGGTCATCGGCGACGGGCAATACACGCACGTGGAATGGACGCGCTATCCGGGCGCGGTGCCGAACCAGGAATTCCTCGATCAACTGAAGCAGGTGGCCTCACCCGATACGCCGGTGCTGTTCCTGTGCCGCAGCGCCGCGCGCTCGAAGCTCGCCGCGATCGCCGCGACCCAGGCCGGCTTCACCAAGGCGTACGACCTGCTCGAAGGCTTCGAAGGCGACAAGGACGGCCAGGGGCATCGGAAGACGGTATCGGGATGGTGCTTTCGCGGATTGCCGTGGATCGGCGCCTGATCGTTGCCGCTCGCTATCGGCATGCTTGGCATGCATGCGCATGCCTGAAACCGCGGCGCACGCGTCGGCCCCGCGCGAGCCGACAGACGCATCGCCGGCGCTGAGTGTGACAGGCCGATGATGCGTCGACTATGTGCAGGAAAGGTAGCGAGCAATGTCCGGCATGAGCGCGCGAGCGCCGAAAGAAAAAGACTCGCGTAGCCCGTGAATCAATCGCGCGGTTTCGCCGCGGCCGCCTCCAGTTCGACAATGTCCCCGCCCAACAGATGCACCCCTTCGCGCAGCTTGACGAACGCCGCCGCGACGGCTTCCGGCTCGCCCTTCACGCCCAGGTCGATGTGATGCCGCGCGTACACGCCGCCACGTTCCACATCGCCCACGCTCGGCAGGCTGAACACCCGCACGCCCGGAAAATCGCGTTCGATCTTCTCCATCAACGGCGTCACGCGTGATTCCGGCAACTCGAACACCAGCAATGATTTTTCCGCGTGCGGCATGGCGTGATGCAGATGCGCGTACTGTGTGTCCAGCACCCACTCGATCATCGGCCAGGCCATCACCGGGAAACCCGGCACGAAGTGATGGTGCCCGATCGAAAAGCCGGGAATCTTGTTGTAGCCGTTCGGAATGATCGAAGCGCCCTGCGGATAGGTGCCCATATTCAAACGATGCCGGTTCTCAGGCGTTTCCAGATCGAGCGGCGTCGCCGAGTTCGCCGGATACATGTCGCGGATGCGCTCCTGGATCAGCTTCGCCGCTTCCGGATGCAGTTCGAGCGGCACGCCGAGCGCGGCCGCCGCGCACTGGCGCGTGTGATCGTCCGGCGTGGCGCCGATGCCGCCCGTGGAAAACACGATGTCGCCCGACGCGAACGTGCGTCGCAGCGTCGCCGTGATGCGCTCGGGATCGTCGCCGATGTACTCCGCCCAGCCGAGCGACAGCCCGCGCGCGCCCAGCAATTCGATGACCTTCGGCAGATGCTTGTCGACACGCCTGCCCGACAGGATTTCATCGCCGATGATGATGACGCCAAATGCCATTGCCGCCTCTTTCGCTTAGTCAGTAATTCATCAATAAGGAACCGGCGCCGCGTGCCGCGCGCCGCCGCGCTCTTCCGCGCGCATGCGTTGCAGCGCGCGCAGACAGTAGTAGCCGAACCACAACGCCGAGAACACGAGGATGAACGCATAGATCCAGATCGTCACCGCGGTGATCACCGGAAACAGCACGATCAGCCATACCGACGACACCCACAGCAGCGTGGGCAGCGACCCCATCAGACCGCTGGCGATGCCGATCAACAGCAGCGGCAGACGGAAGCGCCGCACCAGCGCGCGACGCTCGTCGCGCGTGGCGTGCAGCGCAAGCGCGTCGTAAGTCATCACGCGATACGTCAGCCAGCCCCACAGCAGCGGCGGAATCAGCGCGAAGAACGGCGGCACCAGCCAGAGCGGCAACGTGACGATCAGCAGCACCAGACAGACCAGTGTGGTCCACAACGCATGGCCGAGGCTACCGTACCACGTTCCGCCGCGGCGCATTTCAAGTCCCGGGAATTGCCGTGCCGACAGGAAACGGATCACCGCCGGCATCGACAGCGTGGCGATCAACAGCAGCACCGTGACGACGATCAGCGGAATCGCCATCGCGATCACGATGAACGGCGCGATCGCCGCATGCAGCGCCGAAAAGCCGAGCCAGTCGAACAGTTGATAGAGCGTGACCGTGAACGACCAGCTCGCGAGCCAGGTGCGGGTCGCGCCGATCAGCGTCTGCCACGAAAACCACAGGATCACGCCCCACCCGACCGTTGCCGCGAAAAACGGCATGAAGGTCAGCCAGAGCATGCGCGGGTGGAGCGCGCTTGCGAGCGCGCGCCCGAACGAGCGCAACAGATCATTCATGCGAGCCAGTGCCGGTGAGCGAAACGATGGAATAAAGGAAACGGCGTAACGAGCCGGACGGCCGGCCGGGAACGCGCCCCCCAAGGGGACTTCCTTCGGGGCGCGCGCAAACGTGGACAGGATAAACCACGTGACGCGCCGCCGGGGAAACCGGCGGCGTGCGGGGAGGAATGATCAGACGGTGGTCAAGCAGGAATCAAACGGTGGCGGCGTCGCTGCCTTCGGTGCGGCGCTTCGACGAAAGACGGCGGGCGATACGCACGAACGCAAGCCAGTGCTGCGCCCAGAATCCGTCGCCATAGCGGCGGCCGTCGAGTTGATCGGCGATGCCGGTCGGCTCCATGTCGCGGCTCCAGGAGGCGCTGCGAAACAGCATGTCCCACCACGGAAACAGCACGCCGAAGTTGCAACCGTACTTCAACCCTTCGTGGCCGTAAGCGATCGCATGGTGACGGCGATGGAAAGTCGGGCTCACCAGCAGGCGCTCGCCGAGCCAGCCGAAGTACAGGCGGATGTTCGCGTGCTGTACGCTCTGCGCGAGATTCGTGATGGCGACCAGCACGACGAATTGCGACGGCGGCACGCCGATCACCAGCGCGATCATCGCAAAGAACGACGCTTGCAGCAGATCGTCGAGCAGATGGTTGCGGTCGTCGGCCCACAGCGACATCTGCTGCTGGCTGTGATGCACCGCGTGCAGTTCCCACCACACGCCGATCCGATGTTCCCAGCGGTGATACCAGTAACCGGCGAAGTCGAGCACGAGCAGATACATGACGAACGTGACCAGCGGCTGCGTGGTGACGCCGGGCCACAGATTGTCGAATTCGATATTCGCGATGTTATGCAGCCGCAGCCACGCCTGCACGTTATCGAAGAACGGCTGCAGCGCGAAGAAAAAGAACAGGTTGAGAATGCCGAGCTTGGCGATCCACGTGTAAATCACGTCGACACGCACCGCCTTGCGGTTTTCCCACTGCTCCACCGGCCGCAGCGCCTCGAGCGGACGCAGCACCGCATACATCGCCAGCACCTCGAACATGCCCACGATCACCCAATACAGGCTGTCGTAAGTGTCCTCGTCGTAGTCCATCAGATCGAAGCGGAACAGCAGCGGCTGCACCACGTCGACGTACAGCAGCGTCTGCACGGCGGAGACGAAGCTGTCCAGAGAAGAGAAAATCAGATGGAACATGGTGCTGGCCTGTTACTTCATTTCGACGGCTCCGCTCAGGCGCCGTTCGGCGCCGTGACCGGCGCGCGATTGAAGAAATAGATACCGTGCGGCGAACGGCCCACGGCAATCGTCTGGATCAGCTTACGCGTAGTCAGGTCGATGACGCCGACATGCTTCGCGAAGCGGAAGGTAACCCACAGATAGCGTTTGTCGGCGGAAAGTTCCATATCGTCCGGCCCCGGCATCAAACCGGTGATGTCGCCGACGTTCGTGAGCGTGTCCTCGTCGATGATGCTGATCGTGCTCGCGACCCGGTTCGACACCGCGACATGCTTGCCGTCAGCCAGCGAGCGGAAGTTGTGCGCGCCCTTGCCCGTCGGGATGGTCTTGACGATCTTCTGGTTGCGCCAGTCCACCACCGCGACGTAATCCGCGCCGGTCATGCCGATCAGCAGGTACTTCTCGCCCGGCGTCATCCACAGCCCGGCCGGCACCTTGCCGACTTTCATCTTCCACTTGACGGTTTGCGTGGCCAGATCGATCGCGGCCAGTTCGCCCGAGACCTGCAGCGTGACAAATACAGTCTTGCTGTCGTTCGTGAACGCCATGTGGCTCGGCATGACCGCGAGCGGCAGGCGCGACGCCAGCGTCATCTGGTTCTTCTGGTTGTCGTAGTGATAGATGTCGAGCCTGTCCAGACGCAGCCCGGTGGTGACGAGCCACTTGCGGTCGGGCGAAAAACCGATCTGATACGGATCCTCGATGTTCTCGACCCAGCGCTGCACCTGGCCCGACTTCGGATCGACGAACATCAGATTGTTCGATACCGAGTTCGCGACGATCAGCGACGAATTGTCCGGCGTGGCCATCAGGTGATGCGGTTCCTTGCCGGTGGGCACCGTGCCGACGACCTGGCGGCTGGTCTCGTCGATGAGGCTCAGCGTGGCCTCGCCGGAATTGAGCACGATCACGTTGTTGGCGTGAGCCGCCGGAGAAAAGAAGCCTGTGGCGGCAACCAGCGCCGCGGCTGCGGCGAACGTGGCAGTCAAGCCGGGGAGAAAAAATTTACGCATGAAAACTCACTTCGGAGAACGGCTGTCATTGTAGAACGTTTGCCGGGGCCAGCGGTTGACGTAGGTCGGTATCCGGCGCGGGGAAAAACAAGGGCGGGATGGACTGCGATGACGATGGTCGCGGACGGCATGGCGCGGCGCGATCGTGTTTTTCCGTGACGCGGGCAGTATTACGATTGGAATGCAGAGTCTTAGACTGAGTGTCAAAATACAGAACAACCAAATAAAATAATTAATTTATCAGAATAAATTCAACCATTCCTTATTTAAATTAATTTTCAATTCGACAAATTAAGAATCGTCAACGTAAACCGATTTTTCCGCGCTCACTTCAGATTTACCTGATATCTCTGCCCCGCCGCGAAAGCGGACAATCCCGCCGCCTCATCGCCCACACACTTAATCCTGTGGACGTACGAGCGTGACGCGCGGGTGTTTCGTACGCGCAAAAAAGAACGCCAGGACGATGACTCATGAAAGCCAAAACCTGCACGTTATTTTTTGCACGATTTATCGGGACGATGAAGCCTTTTCCAGTTAACACGCGCCATGCATCGTTCACGCAAGCAATACCGCGGAGTTTCTAGAACAATGAACAGGAAGAACCCATTGATTTGGTGTGAAGCGGCCCAAACGCGGCTGGCGGCGCCGGAGCCTGCAATATTTAGTGAAAAACGAACCGCAGCGCGCAGGAAGCACATCGCGCAGGCTGTGCTGGTCGCGGCGGCAATGGCGGGCGCTGCGCCGGCGGCCCACGCGGCGATCTACTTCGTGACAAGCCCGATGAATCCGGCCACGGATAGCGACGCGCAAGCAACCGGCGCCGGCGCAATCGCGGAAGGTATCGGGGCGATCGCAGCGGGCCCCCGCTCAATCGCGACGGGCCTGAACGCGGGAGCGCTGGGCGACGCGTCGATCGCGACTGGCGCGCAGGCCGTGGCACAAGGCAGCGGATCAATTGCGACTGGCTTCCAGGCCTCTACGGTGGGCGCCGATTCAATCGCGGCAGGTACGAACGCGGCAGCGATAGGCGACGATTCTGTCGCTTTGGGCGCCGCGTCGCGCGCATCCGGCGCGATGTCCGCCGCGCTCGGCTTTAACGCTCAAACCAACGGCTATGCCGCGTTCGCCGGCGGCATGTCGGCAAACGCGGCGGCCGACCATGGCGTCGCCATCGGCTATCAGGCTACCGTGAGCGCCGGCAGTGTGGGCGCAATGGCATTGGGGGCAGGCGCACAGGCGGCCGGCGCCTATGCGAGCGCGCTTGGCAACGGAGCAACGGCTGCGGCGATCGGAGCCGTGGCGATCGGGTATATGGCGACGGCCACCTCGGTCAATAGCGTCGTATTGGGCGCAAATTCCACTACTTCGGCGAATCTCGCACAGACAGGTTTTGCACCGGCCGGTAACGGTACGACCTCAATCGCGGCTCCCACGGCAACAGGCGAAGTGTCCCTCGGTTCCGCGAACAACGAGCGCCGCTTGACGAACGTCGCAGCGGGTGCGGCGCCGACCGATGCTGTCAACGTCAGCCAGTTGAGCGCGGTCGACGGCAAGGTGAATGCCATTGCCCAAAGCAGCGCCATGCACTACTTCAAGGCAGACGGCATTGCCGACAGTACGGACGATGCCGTTGCCAGCGGCTCACATGCGCTCGCGGCAGGCGTGCTCGCCAACGCCGGTGCGGCGGATTCCACGGCGCTCGGCGCCAATTCCGCGGCGTCCGGAACAGGCGCGGCCGCAATCGGCGCCTACGCCTCCGCCACGACGGCCGGCAGCATCGCCATCGGTTACGGCGCGACGGCCAATAACGCCGACTCGATTGCGTTGGGCCATGACGCGAATGCATCGGCTGACGGCTCGGTTGCGTTGGGCCAAGGCTCCGTGGCCAATCGCGCGAACACCGTTTCGGTCGGGTCAAGCGGAGCTGAACGCCAGATCACGAATGTGGCCGCCGGCACCCAGGCGACCGACGCGGTCAACCTGAGCCAGTTGCAGGCGGCGAGCGCGAACGCTTCGCGGTATTTCAAGGCGAATGGTGCGAATGACGGCACGGACGATTCAACCGCGACAGGCGACTACGCGGTCGCTATCGGCCGCGGCGCGCTCGCCTCGGGTCAGTACAACTTCGCGGCCGGGGCATACTCGCGGGCTGACGGCGATTTCAGTACGGCAGTCGGCACCATGGCCTATGCCGCTAGCAATGAAAGCACGGCCATTGGCACCTTGGCCTACGCTACTGGCGCCTACTCCACTGCACTCGGCGCCAACGCGTTAGCGGCGGGCGACAACTCCGTCGCACTCGGCACCAAGTCGATCGCCGACCGCGCGAACACTGTCTCGGTGGGCTCCGTCGGCAGCGAACGCCAGATCACCAACGTCGCGGCCGGTACCGCCGACA
>DASPZL010000581.1:0-20072 GCA_035636295.1 Paraburkholderia sp.
CCATGTGCACGAACGATGTCGGCCTGATGGAAGCGCAGCCGGACGCGCGAATATTGAGCTTCGTGCCGATCGCCGCCGATCGTTCGGCACCGCCCGTTCATCGCCTCGGGCGCCATCCGCTCGACGTCGCGCCCGCCTCCCGGTTGAACGCGATCCTCGGCGAGCGGCCGCAAATTCATTGCAATCACCGCTACCGGCTCAATCCCGAACTCAATGTGCCGCTGTCGTCTGTTGGTGTGGAGATAGTCGCGCGCGATGCGAGCGGACGGATCGCGGACGCCATCGAAGCACGCGGTCATCCATTTTTTATCGGCATGCAGGGGCATCCGGAACTGTCGTCCGCAACCGGCGCCCCTCATCCTCTATTGAGCGCGTTTCTACGCGCCGCGGTGGACCGCGCCTGACGCACGATCCGATGCGGCTCGCGGCCCGCATCGCCCGCATCGCACGCAGGCGCCGCGATACAAGTTCAGACTTCCGCTTTGCTAATGGCTGACGCGAACAGCGCAGCGTCGACGTTACCGCCGGACGCGATCACCAATACCCGCTTGCCGCGCAGCGATACCGCGACGGGATCGGTCATCAGTGCGGCAAGCGCCACCGCGCCGCCAGGCTCCACGACGACGCGGAAAGCTTCGAAGCAGAACGCCATTGCCTGCATGACCGCGTGGTCGTCCGCCGCGAGCACGCCGGAGAGCCGCTGGCCGTTAATCGAGAACGGCAGCTCCGCCGGAATCGGCGCGAGCAGCGCATCGCAGATCGACGTATTGCCGGCCGGGTTGGTCTCTCGATTGCCCGATGCAAGGGAGCGCCGGGTATCGTCGAATGCGGCCGGCTCCGCCGCCCAGACCTGAGCGCGCGAGCCCGCCGCCTCGACCGCGAGACAGGTGCCCGCGGAAAGTCCACCGCCACCGCACGGCACGACGATCGCGTCGAGCGCATCCTGACCCAGCCGCGCCAGCGCTTCGAGCGCAACGGTGCCCTGCCCGGCAATCACGTGATGGTGATCGCCCGGTGGAACCACGGCAAACCGGCCGCGCGTCGCCAGCTCCGCGGCAACGGCCTCACGGCTCTGGCGTTCGCGGTCGTAGCGCACGATCTGCGCGCCGGCGATCCTGGCTTTTTCGACCTTGTTCGCCGGTGCGTTCGACGGCATGACGACCGTGGTCGCGATACCGAGCATCCGGCCGACGGTCGCGATCGCCTGTCCGTGATTGCCGGTCGAGTACGCCACGACGCCGTCTGGACAATCGTTCCGATCGAGACGCGACAGACAGTTGTACGCTCCGCGAAATTTGAACGCCCCGGTGTGCTGAAGACTCTCGAGCTTGACGAAGACTTTCGCCCCCGTGATTTCGTCGAGCAGATCCGATCGCACGATCGGGGTGTCGATCGCAACGTCGCGCAGTTGCGCGGCCGCGTCCAGCACATCTCTCGCGACGGGTGTTTGATAAGACAGCATGCTATGGGTCTCGATACTCAAAGGAATGGGAGCGGCAGGTCTCCCCTGCCGCGAGCCGTGGTGATCAGAAACGATGCCGCAATCCCACGGTGACAATGGCCTGCGTACTCGTGCCGTCGACGCCATAGGATGAGATGGTTGCCACGGCGGCCTGCGTACCGCCGGACGCTGTGCGCTGCGTGCCGCTCGCGCGCTGGAACGCGGCGGTCGCGTAGACGTCGGTGGCTCTCGACAACGTGTAGAAACTGCCCGCGCTTACCTGGTTGTAGTGTGCCGACGCATCGCCGCTTGCCGAGGTCAGGATGTAACCCACGCCGAAGCGCAATGCAGGAGAGGCGCGATAGAAGCCATAGACCCGCCCGGTGTTGAACTTCTGCGTCGCCGCGAAAGTCGACTCCCCATCGCTGGTGTAGCGCGCGTTGCTGTAACCCGCACCCAGGGTGAAAGCGCCAATCTGATATTGCCCTGCGACTTGCGCGATCGCGAGCATATGCGCGCTTTGGTAAGCCGTATTGATCGAACCACCTTCGAAAAGTGCGTCGGTGGTGGCGCTGGTCCAGCCGGTGCGCTTGCCCGAAGCGGCGTTGGCGTTGGCGGCCTGAAAGTAACCGGCGGCAAGTTTCAGCGGCCCCTGGCTATACGAAACAGCGCCGCTCGCGGTATAGCCCTGGCCAGTCGAACCTGCAACACCGCCGAATGCATACAGTGCTTCGAATTGCAATCCTGAATAATTTTGACTCGAATATTTCACTGCATTTGAAACACGTGCGCTGAAATCGTTGTTGTCGACATCGCCCGGCGTCGCGAACGGGACACTGCCGCCCGTGCCGTCCGCGGTCAATGGTTGCACGAGGTCGACGACCGGGTCGTACATTCGGCCCATCACCACCGAGCCCCAGCGGTCGCCGGACAGCCCGATAAAGGACTGCCGGCCGAACTCGCGGCCGCCCTGGAGCGACTTGCCCGTGCCAATCGCAAACCCCGACTCGAGCTGGAAGATCGCTTTCAGGCCACCGCCGAGATCCTCACTACCCTTCAATCCCCAACGGTTCCCCGACAGCCCACCGCTGAGCAAGCTGTAGCGATTGCCGCTCGAGGTCTTCAGATAGCTGATGCCGGCATCGACGATGCCGTACAAAGTGACGCTGTTCTGTGCGTGTGCTGTTGCGGAGACCCCGGTCAATGCGACCGCCACGCTTATCGAAGCAACTCGTTTCATTTTCTGCCTATGGTCTGTGTGCAAACGACGGATGAGCGACGCCCGTCGAGGCGGGATCGCCGCCTCGACCATTCATCCTGGAGGGAAAACATTCGGCCGAGCCGTGCCCGCACTGCCCGGCGATGCGCCGCGCAGTGGAGGCGAGACTCGGAGGGTGCGCGCTCACCTGCCGCGCAGCATCACGGCCGGACGCCGCAATGGCGGACCCGCACCGGTCCGCTACGACAGATCGATCGCTCAGTCGGTATGGACGGCGGCCGAGTCCTGACCGTTGAAGATCGAGACGGAAGGCGGCAGCTTCCATTTCTCGATCAATTGCTTGTACGTGCCCCGCGCCACCACTTTCGCAAGGGCATCCTTCAGCGCCGCAGCGACGACTGCATTGCCTTTCGGGACGGCGAACCCGATGGTGGTCGTCTGTTCGAATTCCGGACCGACCGCCTTGTAGACGTTGGGTACTTCGGCAAGCAATTGCACGGTTCCGGGCGTCGAGTTGTAGATGGCGTCGGCGCGCCCCTGGCGCAGGCTCAGTGCCGAGTTCTGCGCGTTCGGCAAGGTCATGATGTTGGGCGCGCTGTGGCCGGCCGCGACGCAGCGCTGCGCGTCGGCGCGTGCGTAGGTTTCCTCGATACCGCCCAGCGTGACCGCGATGTTCTTGCCGCAGATCGAATCGTCCCGGCCGGTGATCTTCGCGGGATTCGCCGCCTGCACGATGATCCGGTCGCCAATCCGCAGATACGGCACGAAGTCGACCTGGGCACTGCGTGCCGGCGTCATGTACATCGCCGAATTGATCATGTCGATACGGCCGCCCTGCAGCGCCGGAATCAATCCGCTGAACTGCATGTTCTGCGCGGCGGGCGTCAAATTCATCTCTTTGGCGACCGCGTTGATCAGATCGATGTCGAACCCGGTCAGCGCGCCGTTCTGGGTGAATTCAAACGGTGCGAACGTCGCCGCGACGCCGTAGGTCAGTTGCCCGGCTTCGACGGTCTTCAGAGGCGCGGCAGCCTGGGCGGGCACGGCACAAGCGAACGAGATGGCTGCAGAGGTGAGCAGTGCGCGCAGCGCGATAGATGGTTTCATGGCGATCCTGGTGACGGGAAGAAATGTTTTGCTCAAGTTGTACAAATTTATACAAACACGAAAATGGCTCGTCAAGCGGGAATTTTTATTTACTTCCAAAACCACCATGAAATATGCGTCTGTTGTTCGCGATTCCGCTCCAAATTTTTTGTATTTTTATTTCATGTTGTACATGTTGGAACGAGGCCCGGAGACAATCCGATCCGGAGGCGCCGCCCCTGCCGGCCGGTCGTTGCGCGGCGCGGATTCATTTCGCCGACGCCTGGACAAGCGCCTGCGCGAGGATGGCCAGCATGTTTGGGCGGTCCGCCTGGGCGCTCGTCAACAGTACGATTTCGCGCTCATAGGCCCCGTCCGCGAGCTGCATCATCCGGCAGTCGCCGGCGAAACGCTCGATGCCGGACCAGCGCGGCACAAGACTGACGCCCACGCCATCCGCCACCAGCATGGCGATTGCCTCCAGTGCGTCCAGATCGCCGATGACAGTCGGCTCGATCCCCTGGTCGGCGAGATATTTAGCCGAATAGCGGCCGCCCCACGCGTCCGGGTCGTAGCGAATGTAGGGGCGCGAGCGCAAAAGAGAAACAGCGTTGCCGCGGGCCTTTTTGTCCGCCAGCAAAACGAGCGGTTCCCTGCGCAGCACGACGGCACGAGTCGTTTTCGGCAGTGGAAACGGCGGAGCGACGACGATGGCCGCGTCCAGTTCGCCGGCCTGCAGCGCCTGATAGAGGCCGCGGGAGGTGCCAGGGACAATCGCCGGCCTTCCCTGCGGAGCCTTTTGTGTCAGTGCCCGCAGCGCGCCTGGCAGCATACCCGTCAGCGCGGTGGAGATCGCCCCGACCCGCAACGTGCCGCTCAATCCGTTCAGGTCCGCGTCGCCTTCCAGTAACGCCGACTCGCGCACGATGCGGCGGGCGCGCGGTAGAAGGCCCAAACACGCCTCGGTCGGCCGCGCCGTGTACCCGCTGCGCGAGAGCAGTGCAAAGCCAAGCTCGCGTTCGAGCGCCTGAACCCGCTGACCGATCGCCGCGGCCGTAATCTGTTCCACACGCGCGGCGTCCGCGATCGACCCGCAGTCGACCACCGCGATCAGGCTCTTCAGGTAACGGGTTTCCAAAAGAATTCCTTTTGTTTCATAAAAAAATACATGCTATCTCTTTCGTAAAGCCGATGCTAGGCTCCCGGGATCGCATCATTGACCTCTCTCCCGCCAAGCCTGGAGCCGCCCATGCAAACCTGTTTCCATTTCGCCTATCACGTGCGCGATCTCGACGAATCACGCGCGTTCTACGGCAAGACCCTGGGATGCCAGGAAGGCCGCAGCACCGATACATGGGTCGACTTCGACTTCTTCGGCCATCAGATCTCGCTGCATCTGGGCGAACCATTTCCCGTCACGAACACAGGAAAGGTGGGTGAGCATTGGGTGCCGATGCCCCACCTCGGCCTCGTGATGGAGTTGCAGGACTGGCGCAAACTCGCAGACCGCCTCGCCGGAGAGAACATCGATTTCGTGATTCCACCGAGCCTGCGCTTCGCCGGCGAACCGGGCGAGCAGGCAACCATGTTCTTCCGCGATCCCAGCGGCAATCCGATCGAAGTGAAAGGCTTCGCCAGTCTCGGCAAGGTGTACGCAAAGTGAAGACAGCTATTCCCTTCATCTGCAACCCGCACTACCCGTTCGCGGCGGACTGGATCGACGCCCTGCAACAGGCGATGCCCGATGAGAAGGTCGTGCCGCTGCATGCGCTGGACGCGCAAGCGAGGGCCGCCTGCACGGTGGCCATAGTTGCCAATCCGTTGCCGGAGGACGTCCGGCAACTGCCTCAATTGAAGTGGGTGCACAGTGTTTGGGCGGGCGTCGAACGACTCGTGACCGATCTGGCCGATACCGATCTGAAGATAGTCAGACTGGTTGATCCGCAACTGGCCGAAACCATGGCAGAGGCCGTGCTGGCCTGGACGTTGTATCTGCATCGCGACATGCCGGCCTATGCCGCGCAACAGGCCAATCGCCAATGGCTGGCGCATGACTACACGCGCCCACAGGACAAGACGGCAGGGCTGCTGGGGCTGGGCGCACTCGGCGAAGCGGCTGCACGGCGCCTCGTGGAGTCCGGCTTCAACGTCTGCGGCTGGAGCAGAACGCGCCGGGTCGCATCCAACGTCGAATGCTTTGCTGGCGACGCCGAACTGCCGGCCATGCTGGCGAAGACGGACATTCTGGTTTGCCTGCTGCCGCTGACGCTCAGCACGAAGGGACTGTTGAACGCGACGACGCTAGGACATCTCCCCGAGCGCGCGTCGCTCATCAATTTCGCGCGCGGGCCGATCATCTGCGACGACGCACTGCGCGCGAAGCTGGAATCTCGCCGCATAAAACACGCGGTGCTCGACGTTTTCAGCGTTGAGCCGTTGCCGCCTGATAGCTGGCAATGGCGTAATCCGCACGTCACAGTCCTGCCGCATATCTCGGCGCCGACGGATCGCCGGACGGCATCGGCGATCGTCGGTCGAAACATCCGCCATTATCAGGAGAGCGGCGCGATTCCCGAAAGCGTCGATCGCGCACGGGGATATTGACCGACCGCCGTCGCCGGTTCCGATGATAGGAAGCGGCCGTGTTCGGCTCGGGAGCCCTCGGAAAAGAAAGCCGATTTCGTACAACGCCCAGTTTACAAGTCGAGAACCAACCTCCCGCCCGCTCCATGCGATACGCAAACCATCATCGAATCCCCTCTCCTCCGCGCAGCTTCGTCGAGCACGCTATCGCAATGAACGACGTTGCCGTCGATAACTCGAGTGACACACGCACCGCAAATTCCTTCGCCGCAACTGTAGTCGACCTCAACACGTGCTGCCAACAGGCAATCGAGAAGGCTCTGCCCCGCTGCAACTTTCAGCGAACGTCCACTTCGCGCGAGCTCGACCTGATACGAAACGACAGGCGCAGTGCCGCTTTCCGCCTGTGCCTGAAACCGTTCAACATGCACATGCGAAATGCACGCGGCGACACACGCGGATTCGAACGCGGCGAGCATCGGCGCGGGGCCGCAACAATACGCGTGAGTGCCCTCCGGTTGCGATGCGAGTATCGGACCCATGTCCAACTTTGCACCGCCGAGTTCCGCATCGCAATGCAGCCGGACGTCGCCCGCGAGCGCGTTGAGATCATCGAGAAATGCCGCTTCCCGCCGACTACGCGCGGCATAGATTAGCTCGACGCTACGGCCGAGCGCACGCAAACGCCGGTACATGCAAAGAATCGGCGTGATGCCGATGCCGCCCGCAATCAGCACGGAATGGATCGCGGACTCTTCAAGTTCAAAGTGGTTACGCGGCCGTGAAATCGCCAATTCGGCACCGCAACGCAGCGCGGCATGCACGTGAGCCGAACCGCCGCGTCCCTGCGCATCGGCCAACACGGCGATCACGTAGCGGCCGGGTTCATCGGGCGCGTTCACGAGCGAATAGCTTCGCACCATTCCATTGTCGAGGTGAACGTCAATGTGAGAACCCGGAGTGAAAGACGGGAAATGCATACCGTCAGCCGGAACCAGTTCGATACTCAGCACACGCTCCGCTTCCTGCCTCATGTTCCGCACGCGCGCGGCGAGCAGCCGTTCACTCATGTTGGTGTCCATCGAACGTCTCGAATAAAAAGTGCTGGAATCAGCGTTTTTGTCAGGCAAGAATAGACGGCATAAATTCACTCAGCGTCCCGAGTCTCCCCATGATCAGCTATCGTCTCACCGTCGACGCCCCTGCCATTCCCGATGCGGACGCGGTTATTTCCAGTCGGATCGAAGCAGCGCCAAGTGAATTGAATCGCCGTGTCGAATTGAATTTCGAAGAACTGAATCTGGAAAAACCGCAGTCAGTTGCATCCGCGCGGCAACGCCTGAGTCTGCCGGACGATCAACGGGTGTACCTGTCGCTCGCGCGCTTCATCGAAGATTCGCCGTTGCTGGGCGAACAGTTGTTTGCGCTCGACGCGCATCGCGGCGTCGCACGGGTGGATCTCATCGACCGCTCATCGAATGCCGTGTTGCGGTCAGTGAGTTATTCGTACGGCAAGGCGCTCGACGCCGCAATCGACATGCAGATCGCGGCGCTGCGATCACGCATTGCCGCCGATTTCGCGCCGGCCGCATCGAACTGATTTCGCCCATGGATTGCCGCAGCCTGCGTGGCAGGCGCATCACACGACAATTCCGCCGTCGATCACGATCTCCTGTCCGGTGATGTTGCGCCCGCCCTCGCCGGCGAGAAACAGAACCATCGAAGCAATGTCAGCGGGTTCGTTGACCTGTCCGAGCGCGGGTCCCATCTCCGCCGTGTAGCGGCGCAATGCGGTCGCATCGTCGATACCGTCCTGCCGCGCGCGCTCAGCCCAGTTCCGTTTCATCCGCTCGACGGCGATCGGACCTGGTGCGATGTAGTTGACCGTCACGTTGGCCTCGCCTGCCTCGAGCGCCGCGCAGCGCGTCAAACCACGCAGGCCCCACTTCGAGGACGAATATCCGACACGCCCGGCGCGCCCCCGCATGCCGTGATTCCCGCCGATGTTGATGACGCGCCCGTACCGGCGTTCGATCATGACGGGCAGCAGATGCGTCATCGTCAGAAACGGGCCGCGCAGATTCGTATCGATCATCGCGTCGAAATCGGAGACAGCCAGCTTGCCGATCGGCACTTCCACAGGTCCCGGTATGGCGGCCGCGTTGACGAGCACGTCGACGCGGCCACATGACCACTCGAGAAAGCTCGCGATCGTCCCGGCCGTCGCGGCTTCGTCGCGCACGTCGAACGGAAAGCTTGCTGAAACACCGCCGCGGACGGCGATCCGGTTCGCCGTTTCTTCAAGCGCATCGAGCTTTCTTCCCGCCAGCGCGACGCGATAACCGGCTCGCGCCAGACACTCCGCGATCTCGCGCCCGGTGCCGCTCGACGCGCCGGTGACGAAGGCGACCGGCGCTTCAGCCGGATCGTTACGCTCGGTCATGATGCGTTCGCGACCGTATCGAAGAAGCGCGAGCGCACCGCGCTCTGCGTCTTATAGATCGAACTGCCCGCCTCGCTAGGAAACGGCAACGTCAACCGGTTCGGTTCGACTCGCACTTCACTGGTCGGCTCGCCGGCGACAATGCGCGAATTGTATTCTTGCCAGTCGACGTGATAGAACAGCGGCCACGCGTCGATTGCCGCGTACTCGAGAAACAGGATGCGCCGCGGCGAGCCGGAACGGTTGAGACCCGAACCATGAATCGTCATCGGATGATGAAACGCGACCGTGCCCGCGTTGCCGACCAGCGGGCGCGCACTCGAAAAATCGAGGCCGGCGGTCGACGGGTCGATGGCGCCGACGAACCGGTCATACGCGTCGTGATGACGATAAAGCGGCCCCTTGTGGCTGCCCGGCAGCACCTGCATCGCGCCGTTTTCGATGTACGCGTCGTCGATCATCACAGAAGCGACGCACGTCGACATGTTCGTGTGCGGCGCGAACGCCCAATCCTGATGCCATTCGAGCGACGAGCCGACCCGCGCCGCCTTCACGTTGATCTTGCTGTGATTGAGCCGCACGCCCTGTCCCACGACACGCTGAATGAACTCGAGCAGCGCCGGGTGTTTCGCCAGCTCGAAGTAAAACGGATCGACGCGATGCGGCTTCTTGATACGCTGCACCGTCGCCTTGCCGCCGTCGAGTCCGCCCTCGAAATCGAATAGGGCGTTCCTGTCTTCATCGTCGACGGCCTCGTCCATGAGCCGGTCGGTCAACGCGCGAAGCGCAGCCGTCAGTCCGGCATCGAGCAGGCCCGGCACGATCGCGTAGCCGTGCGCCTGGTAGTGGTCGAAGGCGGTGTCGAATGTCTCCGCCGTTACGTTCGTGCTCGGTACGTTCATATGGGTCACGTTTCCATCCTTGAATGCTGTTACACCCGCCGTGCTAGCCGGTAAAACCCGGCAGCCCGATCAGGTCATCGATACGCACATCGGTCACGACCATGTGCGCCTTGTGGTGAGTCATGCAAAACGGCAAACGGGCATGCATCGCCGCGAGTTGCGCGGTCGCTCCGCAGGCCCAGAACACCGGGAGCTCGTTTGCGTGCAGCCGGGTAAGGCCATGCCCGCCGTACGATTGCGTCAGATCTTCGATGCCGATCAATCCGGGCAGGCCGATGTGCACCGGCGCGCCATGAAACATCGGATGCCGGCTCGATACGAGCGTCGCGCGAATGGCATCGCCCGGTGACAGCGCGCGCATCGACACCACGAGCGGACCGCCGAAAGCGCCGCGCGCGACCGTCGGAATCGACGTGACGTACATCGCCGATACGTTGCCCTCCTCGAGATGCCGAAGCCGCACGCCGTTGTTGCGCAGCAGCGTTTCGAACGAGAACGAGCAACCCAGCACGAACGCGACGAGATCGTCCCGCCATAGATCGCCGATGGAGGCCGGCGTGCCGACCGCCACGCCATCGCGAAACACCGTATATCCGCCGACATCGGTGCGCAAATCCAGATCGTCGCCGAGCGATGGAATGAACGGCACGCCAGGTTGCGAACGGCCGAGCAGCGGCAACGCCTGCGGATTCGCCCGGCAAAACTCGAAGAACTCGTCCGCATGCGAGGCGGGCAAGATCATCAGATTACCCTGCACATACTGCTGCGCCTGGGCGTTGGTGAAACCGCGCCAGCGGCCCTCGCGAATGGCGAGCCGAAGCGCGCGCGGCGATTCGAATTCAGGAACGTTGCTCATGGCGCGACAAAATCGAGTGTGACGGTGAAGGTATGCTGCTCCTCGCCGCGCCACGCATCGTTCGGAATCGCGGGGTACGTACCGCGTTTTACGATCGTCACGGCCTGCTTGTCGAGAATCGGCGAATTCGAACCGCGCTCCACGTCGACGTCGCGCACCGCGCCGGAACGCGCCAACGTAAAGCGCACGACGACCGAGCCTTCGGGGCGCAAGCGGCGCGCTTCGCCCGAGGTCGGATACTCGGTCATCGAGCGGATATAGGTGCGCAGCTTGCCCACGAAGCTGCTTTCCAGCGCGACGTTGTTGACCGGCGCAGGCGCGGGCGTGGGTGCGGGCGCCGGTTCGGGCGTGACCGCTTTCGGCGGCGTCACGGGTGGGGTGAGCGGAACCGGCTCCGGCTTCGGGGCCGCAATGGGCGTCGGCGCCGTGGTCGCATGAACCGGCGCGGGCGCCGCCCTAGGCGGGACCGGTCTGGGCGGCGGCGTCTTGACCGGCGGGGGCGGCGGCGCCGGTTTGGGCGGTTCCGCATGCACGGGCTCGGGCGGCGCCTGCAGCGCGACGACGAACTCCTGCTCCTTCGGCTTGACGCGCTCCGGTGCCGGCGGCCGCGGTGCGAAAGCCAGCAGGAGCGAGGCCGCGACAACCGCCACGAGCGCCGCGCCATGACTCACGCGTTCCATCGGATCGGCTCGCATCGCTACTTCGCCTTCGCAATGATGGACGCCGCCGGCAGGCCCGCGTCCTTCAGCTGATCCAGCACGTCCACCAGAATCTGGAGATTCGAGCGTCCGTCGCCCGCAATGATCACACTGGGTTTGTCGTTGCCCGCTTCCGCTCGCAATGCGGCCGCGAGTTGCGACACCTCGGTCGGCTTGCCGTCGACCTGCAGATGACCGTCGCGATCGATCGTCAGCGTGATCCGCTTCGGCTCCTCGATTTTCTGCGGGCTCGCGGAACTCGGCAACGCGACCTTGAGCCCGAGCGCCGGCAACACGTTCATGCTAATCAACACAAAGAACGCAAGCAGGAACATCATCACGTCGATCATCGGAATGATTTCGATGCGTGCTTGCCGTTCACGTCGTTGGGGGAACTGCCTCATGGGAAAACTCCGTCGGCTCGGTCAGTGGAACGCTCAGGCTGCGCGCTGCGCAAGAATCTCGCGGCGCGGCGCGCAGCCTGAGAGTGTCGTTTCGAGCAGGAACACCTTGAAATGATCGGTCAGGCGCTCGCCGATCCGGTGCAGGATGTTGTGGCCGAGCAGGCCGTACAGCGCCGTGCCGATACCGATCGCCGTCGCGAACAGCGCCGAGCCGATCCCGCGGCTCACCGCGCCCGGATCGGAAATGCCGCCCGCCGACAGCGCGTTGAACGTATCCATAATGCCGAGGATGGTGCCGAGCAGCCCGAGCAGCGGCGCCGCCGTGACGATCGTATCGAGAATCCACAAGCCGCGATTGATGCGTCCGTCGACACGCAGAAACAATGCCGAGGACAGATCCTCGATCCGCGCGCGCGGCAACTCGCCGCCCTTCTGCGCGTCGATGAACTCCGACATCGAGCGGGTCATCACATCGGCGGCCGGCTCGATATGCGGCTGCGGGTAGCCTGGATTCGCGTCCACGGCGACCGCGATCGCCTTCGCGATGCGTGCGCGTTGCACGCTCAGATAGCCGTAATAGACGAGCCGTTCGACGATGACGAACGTGAGGAGCACCAACCCGACATAAAGCAGATTGATCGATGCGGCGTGCAGGAATTCCCGATTGATCGACATGACGTTCCTTCAGAAGGCTGTTGCAAAAGTCAGCACTGCGGTGACACCGTTGCCCACGAGATAAGTCGGCGCGCTGCCGGAGATCGTCGTACCGTTGTCGGCTTTCGTCGCGGTCGCGTTCGTGGTCACGCTATAAGCGCCGGAGAGATAGTGGCGGTTGAGCAGGTTGAGGACATTGACGCGAAATTCCGGCTTCTTGAGAAAGCGCGTGCTGGGCAGGCGTATTCCGAGCGTCGTATCGACCGTCGTATAAGACGGAATCTTCTCGTCGTTCATGAACGTCGAATATTGCGAGCCCACGTATTTCACGCCAAGATTGCCGAACACGCGGCCGTCGTCGTAGTCGACTGCGAACGCGGCCTGCATTTTTGGCGAACGTACGGCTGATTTGCCGCTGGTCGGCAGCGCCGTACCGGAAGTCTGAATGTCGTCCTTGATTTCCGTGTGCAGGTATTCGAACGAAACGTAGGGGCGGAAGTTGTGAAACGGCCGCATGCCGATTTCGAAATCGACACCCTCGCCGCTCTGACGACCGCCGTTGATCGGCGAACTGTAGCAACCGGGGTCGCAAATCGTCGACGAGATCTGCCGGTTCTTGAAGTCGTAGTGGAACAGCGTGGTCGATGCGGAGAAAAGCGGTCCATGAAAACGGTAGCCCAATTCGAACGACACGGAAGTCTCCGACGGCTGGTTCGGCTGAGCCTGCGTCGTCACCGCGCCCGTCGTCGCGCTGTAGCGCGGATACAAGGAGCCCGCCGGCAGGATGCGATAACCTTCGGACACACCGGCGAACAGTTGATGACCGTCCGCGGGCGAAAAACGAACCGCGAGGGTCGGCAGCGTCGCCGAATGACTCGCTTCCGTTTCCGTCACCGTGCTCGGTACGCCGTTGATGCCCGTGCGCTGCATCCAGAGCTGCTTGATGCCCGCGTCGATTTTCAGCTTGTCCCCGAAGTAACTGACGGTATCACCGAAAAAAATCGCGCCAAAATTGTCGCGCGTGTCCTGATCCCATCCTTCGATAACCTGGCCATTGGACAGGCGGATCTGGTTCGAGCTGCCGCGGTAGTCGACCGCCGTGCCGTCCGCGTTCGCGTAGCTATACGGACGATAGAGATGGTCCTGCGAATGCTGGAACCAGGCGCCCGCAACCAGCTCATGATTGGAAATCGTGTAATCGACTTTCGCCGTGACCCCTTCACGAATGTTGCTTTCGAGAATCGGGTTATAGACCAGCACGCTGCGGTCGTTGACGGTGCCGTTGTTGTTGAGGTCGACCGCCTGCACCGTATTGCCGAAGCCCACCGAACTCTCGTTGAGCGTGGTGGCCGAACCCGACGCGCCATAGCCGTAGAACACGTACGGCGTGACGCTCACGCGCAGCGCATCGTTGACGACGAAGGTCGACGGGACCGAGACCAGCAGGTTGCGCCAGGGATTCTTCAGGAGCTGATAGAAACTCGTGCCGCCCGCCGCATAGCTCGCCGAATAGTTCGACGCCGTGCCCATGCCGCGATCCTGGCTGTATTGCGCGAGCGTCGGATTCTTGTAGGTGTCGCGCACGATCTCCGAATACGTCAGCGCGAATTTCGTCATGCTGCCGCCGCCCCAGTCCTTCACCACGCCCATGTCGACGTGATCCTTGCGATCCTTGCCCGGGCCGCGAAAATGATTCGCGTCGATGTGCGAGAACGAAATGAAACCGCGCAGGCCCGTGTCGCCGATATCGCCGCTCTCGAGTCGTGCGAAGACACGGCGCGCCGCGTCGGTGCCATACGACATGTCGACGAGTCCGCCGCGTTCGTGCGAGGGCGTATGCAGAAACAGATCGACCACGCCGCCCGTCGCGTTGACGTCCGGCGAGGCCAGATCGGGTGTGCCCTGATTCAGCGTCACGACGTCGGTGTTCTCGGTGTCGATCCATTCGCCGGGAAACACCGACCAGTTGGACGCGACGTTCAACGGCATGCCTTCGAAGTTAAAGCCCATCTGGCCGCCTTCCAGGCCGCGCACGGAAATCACGCCCTGGTTCAGCCCGTACGCGTCGCCTGCCGCGGCGTTGGCGCCCGGCGAGTACTTGAGGATCTGGAAGACGTCGGCGGACGGTTGCTGCTTCTGAATAAAATCGCGTGTCACCGAGCTTTTCGATTTCGGCACATCCTCGTCCACGATCAGGCCGCCGCCGATCTCCTTGCGCGTGACGCCTGTCGCTGAAGGACCGTTGGCCGCGGATGCGGCCGCGCCGCCGGCGCCGGTCGCACTGACCCGGCCGATATCGGTCGCATCGGTGCCTGCGGTGGGCGCGGTCTGGGCATAGACACCCGGCGGGATGGCGGCTCCGACGACCACCAATGTGAGCACTGTTTTCCGTTTCAACGTAGACCCCTGATAACGCGTGATTTGAGAGTAGGCGGCCCGCCGCTTTTCGCGCGTTGCGCCTCTTAGGTTTGCGAAGGACCAGTCAATTCATGCATTCCGTGGCACTGAATGTAGCGAGCCAATTTGCGCGTCACGAGTGCTTTTTTCTTGGTCCCGCAACGCATAAGTGGCTACGCCCAACGATCTCTTTTAGTCACATCCGAAAGACTGCGCACGCGTGCCGACACGTCGCGAGAAGCGGCGGCACGCAGCGGAATTCAGGGGAAATTTCATGGGTCGTGGACGTGACCCGCGACGCCGCGGCACATGTCGTCGCGAAGTTGCGGCGCGCGCTTGCGACGTCCGCTTAGCGCCCACGCGGGCCTGATACGTGACGCATCCCGACGCATCGGCATGCGCGCCGATGCATCAATCGCGTCTGATCCAGAGCGCCTTCACGTTCAGATAGTCGTCGAGTTGCTGCGTACCCGACTCGCGGCCGTATCCGCTCATCTTGTAGCCGCCGAACGGCATCGACGGGTCCATGGTGTTGTAGCAGTTGACCCACACCGATCCGGCCCGTATGCGCGGCGCGAGCGCATGAGCGCGGCCGACGTCGCGCGTCCATACGCCGGCGCCCAGACCGTACGGCGTGGCGTTGGCCCGCTCGACGACTTCATCGAGCGTGTCGAATGGAATCGCCGCGACAACGGGACCGAAGATTTCTTCCTGCGCGATACGCATGTCGTCGCGTATGTCGGTGAAGACGGTCGGCGGCACGAAGAAGCCGTCGCGATGAGCGTCGCCGTCGAGCCGTGCGCCGCCGGCCAGCGCGCGCGCGCCCTCCTCGCGTCCCGCGCGCAGATAGCCTGAGACCCTGTCGAGTTGCTTGCGCGAGACCAGTGGACCGATGTCGGTCTGCTCGTCGAGACCCGCGCCGACTTTCAGTGCGCGCGCCGCGCGCGCCACCGCTTCGACCACTTCGTCGAATACCGGACGCTGGATGAACAGACGCGTGCCGGCACTGCAGATCTGGCCCGCGTTGGCGAATGCGGCCGTGGCCGCGGCGCTCGCCGCAACCTCGAGATCCGCGTCGGCGAACACGATGTTCGGCGATTTGCCACCGAGCTCCAGCGACAAACGCTTGAGGTTGCCGGCCGACGCGCGCACGATCTGCTGACCGGTCAGGTGCGAGCCGGTGAACGACACCTTGTCGACCCCGGTGTGTGCCGCCAGCGCCGCGCCCGCCGTGGCGCCGAATCCCGGCACGATGTTGACCACTCCCGGCGGCACGCCGGCTTCGAGCAACAGCTCGCCGAAGCGCAGCGGCGTCAGCGACGCGTCTTCCGCGGGCTTGAGAACCAGCGTGCAACCCGTCGCGAGCACCGGCCCCGTCTTCCAGATCGCCGCCATCAGCGGACCGTTCCACGGGACGATCGCGCCGACCACGCCCACCGGTTCCTTGAGCGTGCACGCAAACAGTTCGCCGCCGAGCGACGTGTTCGACGTCTGCCCGTACAGCGACACCGCCATCGACGCGAAATAGCGCAGCAGGCCGACCATGTGCCGCTTGCTGCCGCGTGTGTGCCGTAAAGGCGCGCCCATGTCGAGCGTATCGAGCAGGCTCAGTTCGTCGAAGTGCCGCTCGACGAGATCGGCGAGACGCAGCAGAATCATCTGGCGCTCGTCCGGTTTCATCGCGCGCCACGGTCCGTCGAATGCCTTGCGTGCCGCCAGCACCGCACGGTCGATGTCGGCGCTGTCGCCCTCGGCGATCGTCGCGAGCAGCTCGCCGTTCGCGGGATTGCGCGACTCGAACGTTTTGCCCGACAGCGAGGGCACCCACTCGCCGCCGATCAGCATCGGTCTGACACGTCCATCGAGAAATGCGGGGTAATCACGCCGTGCGTCGGCGGAATGGTTCGGCATGCCGTATTGTGCGGAATTCGTCATGTCGTCATGCCGCCGTCAGGCGGGCAAAGCCGCGTTCAAGATCGTCGATCAGGTCGTCGCAGTGTTCGAGTCCCACATGCAGACGCAAACCGCGGCCCTCCGATATCCACGGCCGCGCGGTTCGCAGCGTGCCCGGATAGGTCGGCACGGCGAGACTCTCGTAGCCGCCCCACGAGTAGCCCATCTTGAACAACGACATGTTGTCGAGCATCGCCGCGAACTGCGCATCCGAACAGGGTTTCAGCACGAGCCCGAAGAGTCCCGACGCGGCTTCGAAATCCCGTTTCCAGATCGCATGGCCGGGATCGTCGGGCAAGGCCGGATACATGACCCGCTCGACTTCCGGGCGTTCACTCAGCCACCGCGCGATACGCGTCGCGCTGCGTTGATGCCGCTCCATGCGCACCGGCAAGGTACGCAAGCCGCGCAACGCCATGTAGATGTCGTCGGGCCCGCCGCAGTAGCCGGCGCCCGATGCCGTCTTTTTCAACGGAATGAACACTTCCTCGGTGCACACCGCGATGCCGAGCATGAGGTCGGAGTGGCCCGAAATGTATTTGGTCGCTGCATGAATCGATACGTCGACGCCATGCTTGAGCGGGTGAAAGCCGACCGGCGACGCCCACGTGTTGTCCATCACCGAGACGATGCCGCGTGCCCGGCACGCGCGCGCGATGGCCGGCACGTCCACCACTTCGAACGTCAGCGAACACGGCGACTCGAGATAGACCACCCGTGTATTTGGCTGAAACAACGTCTCGATGTCCGCGCCGATGTTCGGGTCGAAATACGTCACCTCGACGCCGAATTTGCGCAGCGTCTCCTCGCAAAACGCGCGTGCCGGGCCGTACAGGCTATCCACGATCAGAAGATGATCGCCGCTACCGAGATAGGCGAGCAGCGAGGCAGCGATCGCGCCAAGCCCGCACGACGTGACCACGGCCCGGTAACCGCCTTCGAGTTCCGTGATCGCGTCCTCGAACGCACGCGTCGTCGGCGTTCCCTCGCGGCCATAGGTGAACCCTTCATAAGCGCCGCTCGCGCGGTCGCGCCGCGTTTCCAGCAATTCCTCGACACTTTCGAAGATGAAGGTCGACGCGTGATAGACCGGTGGATTGACCACGCCGTGAAACTCGGCGGGATTGCGGCCCGAATGGACGACCCGGGTATCGACGTTGTGCGGCTTGACTGTGGCGGAATCCATGATTTCGTGTGCGTTGAGAAGGAGTGTTGAAACAGGAGAGTCGAAAGTCAAACCAGCATGCCGGCATCCACGACGATGTCTTGCCCCGTGATCATTCGAGCCGCGTCGCTCGCGAGATACAGCACGGCGCGCGCGACGTCGTCGGCGGTGACGAGCCGGCGCAGCGCGGTGCGCGATGTGAAGCGCTCGAACACCGCCTCGTAGCTCAGGCCCTCATGGCGCGCCGAACGCTCGAACAGCGACTTCAGACGCTCGCCCTCGACGCCGCCGGGCGACACCAGATTCACGCCGATGCCGTAAGGCCCCGCGTCGAGCGCCGCCGACTTGATCAGTCCTCTGAGCGCCCACTTCGATGCCGCGTAAGCGGCAAAGCCCGCGACGCCCTTATGACCGTATGTGCCGCCGATCGCGATGATCCGTCCGCCGCGGCGCGCAAGCATCGCGGGCATGACCGCCTGCATCGCGAGCATCGTGCCGAGCACGTTCACATCCAGACAGGTTCGCAGGTCCCGCTCGCCGGTTTCCCAGACAGGCCCGCGGCCCGTGGCGATACCGGCCGCGCACACGAGCACGTCGATGTGGCCCGCCTGCTCGATGACGGCATCGGCCGCGACCCGGAGTTGCGCACCGTCGGCCACATCCGCAATGTGCAGCGTCGCCGCGCCGCCCGCCGCGCGGATGCGCGACACGACCTGCTCCCCGGCCGCCGCATCGCGGCCGAGCACCGCGACGAACGCGCCTTCGGCGGCGAACGCATAGGCGAGCTGCTCGCCGACGCCGCGCGTGCCGCCCGTCACGAGCACGACCTTGTCCTTCAGCGATTCGCCGTCTCGCAGCGAACCGGGTGAATCCATTGAATCCAGTGACTCGCGGCTCATCCCGCGCTCCTGTCCAGCACGGCGCGCTCCAGCGCAATGGTCAGCGTGAAGAACAGATAGGCGAGCGTCGTGCTCACCAGAATGGCGGCCCACATGAGATCGAGCTTCTGCTGCGAGTACGCGTCCAGCATCAACGTGCCGAGCCCAGGCGAGCCGGACAGCCATTCGGCGAACATCGCGCACAGGATCGCCGAACTCGCGGCGAGCCTGAGCCCGGTGAACACGTAGGGAATGGCGCACGGCACGCGGACCTTGAAGAGCGTTTGCGTGAAGCTGGCGCCGCAGGTTCTCATCAGTTCCAGCATATTGGCGCTCGGGGCCTCGAAGCCCTTCTTCGCCGCGAGCATCACCTGGAAGAACGTCAACAGCGCGACCATGCCGATGGTGTTCCAGCGGTCACGGCCGAAAATCACGACGATCAGCGGCGTGACCGCGATCATGGGAATGGTGCGGATCACGATCAGCAGCGGCGTCACGGTGCGGCTCGCGAGCGGCGAGAGCACGAAGAGCAATGCGAAGGCGACGGCGACCACCACGGACACCGCCATGCCGGCGAACGTGCACCACAGCGTCAGCCACGTCGACGCGGCAATCGCATGCGCATTGGCGAACAGCGCTTCGATGGCCTGCCAGGGCGTCGGCAGCAGATAGTCGGGGAACTGAAAGATCGCGGCGATCGCGGCCCATGAAAGACCCGCGACGATCAGGAACGCACCATAGCTGGCGAGCCGGTCGAACAGGATGCGCATGGCGGCGGAGCTGTGCAAAAAGGCGCGCGAAGCTCGCCTCGGCGCGCCGAGCGTATCGAGCGTGCTCATACCGAAGCCCTCCGCACCACGCGATCGGCCGACACCGCGAGCCGCTCGATCATGCAGACATAGCCATACGCGAGCAGCGAGACGGAACACGCGACGCCGACCGTCGTCCACAGCCGCTCTATCTGCAAGCTGAACATCGCGTTGATCATGATCACGCCGAGCCCGGTATCGGCGCCGTTCCATTCGGCGACGAGCGCGCCGAGAATCGACAACGGCGCGGCGATGCGCAGACCGACGAACACGTACGGCACGGCCACCGGCAGCGCGAGGCGCGTGAACCGCTGCCACGGCGTGGACGCCATCACCATGAACAGTTCGTCGTGCTGCTTGCTGACCGCGCGAATGCCCTGCACGACCGAGACCAGAATCGGAAACACGCAGATCACCGCGGTAATCGCGATGCGTGTGGCGACCGAGGGCCCCATCCAGATCAGCAGCATCGGCGCAATCGCCATCACCGGGATGCTGCTGAGCACCGCGGCGCACGTCATGACGGTGGTCTCGATCCGACGCACGGCATAGACGGCGAACGCGAGCGCCAGCGATAGCGCCGC
>DASPZL010000582.1:0-13758 GCA_035636295.1 Paraburkholderia sp.
CACGGGGCATGGTCAGGCCGACATAGCGGGCATCATCGGTATCGCGAAAGCTCTTCCACTTGATGTACTCGGCACGGTCGAAGTAATTGCCGATGTCCTGAATCGCGGCGACTTCCTCCATCGACTGCTTGCCGAAAAACGCGGGCCCAATGGAGCCGATAAACGGCATGTGCGCCGCGGCCGCTATTTTCGAGATGTTGCGCAGCAGGCCGATATCCTGCGGCGAATTCGCGAACTCGAAGTCGCTGATGAGCGCGCTGACCGGCTGACCACCCGGCGTGTCGTATTCGTCGATGTACGTAAGACGGTACAGACCGCTCTGGATGATTTCCGGTGTGTCCTCGAAGTCGCGCGTCAGTGCGTCTTTCGACACGTCGAGCACCTCGACGCGGGCGTTCTTGCGAAAGTCCGTGCGGCTCACGAGCATCTTGAGCCCGCGCCAGCGACCTTCGAGCGCCTGGAACTCGGGCGTATGCATGACAGCGTCGAGCTGGCAGCTGATCTGTTTATCGAGCCGGCCAATGTGGAAGTCGAGCAGCGACTTGTCAAGCCGGTCGACCGGCCTGCTCGCCTCGCCCACCATGTTCAGGAACACGCTCATCGCGCGCGCGAGCCGCTCGTCGGCCGACGACTCGGAAAGCAGGTCGTTGTCCTGAAAGGCTTCGAGCGGGCGCGCCGCGTTCACGGGCTTCAGGTTGATCTTGTCGCATAGCGACTCGTAGACGCTATAACTGTTTGCGGTGGAAGCGTGTTGCGGGGCATCCAGCACAACGCTCTGCGCCGCGCCCGCCTGCTGATGTTCGTTGCGTGCCATGGTTGTCCTTTCGCTACGGTCCCGAGGGGACACGTGGGTCGTTATCCGGAATGCGGTAAAGAGAGTTTCGCGCTGCCTGGTTCAGGCATGGCCTTCAGGCTGGGTGGCCGCGGTCGCGATCTGCCCTAGTTCGCCGCGCAGTTGCTCGGACAGCGACTTGTCCTTGAGAATCTTCTCGAACTCGCGTCTGAACGTACCGTTGTCGAGCAGGTTCGACTTCAGATCGCGCAGCAGATTGCGCATCGCAAGCAGCGCGCGCAATTCCGGGATTTGACGGGCAACCTGTTCGGGTTCGAAATCCTTCATCGACCTGAAGCTCAGCGACACAGGAACATCGGAACCGTCGCCGGCGAGCGTGTTCTCGGCGGCGATTTTCAGTTCCGGCGACAGGTCGGCCAACACATCATCGAAATTATTCCTGTTGATATTGAGCTTCTTGCGCTCCGCCAGCGGCGCTTGCTCCTTGCCCGCGCTGAAGTCGCCAGCGACAAGCAGCTTGAGGGGCAACTCAACTTTCTTTTGGGCGCCGCCCGTGTGCAGATCGAGGGTAATCTGAATTCTCGATTTCGGAATTTCGCGCTGATAGCTGTCTGTCATGTCTTCCTCAAAAAATGTGGATCCTCGCGAGTACTATCGAACGCTGCTCATGCAATGCGTCACCTTCTCCTTCTTGGCAGGCGAACCAGAATGCCCTGCTTTCGAATAGATTTGATGGCATCTCACAGCATATTCGTTAGTCATGCGATGTTTGATTATGAATCGCATTAGACATGGCGTTCGTGCATTTAGTCAAATTAACTTGATTGAGAATTCGACCGTACGATTGCACACTGCGATGGGTCTTAATTTCAGGATATGCATTACCAATACATCGGTAGAGAATTTGTAAATTTTCTACATAATTCGTATACCGAATGATTTTCGTCTATACGAATTCGATCGAGCGTGTATAGAATCCGCACTCTGATCACTAAAACTAAACGGCACAGACAACTTCCATGCGGATCGACAAACCGCTCTGGCACGAAGGCCTGATCCTCACGCAGCAGCACTTCCAGCAACAGGAACGGTGGATTGATTTTTCGCACCGCCAGTTTGCTTCCGCCGCCATCGCCGAACCGTGGGGTGCGCTTGGTGTCGAGATCGACGAGGAAGCACTTGCCACGGGTCGCCTGAAACTCACGCGTCTGAAGTTGCGCTTTCCCGATGGCACGCCGATCGATACAACCGTGGCGGATGCGATTCCCCCCGCACGCGATCTCGCTCAGGCGCTGTCGCCCGATAGACAGACCGTCGTGGTACTTGCCGCGTTGCCGCTCGTCGATGCAACAGGAAGCAACTGCCGCTTTGATGAAACGACTGTGGCGCGCCCACGCCGCTCATATCGCGAGTTCGTTACGGTGACGGACCTGAACGGCGCCAGCGACGCGGAAATTGCAGCGGAGCGCCACGCGGTCCGATTGCTGTTCGACTTCGAATCGCATGCGGACGACACCGTGTGCGCCATCGCGCGGCTCACACGAGGTGCGAACGGCCAGTTCGCGATAGATCACCGCTTTGTGCCGCCGTGTCTCACGCTCGCCGCACACCTTTTGCACGTCGAGAGGGTGAATCGGCTCGCCGACATCCTGCACGCCAAAAGCGCGGCGCTGGGCACCCGTAAGAACGAGCGCATCGGCCAGGTAGCCGAATTCGGCGTAGCCGACGTCTCGCTCTTCTGGCTCCTGCATTGCATTCACACGTACTGGCCGCAACTGCGACTCTTTGCGACGCATCCGAGCCAGCCGCCCGAGCGGCTCTATTCATCGCTCGCACAATTGACGGGCGTACTGATGACATTCTCGACCGGCGCGCAGCTCACCGAAATTCCGCCCTACGATCATGTCCGCGCCGACGAAATTTTCGCGAAGCTCGAAACGCTGATCCGCGATCTGCTCGACGCAATCATTCCGTCCCGCGTCATCCCGATCGGACTCACACGCAAGAGCCCGACCATATGGACGGGCCGGTTCCAGGACGAACGGCTCGTCGCGGGCGCCGACTACTATCTCTCGGTTCACGCCGCCGTGCCGCCATTCGAACTGGTGGAACAGTTGCCGCGCCTGTGCAAGATCGGCGCACCCGACGACGTCGAGCACATCGTCAACGCGGCCCTTGCCGGCATTCCGCTGAAGGCTGTCCAGCGCGTGCCCGCCGCCATCCCGGTGCGGCTCGACAACCAGTACTTCGCGCTCGATGCGAACGATGCGGCGCACGCCCGGATGCTGGCCGCCCGCGCCTGCCAGATCTATCTGCCGACCTCCGTGCCGGACGCTTCGCTCGAACTCTACGCGGTGTTGCGATCATGAAGTCGTTCATCGACGATCAGCCGGCCAGTCATCGCGCAGCAGGTACCGGAATCCGGGACCTGCTGCGCGATACCGCACTACTCGTGACCATGCTGGTGCAAGGCGGCAATTCCGAATCAGTCGAAACGCTGCGTCCGCGCTGCCGGCAGTTGATGAACGCGTTCTCCACCGCCATGGACCAGCGTGGCATCGCGGCAGACGTGCGGGACGATGCGCTTTATGCCCAATGCGGACTGCTGGACGAAACCGTGCTGCGCTATCTGCCGGCCGATGACAAACACATCTGGGATGCGCAGCCGCTTCAAGTCGAGCATTTCGGCAAGCACGACGCGGGCGAGCATGTATTTGAGCGTCTTGCGCTGCGCATGCGCGAAGAGCCGCCGAACGCCGATCTGCTCGAAGCGTACGCCGCGATCCTCGGGCTTGGCTTCCTGGGGCGCTACGCGCGCGACGGCGAAGCGCGACGCGTCGCGGTGATGGCCGCGCTCGCCATCAAACTCGAGAAGCTGCGCCCCGCGGTGCAGCGTCCGTTCGTCTCGGATCACACGGAGCCGCGTGTGGGCGACTGGTTTCGCCGACTTTCGCCATGGGCGATCGCCGGGTTCTGCTGTGCGGCTGCGGCGCTGGTCTACCTGGTCTGGGGCCACGCCCTCGATGTTCAAGTCGCGCACCAGATCGCCGCTCCGCCGACATCCAGCCCATGAGTACGGAATTGCGCGCCCCGCAGCCGTCCTCCGTCTCGTTCGAGGAATGGCGATTCCTGGGTTACCCGTTTCGCCTGATGGTCACGCTGGCGGCCGCCCTCCTGCTTGCCGTGCTGTTTGCAGTGCGGCCGGTTAGGGGTGGAACGGCCTGGGCGCTAGCGGTACTGGTCGTGCTCGCCGCCGGTGCCGCTATATTCCTGCGCGGCCGCCAGCTTGCGCAAGCCCGCGTTCAGAGCTCGCAATTACTTGCCGCGCTCGGCGCGACCGCCGCGGAATTGCCCGTGAGCCTGCGCACGCGCATGCCGCTTGTGATGGTGACCGGTGACGCGCTACCCCAACTCTTCAACCGCGGCGGCGGTGAAGAGCGTCTTGCTCACGTCGGCGACGGAGCGATCTGGTTGCGGGTAGCACAGCCGCGAGCCCTGCCGCGACTTGCCGTCGCGATCAGGCAGTGGCGCGATGGCCGCGCGCCCGATGGCGTGGTGCTGTCGGTCGCCCCTGCCTTGCACGCCAGCGAAGACGGGATGGCGCAGATGCTGCGCGTGACCCGGCAGGCCGTTGCCGATGCCGCCCGTACGTTGGGCGTGAAACTCCCCGGTCATATCGCCGTCTACCAGCGCCTCACGGCGACGGCTGGGCCAGTGGAAAACATGCAATGGTATGGCGTGTCGTGCGCTACGCAGATCAAGGATGTAGCGCGTTTTGAAGCCGTTACCCAAGCCGCTGAAACCGAAGTCCGGCAGGCTAATGGCGACAGGGTTCCCGCCGCACGCGCCGCTGCGCTTGCTTCGATCATCGGCTGGACGCAGCGCGCCGTGATCGGGCCGCTCACCGACCGTTCGCAGCCGGCCGCTCCCTGGTTGGCATGTGGCGCTGGCTGGATCGATTGCGGGCCGGCGAGCGAACCGGGCACGCCTTGGGCGCGAGACGTTCAGGCACACGCGCGGATCGCGCCGCCGCCGATGGCGGCTTCTCCCGCGCCGTGGCCGCTCCCGCAGCCGCTGATCGAAGCCATGCCTCGGCGGCCGTGGGTATCGCCACGCAAAGTCGCCCTCGCGCATGCGCTCGCCGTGCTTGCCTGTGCCGCCGCGCTGGCATTCTGGGGCGCGGCGAGAAACAACCAGGCGCTGATCAGCCGGATCGGCGGCGATCTCGTCCGGTTCTCCTCCACTACTCCCGAGCATGACGCCGCACGGCACGATGCGTTGCAGGCGCTCATCTCCGATCGCGACCAACTTGAGCGTTACGGGCGCACCGGCGTCCCGCTGCGCCTGTCCTTCGGCATGTACCGCGGTGCCGCGCTCATGACGGCGCTCGACACCGCCATCGTCTCGTATCAGCCGCCGACTCCGCCGCCGGCCGTCATGACGCTCGACAGCATGTCGCTCTTCGAGAGTGGTCAGGCCCGGCTCAAGTCCGGCTCGACGCGTGCGATGGTCGGTGTGCTCGAGTTGATCAAGGCTCACCCCGACAAGCGGATTCTCGTGGCGGGTCACACGGACAACATCGGCAGCCGTGACAGCAATCTACGCCTGTCCATTGCCCGTGCAGGTGCCGTGCGGGACTGGCTCACCGAGGCGTCCGGCATCTCCGCGACCCGGTTCGCCATCCAGGGCTACGGCGATACCCGCCCGATCGCGAATAACGGCACCGACATTGGGCGCGCCAGCAACCGGCGCGTGGAAATCACGCTCGTGCCGGATACGGCCGGCACATTGAACTTGCCCGATACGACATCCGCCCCGCGGACGCAAACCAGTTTTGGCCCCTGAGGCACGGAGCTTCGGGAATTCACGGCCCGGGGATGCCTCCGGGCGATCATCGCAAGACCAGTAAGGAGTGAAACAATGGCAATTCCGGCCTATATGTGGATCAAGGATGACGGCGGCGCAGACGTCAAGGGTTCGGTTACGGTCCAGGGTCGCGAGGGCAGCGTCGAGATCGTCGAGTTCAATCACGGTGTGAACATTCCGACCGATTCCAATACCGGCAAGCTGACCGGCACGCGCGTACACAAGCCGATCACGCTGACGAAGGAAACCGACGCATCGACGCCTTATCTGTACAAAGCGGTCACGAGCGGCCAGACGCTCAAGTCGGTCGAGATCAAGTGGTACAAGATCGACGACGCGGGCAAGGAGAAGGAGTACTTCAACACGAAGCTCGACAACGTCAAGGTCGTCGCAGTCGAGCCGAAGATGCTCGACATCAAAAACCCGGCGTTCGAGAAGCACAACCATCTGGAAAGCGTCGAACTGCGCTACGAGAAAATCACGTGGTCGTACAAGGACGGCAACATCATTCACGCGGACAGCTGGAACGAGCGTTCGTAGAAGCGGCGTCTCCAAGGGCCGGCAAAAGCGCAACTGCTCTTCCGTCGTTCGCCTGCCGGCCCCTTTCGCCAGTCCGCCGCGCGCGGGCTGACGCTTTTTCCCAGTAGCGGAACAGCTTTGCGCGCCCCACTAGCGGGAACCACCATGACGATGCGAGACTCCACTCACCTGCTTCGCAAGCTCAATCCGCATAGCGCCAATGCGCTCGGCGCCGCTGCGAATCTCTGCCGGGCGCGCCTCGCCGGCGAGATCACGCTGGAGCACTGGCTACTCAAGCTTATCGAAGCGGATGACGGTGACATTCCGGCCATTCTGCGGCACTACCAGATCGACATGGACGCGGTGTGGAACGCGCTGCTCGCGGCAATCGATCGCGTGCCTCGCGACTTGCGTGGCAAACCGGCGCTTTCCCGTTCGCTCACGGGCGTGCTCGAAAGCGCATGGATCCATGCATCGGCGGGCGACGCAGCCCAACCGATCCGATCCGCCAACCTCCTGCAGGCGCTTGCCGATGCGCCGCACGCCATGCGGGCAACCGACGCGTGGCCGCTTCTGTCGGTCAGCGCCACGCAGATCCAGAGGTTGCTGCCGGAACTGGACCGTCGCTCGGTCGAGGGCGCACAACCCGTCGTTCCGCCGATTGGAGTCGAGCACACGGCATCGGCCGGCGATTCCGCGCTTTCCCAAGACGCGGCCCGCGCAACGGAAGCTATGCCGACGCGACCGGCGCCCGCATCGTCCGGCGCTCGAGACTCCCCTCGCCATTCCACCGAAGGCGACGCCCTCGCCCGCTTCGCGATCGACCTGACGGACAAGGCCCGGCGCGGTGGAATCGATCCTGTGTACGGCCGCGATCGCGAAATCCAGCAGATGATCGACGTGCTCGCACGGCGCCGCAAGAACAATCCGATCCTTGTCGGCGAACCGGGCGTCGGCAAGACCGCACTCGTCGAAGGCCTCGCGCTGCGCGTGGCCGACGGCAGTGTGCCGAGCGTCATCCGCGACGTACGCATCCTGACGCTCGACCTGGGACTGCTGCAGGCGGGCGCAGGCGTCAAGGGCGAATTCGAACAGCGCCTGAAGAACGTGATCGACGAAGTACAAAGCTCGCCCGTACCGATCCTTCTTTTTATCGACGAGGCGCACTCGCTGATCGGCGCGGGCAACACAGCCGGTGGCGCGGACGCGGCGAACCTGCTGAAGCCCGCGCTCGCGCGCGGCGAACTGCGCACGATCGCCGCGACTACGTGGTCCGAGTACAAGGAATACTTCGAACGCGACGCCGCGCTCGAACGGCGCTTCCAGGTCATCAAGGTCGACGAGCCTGACGACGCCTCCGCATGCCTGATGCTGCGCGGCCTCGCCAGCCGCTATGCGAAACATCACGGCGTGCACATCCTCGACGAGGCGATCACGGCCGCGGTCAAACTGTCGCGCCGCTACATCCCGGCGCGGCAGCTACCGGACAAAGCGGTCGATCTGATCGATACGGCAGCCGCGCGCGTGCGCATGGGGCTCGAATCGCCGCCGGCCGAACTGCAGCGTGCAAGCGCTGCCGTCGCCGCGCTCGAACTGGAAATCGGCGCGCTCGCCGCGGACCAGCAAGCCGGCGCGCCGGATACACAGGAACGGCTCGATGCGTTACAGCCCGCGCTTGCTGACGCGCGCGCCGCGCTGAACACGCTGCAACAACGCTATGCGCGCGAGCTGGATCTGGTCAACGCGGTGCACGCGCAGCGCGATGCCCGGCAGCACGCGTCCGTGCGTGACGATGAGGCGCTCGCGAGCGCCAGGCAAGCCGTCGTCGACGTGCAAGGGAAAGCGCCCCTCGTCTTTGTCGACGTCGACGCGCAGTCCATCGCGCGCGTGGTGGCGGAGTGGACCGGCGTGCCGGTCGGCAATCTGCTCGAGGACGAACTGAAAGGGCTGCTCACGCTTGAAGGGAATCTCGCCGCCCGCGTGGTTGCTCAGGACGATGCGCTCGCGGCCCTGGCCGAGGGTTTGCGGACCGCGAAGGCCGGTCTGAAAAACGAGCATTCGCCGCTTGGTGTGTTCCTGCTGGCCGGCCCGTCGGGAGTTGGCAAGACCGAAACGGCGCTCGCGCTTGCCGACCTGCTGTTCGGCGGCGAGACTGCGCTGACGACAATCAACATGTCGGAATATCAGGAAGCCCATACGGTTTCACAGCTGAAAGGCTCGCCTCCCGGCTATGTCGGCTATGGCCGCGGCGGCGTTCTCACCGAAGCAGTCCGGCAGCGTCCCTACAGCGTCGTGCTGCTCGACGAAGTTGAGAAAGCGCATCGCGATGTGCTCGACGTGTTCTATCAAGTCTTTGATCGCGGCACGATGCGCGACGGCGAAGGCCGCGAGATCGACTTCCGCAACTGCGTGATCCTGATGACCTCCAATCTGGGCAGCGCTCAAATTGACGGGGCGACGGAGGAGAACCCCGCCATCTCGCAGGCCGAACTGCTCGAGGCGATTCATCCCGAGCTCGTCGGGCATTTCCAGCCGGCGCTGCTTGCCCGTTTCCAGACGCTCGTCTACCGGCCGCTCGATGCCGGCGCGCTCGTGTCGATCGTGCAACTGAAGGTTGCGAAAATCGCGGAACGGCTGCGTCGTATTTACGATGTCGCGCTCACGTGCGACGAGGTGCTGACCGGCTCGCTCGCGCAGCTTTGCCTCGCGCGCGAATCGGGTGCGCGCAACGTCGATGCGTTCCTCAATCAGCGCGTCCTGCCGGCCGTGTCGCGCGAGCTTCTGGCACGCATGGCCGGGGGAATGCCACCGGCTGAAATCCGGCTATCGATGTCCGATGACGGAAATCTCACGATCGATTTTGTGGAACACCGCGATGCGCTGTCTGCCGGCGTAAGCGCGAATGACGCGGCTGTGGCCGAGGCCTGAAGGAATATGCGATGCCGGTTGGTCCTTCCCTCTACGACAAGCTGCTCGGCCACATCGGCGGGGAACCGCTGGATGCCTACGACGACAGGACACTTGAAATCCTGAGCATCCAGCAAAACATCCGCCGCATCCTCAACGCGCGGGCGGGCGCGCTCAAGCACCTGCCCGGCTACGGGCTACCGGACCTCACGAACATCTACAAGGCGTTGCCGGCCTCGGCGCATCTGCTGAAGCAGCAGATGGAGGCGACACTGCTCGAGTATGAGCCGCGCATCCGGTCAATCGACGTTGCATACATCGACAATCCCGATCCCGGTATCCTGGTAAGCTACGAAATGACCTGTTATTTGAAAAAGAGCGGACTGGTGCGCTTCGGCACCTACTTCGAGCCGCCGGGACGAATGCGCGTGCGGCGCATTCAGCCGGAACGCTGAGTTTGACCAGCGAAAGCCGGTGAATGCAGCGTCGTATGGATTGCGGGAATCAATACGGCTGCGCGACCTTTGCCAAGGTGCGTTCGACGAAAAAAAAGGCGTCACGTTTCCGTGACGCCTTAAAAAGTTCTAGCCATTCCGAGGGCCGTGCTAGAACCTGAGAGACGGCATTCGAAAGTTCGGCCGGCGATGCTGCGCCTATACGGTGCGCTGCGCGGACTGTTACGGTGGACTGTGAGAAGGCACTCGACCAGACACTGCGCGGACCACGGTAGGTGTCGGGAGACTTCAAATGCAAGGACCCGAACCCGTCTTTCGAAATGAGATTCCATTTTTTATGGTTATGCTGACTAAGTCAAGCAAAATCTAAACACGCCTTGTCCGTTACGGAAAAATATTCCGATACAATGAATGTTCCGAAAAAATGAACGCCATGCCCCAGTTTGGGGCCGCCCGGCAGACCTTTTCGGGTTAATCGCCGGCGAACGGTAAATAAAGAAACTGAAATATAGTTCCAAAAAAACCATGAACCGACCCACGCCCTCCCGAATCGCTGCCGACCAGGCCAAAGAGAAAGACGGTCCCGGCGAAGAAGTCACCGCGCTGGCACGCGGCCTCACCGTGCTGCGCTCCGTCGCCGCGGCCGACGCCCCGCTCAGCAACCGCGAGTTGACCGAGATCACCGGAATTCCCAAGCCCACCGTCTCGCGCATTACCGCCACGCTGGTCAGCGCGGGCTTTCTGTTCCGCTTGCCCGACAGCGAGCGTTTCGTGCTGACCTCGTCGGTGCTGGAGTTGAGTAACGGCTTTCTGCGCAACTTCGACATTCGGGCGCGCGCGCGGCCGCTCCTGATCGAACTCGCAGAACGCACCGCGCTGTCCGTGCATCTGGCCGTGCGCGACCGTCTCGACATGGTGGTGATCGACGCAATCCGGCCGCGCTCGGCGGTGCTGGTGTCACGCCTCGAGATCGGCTCGCGCATGAACCTGAGCCGCACCGCCATCGGCCGCGCCTATCTGGCGGCGCTCGCGGAACCGGAGCGCGAAAAGCTGCTGATCGGCCTGCAGGCCGCTGAAGGCGACGACTGGGGCCACGTCGGCAGCCGGCTCGAAAGCGCATTGCAAGAAACCATCGAGCAAGGCTTCGCGATCGCCACCGGCGAATGGTACGACGGCCTGAACGCCATCGCACTGGGGTTCATCGGACCGTCGGGCGAGCGCTATGCGGTCAACTGCGGCGGCTCCGCCGACCAATGCCCGCGCGATTGGCTGATTTCGCGCGCGGCGCCGGCCCTGCTCGAGTGCGTCTCCAAAATCGTTCTCGAGATCGGCGGCACGCCGGGGCGCCGGCTCGACAACTGAAATGCCCAAGGGCTCGCCGGTCGGTGGCCATGGCCGCGGCAAGACATCCTGTAACCCTCGTAATCAAAAGAAAAATACACGGGTGGACTGTTACAGAGCCCGCGACGTAGGATCATGCATTCCCGTCGCGGACGCTCGCCCGGCTTGCCGCCATTGTTTCGATAGCGCACCGGCCGATCTGTCGTGACGCCGCATTAGGTTAACATCTCTGTCCCGCGCCTCGGGTAGCATCGCGCAGAACAAGCGCAGCGCCCGCACTGTCGAAACCGCCTGTTACGCCGCGCGAGCCGAGCCGCCGAACTATCCCGGCGGCCCGGCATGCGAGCGGCTTACATCAAAAGCCAGCCACCTGACCGAACCGATGGACGAACAACAAAAGCATTCGGAAACCTCGCACCCCGCCGCCCCGGCTTCCCAACCGTCCGCCAGCGGCGGGCCCGGGGGCGCGCCCGGCTTGCCGCCCGGCGCGGTGAAGCGGCACCGCGGCCGCAACATCGCACTGATCGTCGCGGCGCTGGTCATTCTCGGAGTCGTGCTGTGGCGCTGGCATCCGTGGGGCGGCCCCGGCGGCGGCGCAAGCGGCGCTTCCGGTGCCAGTGGCGCGAGCGGCAGCCGCGCGGGCCGCGGCGGTCCTGGCGGCATGGCCAACATGCCGCAGCCCGTGCACGTGGCCATGGCGACGCAAGGCGAGATGCCGGTGGTGCTGACGGCGCTCGGCACGGTCACGCCGCTTGCCAGCGTCACGGTGCTGCCGCAGTTGAGCGGCGTGCTGCAAGACGTGTATTTCAAGGAAGGCCAGATGGTCAAGAGGGGCGACGTGCTCGCCCAGATCGACCCGCGTCCCTATCAGATCTCGCTCGACAACGCCCAAGGCACGCTCGCGCGCGACGAGGCGCTGCTGCAAACCGCCCGGCTCGACCTGAAGCGTTATCAGACGCTGCTCGCGCAAGACTCGATCGCGAGCCAGCAGGTCGACACGCAGGCCTCGCTCGTGCGGCAATACGAAGGCACGGTGAAGTCCGACAAGGCGAACATCGACACCTACAAGCTCGACCTCGTGTACGCGCGCATCACCGCGCCGGTGTCGGGGCGCGTCGGTCTGCGCCAGGTCGATCCGGGCAACTACGTGACGCCGAGCCTGACCAACGGCATCGTCGTGATCACGCAGTTGCAGCCGATCAGCGTGATCTTCACCACCTCCGAAGACAACCTGCAGCAGATCCTGCAGCAAACGCAAACGGGCGCGAAGCTGTCGGTCACCGCGTACGACCGCAGCAACACCACGTCGCTCGAAGGCGGCACGCTCGAAACGCTGGATAACCAGATCGACACCACCACGGGCACGGTCAAGCTTCGCGCGACCTTCCAGAACACGAAGAATCTGCTGTTCCCGAATCAGTTCGTGAATACGCGTCTTTTGGTCAATACGATCAAGGATGCGGTGATCGTGCCCACGCCGGCCGTGCTCAACGGCTCGATGGGACAGTTCGTGTACGTCGTGAAGCCGGACAACACGGTGACCGTGCGCCCCGTGAAGGTCGGCCCGGTGGACGGCGAACGCACCAGCATCAAATCCGGCCTGCAGGTCGGCGAGCGCGTGGTGATCGACGGTTCCGACCGGCTCAAGGAAGGTGCGAAGATCACGATTCCGGCCGAGAAACCGCGCGGCGCCTCGGGCGCGCATAGCGCAAGCGGCGCGGCCTTCGCGTCGGGCGCATCCGGCGCGCGCGCGCATCACGGCAGACACGCGGCGCAAGCCTCGCAATAAAGTAAAGGCACGGCAATTACCGCATGAATCCATCCCGCGCCTTTATTCTGCGTCCCGTCGGCACCGCGCTTCTCATGGCGGCGATCATGCTGGTCGGTCTCGTCGCGCTGCGCTTCCTGCCGCTCTCCGCGCTGCCCGAAGTCGACTATCCGACGATCCAGGTGCAGACGTTCTATCCGGGCGCGAGCCCGGACGTGATGACCTCGTCGGTAACCGCGCCGCTCGAGCGGCAGTTCGGGCAGATGCCGTCGTTGAATCAGATGTCGTCGCACAGCTCGGCCGGCTCGTCCATCATCACGCTGCAGTTCAGCCTCGATCTGCCGCTCGATATCGCCGAGCAGGAAGTGCAGGCGGCAATCAACGCGGCAGGCAACCTGCTGCCGTCCGACCTGCCCGCGCCGCCGATCTACGCGAAGGTCAATCCCGCCGACGCGCCGATCATCACGCTCGCGATCACGTCGAAAACGCTGCCGTTGACTCAGGTGCAGGATCTCGCCGACACACGCCTCGCCCAGAAAATCTCGCAGGTCGCGGGCGTGGGTCTGGTGAGCCTGTCGGGCGGCCAGCGCCCCGCCGTGCGGATTCAGGCGAACCCGCGCGCGCTCGCCGCATACGGCCTGAATCTGGACGATTTGCGCACCACGATCTCGAACCTGAACGTCAACACGCCGAAGGGCAATTTCGACGGCCCCACGCGCAACTACACGATCAACGCGAACGATCAGTTGACCGACGCCGAGGCCTACAAAAGCGCGGTGGTCGCGTACAAGAACGGCCGCGCGGTGATGCTGACCGACGTCGCCACTATCGTGCAAGGCCCCGAGAACACCAAGCTCGGCGCGTGGGTCGACAATACGCCGGCGATCATCCTGAGCGTGCAGCGCCAACCGGGCGCGAACGTGATCCAGGTGGTGGACAGCATCAAGAAGCTGCTGCCGCAGTTGCAGCAGTCGCTGCCCGCGGCGCTCGAGGTGCAGATCGTCACCGACCGCACCACCACGATCCGCGCCTCGGTGCGCGACGTGCAGTTCGAACTGGCGATGTCGGTGGTGCTGGTGGTGCTGGTGATGTATCTGTTCCTCGCCAAC
>DASPZL010000583.1:0-1799 GCA_035636295.1 Paraburkholderia sp.
AGCAACCCGCGCTTGGTTCTGCGCCGCACTTAACCGCGAGGATAGTGGTTGTCACTGCCAGGCTGCTTCTGTATGTTGCGCTAGTCGAGGTTTCAGCCTTCGGAGATTCAACATGTCGCCCAAACGTCTGTTTTGCGCCGCTGCTTTGTGTCTCTGCTTCGCTGGGGCCGGTGCGCTCGCGCAAAGCGCGGCGCCTGCGGCGGCACCTACGGCGGCACTTATCATGGCGCCCGCTGCGGAGCCGGCCAGCGCGCCGGGCACGGAGTCGAGCGCGCCCGCGGCGCCAGTTCCGGCTCAAGCGGCACCTGCGGCGCCGGCCGTGGCGCCCGCACCTGCGGCACCCGCCACTCCGGCCGCCACCGTCCCGATGCCGCCCGCCGCGCCGATGACCGGCCCCGTGCGCAACGTCGTGCTGGTACACGGCGCTTTCGTCGACGGCTCGAGCTGGAACGGCGTCGTCGCGAAACTGCAGCAGAAGGGCTATCACGTGAGTTCGGTGCAGAACCCGCTCACCTCTCTCGCCGACGATGTCGCCGCCACGCGCCGCGTACTCGCGCGTCAGGACGGTCCGACCATGCTGGTCGGGCATTCGTGGGGCGGCGTCGTGATCACCGAAGCGGGCGCGAACGCGCCGAACGTCGCCGGCCTCGTCTATATCGCGGCGATCGCGCCGGATTTGCAAGAGTCGGCGGCGGATCTGATGAAGCGCGCCCCGCCGATGCCGGCAGGCAAAAGCATCGCCGCGGACGCGACCGGCTTCCTCTGGCTCGACCGCGCCAAATACCACGCCGACTTCGCCGCCGACGTACCGGAAAACCTGACCCGCGTGCTCTCCGCCGCGCAACAGCCGATCGCCGCGAAGGCGTTCGGCGAAACGGTCAGCCAGGTGGCGTGGAAAGAGAAGCCATCGTGGTACGTGTTGACCACGAAGGACCGCGCGGTATCGCCGGAGATCGAAAAATTCATGGCCGAGCGGATGGGCGCCAAAGTCGTGCCGATGGCGTCGAGCCACCTCGCGCCCGTGTCGCATGCGGGCGCGATCGCCGACGTGATCGATCGCGCGGCGCGGGAATTGAGCCGGCAGCAGTAGCCGTCCGATAGCGGATCATCCGGCGACATGTCGGCCTGTCGGCCGCGCTGCGCGCCCCCGACCAGACAAACGATCGTTGCCCGCCTAGCGCAGCATGAACGACATCGCAGACAGGCAGTTCAACATTCGCACCGCATGTTCCGCCGACGCCGCGCCGAAACGCAGCGTGACAGCGTCGACACGCGTAAGTGTCGGCCATTGGCAAAACAGATCGGTGAGCGCGGTGGTTTGTACACGCAGCTCGCATTCGATGGGCTTCGCTTCGGCTCGTGCGGCGTGCGGCGCATGACCATTGGCGAGGTGCTGCCGCACCACTTCGCGTGCGGCCGTTTCGATCGCATCGCGCGCGCTTGCCGGGCTTCGCGTGACGCCGCTTGCATGCCCCGTCGCGCTCTTCGTGACGACAAAACGCGCGCCCGGAAAACGCGGCGCGGTTTCCTCGGCGAAGACGTCGTCGCCGGATAAAAGCGCCACGCGTGCGCCATATTCTTCCGCCAGCGCGCCGTACAAACCCGCCTCGCCGACTTCGACACCGTTCAGCGAAACGCGCGCGAACGCGAAGCTGTTGATTGTATGCGCGAGGACGCCGTGCGTTTGCGACTTTGCGTGATAACCGATCATGAACACCAGCGCCGCGCCGTATTCGAGTCCGGCCATCATGCCGAGCGTGCGCGGCTTGCCGAGCACCACCTGGGCGCGCGCGTCGAGC
>DASPZL010000584.1:0-14604 GCA_035636295.1 Paraburkholderia sp.
GAGTGCCTTCGTACGTGCATCGACCTGATCGCGCACGTGCCACGCGACGAACGACGGCGTTGCCATCACCGCGATCACCGCCAGCAGTGCGACTACGGCGAGTGTTTCGACAAGCGTGAAGCCTCGGCATGGCCGCAAACAGACCGCATCCCATTTCATCTGCATCCCTGATCGTTTCAAAGAATGCAGCCAATCTAGCGATTTGCAAACGGTCCAACAATCGGCCGAATGGCCAGGTGGCACTCAGACGCTATCTCGCGCAAAAATGCACGCAACCAACCATAACGGGAGCGGGAGATGCGAATGCGCGAAGCAACGCGGCGGAAGACGGAACCTCGAACGCAACGCGAGGCGCGACAGCGATCAGCGCTTGCGGGACGGCTTGGGAGGAGAAGAGGCGCGGCGGAATTCCTCGATTACGTCCTCGAATTCGGAGACGTCTTCAAAGCGCCGGTAGACGGAAGCAAAGCGCACATAGGCGATCGTATCGAGCGCGCGCAACTCGTTCATCACGAGTTCGCCGAGGCGCTCGCTGCGCACCTCACGCTCGCCGCTGCCGAGCAACTGATACTCGATGCGGGCGACCGCCGCGTCGATCGCGTCCGCCGCCACTGGGCGCTTGCGCAGCGCCAGTTGCATGCTCGCGACGATCTTGCGGCGGTCGAATTCGGTGCGGCTGCCATCCTTCTTGACGACCGACGGCAACGCCAGCTCGACCCGCTCATACGTCGTGAAACGTTTGTCGCAGGCCGGGCAGCGGCGGCGCCGGCGAATCGTCGCGCCGTCTTCGGATACGCGCGAGTCGACAACCTGCGTATCGGCGTGACGGCAGAAGGGGCAGTGCATGACGGCTTAGCGGTAGACCGGGAAGCGCTGGGTCAGCTCGGCGACTTGCGCGCGCACACGTTCGATCGTGGCGGCGTCTTCCGGGTTGTCCAGCACGTCGGCGATCAGGTTGCCCACCTGCTCGGCTTCCTTGACGCCGAAGCCGCGCGTGGTCATGGCCGGCGAGCCGAGACGCACGCCGCTCGTCACGAACGGCTTTTCCGGATCGTTCGGAATTGCGTTCTTGTTGACGGTGATGTGCGCGGCGCCAAGCGCCGCTTCCGCTGCCTTGCCGGTGATCTTCTTGGCGCGCAGGTCGACCAGCATCACGTGGCTTTCTGTGCGGCCCGAGACGATACGCAGACCGCGCTTGACCAGCGTTTCAGCCAGCACGCGCGCGTTTTCGACAACCTGCTGCTGGTACGCCTTGAATTCCGGCGACAGCGCTTCCTTGAACGCGACGGCCTTGCCGGCGATCACGTGCATCAGCGGGCCGCCTTGAATGCCCGGGAAGATTGCCGAGTTGATCTGCTTTTCGAACTCGGCCTTCATCAGGATCACGCCGCCGCGCGGGCCGCGCAGGCTCTTGTGCGTGGTAGTGGTGACGAAGTCGGCGTGCGGCACCGGGTTCGGGTAGACGCCGGCGGCAATCAAGCCCGCGTAGTGCGCCATGTCGACCATGAGGTACGCGCCGACCGACTTGGCGATCTTCGACATGCGTTCGAAGTCGATACGCAGCGCGAATGCGGACGCACCCGCCACGATCAGCTTCGGCTTGTGCTCTTGCGCGAGCTTCTCGGCGGCGTCGTAGTCGATGTCCTCAGCCTCGTTCAGGCCATAGCTCACCACGTTGAACCACTTGCCCGACATGTTGACCGGCGAACCGTGCGTGAGGTGACCGCCGTGCGCGAGGCTCATGCCCATGATCGTGTCGCCCGGCTTGAGCATGGCGAAGAACACACCCTGGTTCGCCTGCGAGCCGGAGTTCGGCTGCACGTTCGCGGCTTCGGCGCCGAACAGTTGCTTGACGCGGTCGATCGCCAACTGCTCGGCGACGTCGACGAATTCGCAGCCGCCGTAGTAGCGCTTGCCCGGATACCCTTCGGCGTATTTGTTGGTGAGTTGCGAGCCTTGCGCAGCCATCACAGCCGGGCTCGTGTAGTTTTCCGACGCGATCAGTTCGATGTGCTCTTCCTGACGGCGGTTTTCCTGCTCGATGACTTTCCAGAGTTCAGGATCGACGTTGGCGATGGTGCTTTGGGCTCTGTCAAACATACGGATTCCGTTGAGTGTGTTCAGGTTGACCGGGTCGTGCGCCGAATCTTGCGTAGCGGGTACGCGGCGCTGCTGGCGGCTGGGCCAGCCCAGACGTGGCGGATGGAGAGTCGCCGCACACGCGAGGCAGGACAGCCACCGTCAGCACAGATCAATGCGCGCGGATCACGGCTGCCCAGGCGAACGGCAAAACGGCACCCTGCGCTTCACGGTGGGTTGTTCCACCTTGAACCCGATTGCTTGAACCGGTTCTATCGCCAGTCACGCAGGGACGAGCGCGTTAGTTTATTGGAAGAGGATCGAATAGGCAACCGGCTTCCTGCCGCTGCGGCGGGCACTTGCGGCGCGGGTCGCGGCGCCGTTGTGTGCGGCGCGCAAACGTCTGAGGAACGCCGGCCTGGAACCCGTTCGGCATCCCTTCCACAGCCGCTTGTCAGGCTGGTTCATCCTTGCCGCAGCGCCGCATTGGAAGTAGGCTTGGGGCCTTTCTCTCCAACCGACCAGGGAACTGCAATGATCGTGTTCGTCACCGGAGCGTCCGCGGGATTCGGCGCCGCTATCGCTCGCGCTTTCGTCAAAGGCGGCCATCGGGTCGTCGCCACCGCGCGCCGCAAGGACCGCCTGCAGGCGCTCGCCGACGAACTCGGCGACGCGCTTTTGCCTTACGAGCTGGACGTGCGCGACCGCGCCGCCGTCGAAGCCGTGCCGGCTGCGCTGCCGGCCGATTTCGCGGCGCTCGACGTGCTCGTGAACAATGCCGGCCTTGCGCTCGGCGTCGAACCGGCGCACAAGGCAAGCCTCGACGAATGGAACACCATGATCGAGACCAACTGCACGGGTCTCGTGCAGGTTACGCATGCGCTCCTGCCCGGCATGGTGGAGCGCAACCGCGGGCATATCTTCAATCTGGGCTCCGTGGCCGGCCGCTGGCCGTACCCGGGAGGCAACGTGTACGGCGCAACCAAGGCGTTCGTGCGCCAGTTCAGCCTGAATCTGCGCGCCGATCTGGCCGGCACCGCGCTGCGCGTGACCGACATCGAGCCGGGCCTGTGCGGCGGCACGGAGTTCTCGAACGTGCGTTTTCGCGGCGACGACGAAAAAGCCGGCAAAGTCTACGAGAACGTCCAACCGCTGACAGCCGAGGATATCGCCGACTCGATCTACTGGATCGCCACGCGCCCCGCGCACGTCAACATCAACACGATCGAGCTGATGCCGGTGGCGCAATCATTCGCCGGTTTGACCATTCAGCGCGGCTGAAGCCCGCCAGGCGGGGCGCACATCTTGAAACAGACCTCGCGGTGTGCGTTCCGGTAAAATGCGCCGCATGAATATGTCGACCAGCCAGCCCGGCACGGAAATCGGCTTCACATGGCCGATCCGCGTGTATTACGAAGATACCGACGCCGGCGGCATCGTGTTTTACGCGAACTACCTGAAGTTTTTCGAGCGGGCGCGAACCGAATGGCTGCGCGCGTGCGGCGTCGACCAGACCCGGCTCGCGGACGAAACCGGCGCGATTTTCATCGTGCGCAGCACCGCGGTCGACTATCGGGCGCCTGGCCGGCTCGACGACGTCGTCAACGTCGTCAGCCGGATCGAGCGCCTCGGCAGGGCATCGGTCGACTTCGCGCAGGAAGCGTGGCGAAACGGCACATTGCTTGCTGCCGGCTCCATCCGGGTCGGCTGCGTCGACCGCGCTTCGCTGCGGCCGGCCGCGATTCCTCCGCCGGTTCTCGCCGCGTTGCGGCGCGGGCCGGGCGTCAGCGAAGGCGGGGTGTCAACGGACAACGACTGAACCCCGTTATTACGGGGCCAGTGAACTCGTATCGATCAAGCAACACAAAGCATGGTTCGGCTTGCCGTGTCGCCGATGCTGCCGTTTTGCTCACGGCAAGCTTCGATGGCCTTGCAGCCGGACGCCCCCTTCCGGGACGCTAAAACGAACCTTTATGAACACTACACAAGATCTGTCGATCGTTTCTCTCGTACTCAACGCGAGCCTGCTGGCGCAGGCCGTCATGGCTCTGCTGCTGTTGTTGTCGCTGCTGTCGTGGACCTTCATCTTCCGCAAGTGGTTTGCGATCCGCAGGGCGCGCGCGCAAACTGAGCGGTTCGAGCGCGACTTCTGGTCGGGCGGTGACCTGCAGGCGCTCTACCAGAGCGCCGCGAACAATCGCCACACGATCGGTGCGCTGGAACGGATTTTCGAGTCCGGCATGCGCGAATTCCTGAAGGGCAAGGAAAAACGCCTGAACGATCCGGGCGCGATCCTCGACGGCGCACGCCGCGCCATGCGCGCCGCATTCCAGCGTGAAATGGACGTGCTCGAGGCCAATCTCGCGTTTCTCGCGTCGGTCGGCTCGGTCAGCCCGTATATCGGTCTGTTCGGCACGGTCTGGGGCATCATGAATGCATTCCGCGGCCTCGCCAACGTGCAGCAGGCCACGCTTGCGAACGTCGCGCCGGGCATCGCCGAAGCGCTGACCGCTACCGCGATCGGCCTGTTCGCCGCGATTCCGGCCGTGGTTGCCTACAACCGCTACGCGCACGACATCGACCGTCTGGCGATCCGCTTCGAGACCTTCATCGAAGAGTTCTCGAACATCCTGCAACGCCAGGCACAGTAAGGGGTCCACGATGGCAGGCTCTCACTCCTCAAGCATGCGCGGCAGCCGTTCGCGCCGGGCGATGTCCGACATCAACGTCGTGCCGTACATCGACGTGATGCTCGTGCTGCTCGTGATCTTCATGGTGACCGCGCCGCTCGTCGCCCCGTCGATCGTCAATCTGCCGACCGTTGGCGGCGCCGCTCCGCAGCAGCAAACCCCGCCCGTGATCGTGAATATTCGCGCGGACGGCAATATGAGCGTCAAGTACAAGGACGACGCGGGTACGCAGCAGCAGGAAAACATGACGAAAGCCGATCTGAACGGCTTCATCACAGACCGTGCGCAGTCGCATCCTGACCAGCCTGTCGTGATCGCCGCCGACAAGACCGTGAAATACGAAGTCGTGATGAACGTGATGTCCGAGCTGAAAGCCCGAGGCGTCAAACGCGTTGGATTGCTCGTCAAATCGCAATGATCCGCAAGAATTCCGAATACCCGCTCCAGCCGCCGCGTGAACGCGGCACCGGGCGAGCCTTTGCGTTCGCTTTGGTGATGCACGTGCTGCTCGGGTTTTTCCTGTACCACGGCATTCAGTGGCAGAACAGCACGCCGGAAGGCGCGGAAGCGGAGCTCTGGACCGAGGTGCCGGACACGGCGATCCCGCGCCCCGCTCCGCCTCCTCCCGTGCCGGTGGCCCCTGCCCCGCCGCTGCCGGACGAACAGGCCGACATTGCGTTGCAGGAGAAGAAACGCCAGCAGCAGGAAGCCGCACGCCAGGCGCAACTGGCCGAGCAGCAGCGTCAGCAGAAACTGCAGGCTCAGCAGGAAGACGAGGCGAAACGTCAGCAGCAGCTTGCGGCCGACCAGGCGGCGCAGAAGGCTGCGGCGGCCAAGCAGAAACAGTTGCAGCAACAGCAGCAGGCCGAAAAGCAGAGGCAACAGCAATTGGCCGAGCAGCAAAAACAGCAGCAGTTGAAGGAACAGCAGCAAGAGCAGCAGAAACAGGCCGACGCTGAAGCGCAGAAGAAAGCCGACGCGCAGAAAGCGGCGAAGGCCAAGTCGCAGGCCGACGCCGCGGCGCAAGCAAAGAAGCTGGACGCCGAACGTCGCGCGCGCCTCGCGCAAATGCAAGGCCTGGCCGGCGGCGAAGGCTCGACCGGCAATGGGCTTGCCAGGAGCGGAACGGGTAGCGGCTCGGGCGGCACGGCGGCATCGCCGGGCTACGCGGACAAGGTGCGTCGGGTGGTACGCCCGAACATCACGTGGGGTGGCGAAACGGAAGGCCTGGAGACAGTGATCTCCGTGCGCTGTTCGCCCACGGGCACCTTGTTGAGCGCGACGATCTCGCGCAGCAGCGGCAACCCGGCATGGGACGACGCCGCATTGCGCGCGGTCCAGCGTTCCGATCCGATGCCTCAGGATATCGACGGCAAGACGCCGGGCAGCTTCAAGATTACGCTGCGCCCGGCAGGTTGATAAAAGCTCGACTGTCAGTTGACAGCAGACGCGGCGCCCCGCCCAGCGTGGCGCGCCCGGGAACGAATTAGATGTTTGAGGGTCTGTCTGCTGTTGTGAAGCGTTAGTAAAACCGTTTTTGGGGAATCCATACAGCATGAGTTTGATGACCAAGCTAGGCCTGCGGACACTTGTAGCGTCGTGCCTGATCGCCGTCGGCGGCGCCGCCAACGCACAACTCAACGTCCTCGTGACGGGCGTCGGGTCCACCCAGTTTCCGATCGCAACGGCGAATTTCGCCGATGAAGCGAACTCGCCGCAGCAGGTCAGCACGATCGTGCGGCAGGATCTGCAACGCAGCGGCAAATTCACGAACATCGACGCGGGCAGCACGCCGGTGCCGGAAACGGCGTCGGTCGACCTCGGCAGCTGGAAGGCCAAGGGCGCCAATGCGTTCGTGTCGGGCAGCGTGAACCGTCTGCCGAACGGCCAGTACGAAGTGCGCTTCAAGCTGTACGACACGGTCAAGGGCGAAAGCCTCGGCGGCCTCGTGCTGGTGAGCCCGGAAAGCGGCTTGCGCATGAGCGCGCACAAGGTCGCGGACTACATCTACGCGAAGCTGATGGGCGGGCGCGGCGTGTTCGCCACGCGCCTGTCGTACGTCATCAAGACGGGCGGCCGTTATCAGTTGCAGATCTCCGATTCGGACGGCCAGGATGCGCACATCGCGCTGTCAAGCCCCGAACCGATCATCTCGCCGGCATGGTCGCCCGACGGCACCAAGGTCGCTTACGTTTCGTTCGAGAAGAAGAAGCCGATCGTCTACATCCACGATCTTCCCACGGGCCGTCGCGTGGTGGTCTCGGATCAGAAGGGCAATAACAGTGCGCCGGCGTGGTCGCCGGATGGGCGCACGCTGGCCGTTGCGCTTTCGCGCACCGGCAACACGCAGATTTTCGCCGTCAATGCGGACGGCAGCGGGCTGCGGCGTCTGACGCAAGGCAGCTCGATCGACACGGAACCGAGCTTCTCGCCTGACGGCCAGTCGATCTTTTTCACCAGCGACCGTGGCGGCCAACCGCAGATCTACAAGATGTCGGCCCAGGGCGAAAGCGCCGGCACCGCGCAGCGCGTCACTTTCACGGGCAGCTACAACACGAGCCCGCGCGTCAGCCCGGACGGCAAGCAACTCGCGTATATTTCGCGCGTCGGCGGCGGATTCAAGCTTTATATCCAGGACCTGCAAGGCAATACGGCCACGGGCCTGACGGACACGACACATGACGAATCGCCGAGCTTCGCGGCGAACGGTCAGTACATTCTTTACGCCACACAGGTGAACGGCCGTGGCGTGTTGGCCGCAGTATCGACCGATGGTCGCACTCGGCAGGTCCTGTCCGTTCAGGGTGGCAGCGTACGCGAGCCGTCCTGGGGCCCGTTTATGCAATAACGTTGATGCAATAACACAAGGAGAGTAAAAAATGATGTCCAAGCTTCGTTTCGCATTTGCCGTTCTGATGGTCGGTGCGCTGGCCGCATGTCACTCGGGCGTCAAGCTCGACGAAAACGCCAACAAGGGCGGTGCAATCGGCACGCAACCGAACCCGACCGATGTCGCACAGGTCAACGTCGATCCGCTGAACGATCCGAACAGCCCGCTCGCCAAGCGCAGCATCTACTTCGACTTCGACAGCTACTCGGTCAAGGACGACTATCAGTCGCTGCTGCAGCAACACTCGCAATACCTGAAGAGCCATCCGCAACGCCACGTGCTGATCCAGGGCAACACCGACGAACGCGGCACGAGCGAGTACAACCTGGCGCTCGGCCAGAAGCGTGCTGAAGCTGTGCGCCGTTCGCTGTCGCTGATGGGCGTGACGGACTCGCAAATGGAAGCCGTGAGCCTCGGCAAGGAAAAGCCGCAAGCCACGGGTCATGACGAATCGTCGTGGGCACAGAACCGCCGCGCCGACCTCGTGTACCAACAGTAAGTAACGGGTGATGAGCCGAATGACGCATCGTTTCTCCTGGCTGCGGTCTGCCGCAGCGGCCTGCGTCGCGGTCACGGCCTTCGCGGCTGTGCCCGCGCATGCGGGCATCTTCGACGACGATCAGGCCCGTCAGGCCATTCTCGATCTGCGCTCGAAGACCGAAAGCCTGTCGAGCCAACTGTCGGCCGCGCAGCGCACGATCCTCGATCAGTCCAATCGTCTCGACCAGTTGAATCAGCAGGTCGCGACGCTGCGCGGACAGAACGAGGACATGGCCAACCAGCTCGCCGCAGTGCAAAAGCAGCAGAAGGACTACTACACCGATCTGGACACGCGTCTGAAGAAATTCGAGCCGCAGCAACAGACGGTGGACGGCGTCCAGGGCGAGGTGCAGCCGGGTGAAACCGAGTCGTTCAATGCGGCTTCACAGCAGTTCCGCAGCGGCGACTTCAAGAACGCGGCGGCGTCGTTTCGCAGCTTTATCTCCAAGTATCCGAACAGCCCTTACCAGCCGACCGCTCAGTACTGGCTCGGCAACGCGCTGTATGCGCTGCGCGATTACAAGGGCTCGACGGCGACCTGGCAAGGTGTGGTGAAGAACTACCCGCAGCATCCGCGTGCGCCGGAAGCGCTGCTCGCGATTGCGAACAATCAGCTCGAGCAAGGTCAGAAGGCCGCGGCCAAGAAGACGCTCGAACAGATCGTCGCGCAATACGGCGGCTCGGATGTCGCGCAGTCAGCTCAGAGCAAGCTGTCGCAGATCAAGTAGTCGTAGAAGTTCCTCGCAGTTGGCAGTCACGCGCAGTGTCCGACGTCATAGCCACGCGCGCCTCTCGCTGGAAAACCCGGGTAGCGATGCCCGGGCGTTTCACTATCTGAAGTGGCGATAGTCCGGCCAACCACCATGGGTTGACAGCCTATAGGCGCTATCGCTATAATTTCGCTTCTCTTTTGGGTCGTTAGCTCAGCTGGTAGAGCAGCGGACTTTTAATCCGTTGGTCACAGGTTCGAATCCCGTACGGCCTACCAAAAGATTCAAGGGCTTAGCTTCGGCTAAGCCCTTTTTCTTGCTCCGCAAAAGGGGCATTTCAAGCCCTCTCAGACGTTTCTGCTCCAGACGAAATCCACCTCGACGCGGTCGTACGGAAACACAACGCACCCGTGGGAATCCTCGTCAACAATGCCACGCTCCACGAGCAACCTGAAATCGGCACAGACTTCTTTCAGCGAACGACCAACCAGCTCCTGAACGTCTACGACCAGCATTGCGCCCCGCCCGGCCAGCATAGTCAAAATCTCCCAGCGGTCAGGCGTCAACGTCTCCAGCAAAGCCGCCGCCGATTCAAAACTTATAAATTCGCCCTGGGCATTACCCTTCAGCGCGGACACGAACCGCGAGTCAAACGCTTCGCGCGGTTCCGCAACGATTTTCACAGTACGCATCTAACCTCCCCAAGAAACCTCGCCAAGGCCGATCGTGCAGCCGGCAGACTTACCTGGTCGGCCCCACCTTATCGCCCTTCCGCTCGCGCACATAGTGCTCCGTCATCTTCAACGACTTGTGCCCTAACTGAAGCTGAGCCGCCCGAATATCACCCGACGATTCAGTCTTATCGGTACCCGCCTTCGCGCGGAGATCCCAAAACTGAAACAAATCCTTCTGCACCTGTGCAGTGAGCCGCGCACGATCAAACCGAAACCGAAGGGCGTCACGCATCAGGCGTTCGCCCGCTTCGTTGACCACAAGCGCCTCACACTTCGCGTTGCATGCCGCTTTGCGTGCGCGGATCCGATCAATCACTGCCGCCAGCTCGCCAGACAAAGTAATGCGCAACTTCTTGCCTCGCTTGCCTTGTACCACCCAAAGCTCACCACCTCGAATATCGCTTTCCATAAACTTCAATGTGTCCGCCGGCCTCTGGCCAGTCAGATACGCCAAATCCATCGCGTCGCGCGTCGGCTCGTCAGCTACCTGCCACACCCTCCGAAACACGTCATCCTCGACGTAGACCGTCCTACCGACCTCCCTATTCCGGCGCACGCCAACACACGGGTTGACGGCATCAGTTATCCCATGTTCGCGCGCGAAGTTAAAGATATGCGAGAACAACGCAACCTCACGATTTGCTCGAACGTGCCCCGGTTGAACAGGAACGACACGCTTGCGCTCTACATACCACTGCCGGGCCAGTTCGCCGCGCCACGACAGGTACTGCTTCACGTGTACGGGCTTAATATCTGCAAGCAGCGCCGGCGGATCGTCAAAAAACTTAAAGAGGTTCTCGAGCTCTAACAGGTTGTCTCGTTGCGTGCGCCGTGACTTCATCGGCAAGACCTCGCGCAGATACCGCTCGGCGGCATACCGGAACGTTACCAACTGCGCATGCCGATTCTGGCTTTGCGCCTCCAACTCCGACCACTTCCGCACCGCCTCTACGAAGTCCGCACCCAGCGGAATTTCACGACGAGGCGTTCCGCCGACATCGAAGTAATAATAGACAGCCCCGCTTCGCTGCACCCGCGCGCGCATCCCCGGCGGCAAACTTAGGTTCTTCCACGGCCGACGCCCATATCAACACGCCCGCACAACGGTAGGCGAAACTGTCGGTATCGTTGATCAGCAGGGCGAAGGCCACCGGATGTAGGCCGAGGCGCGGCGCCAGTGGCCCCGCCGTGTGGCGCGAGCAGACCTGACCTGCCGGAAATTGGCATAATACTTATTAATACAAGCTGTGATCCAGGCACTGCCCATATCATTAGACGAAGAATCGCGTATCAGCGGCACGATTCATCGCAGTGCCGCCGCTCGCACAAACAGAGAACATCGAACATGACCTTGGTCCGTGAGAACGTCACGTCGCTTTATGATCAGATTGCCGACACCTTGCGCGGCGAAATAGAAAACGGCGGCTACGAGCCTTCCGGCAAACTGCCGTCGGAGGCGGAACTCAGCGAGCGCTTCGGCGTAAGCCGCGTGACCGTGCGGCTGGCCATCGGCAAGCTGGCGGATGAAAAGCTGGTGGAGCGAAAACAGGGCAAAGGCACCTTTGCCAGCGGCAAGCGCATGCAGCATCGACTCGATGTATTGCGGGGTTTTTACGATTCGCTGGCGCGCCAGGGCGCCGAGCCGCAAATGAAGCTCCTGCGCATGCAGCCCGGTAAGAAGCTGCCGGCCGATATGGCCGGCGTGTTCGCGAGCGAGGTCAAGACCGCCGTCTATCTCGAACGGCTGCATTCCGTGGACGGTGTCCGCGTCGCGCTCGCGCAGACGTGGTTGCTGCCGGAAGCGGAGACGATCTCCGAGCAGCTCGCGCAAACGCGACCGTCTTACGAAATCATCGAATCGTTGCCTGGATGGAAAATCGCCCGCGCGGACATGAGCATTACTGCCGTGGCGGCGCCTGCGGGCATTGCACGCAGTCTTCAGACGCCCGAGCACGCGCCCCTGCTGGTGATGAAACGCATCTCGCGTCTCACGGATGGACGCGTCTGCGAGTCGACGTTATTTCATATCAGGCCGGAGCGGTACGAGTTCGTCGTGAGCAGCGCGATGAATGGCGAATTGACGGCGCGAACGGTCGAGCACTCGCTCGCCGTAGAGGCCAGCCCGCAGTAGCGAGCCGACCATCTGCTTCAAAAGACCCAAGGTGCGCAGGTCAAAAGAACAGCAACGTGCGCAATTCGATACTACGTCGCGGCGGCGCATTGGCCGGTGAAGTGGGGTCGTCGAATGCGGTGTGCGCGGTCAGCCGCGCGATTCCGTCGCCTGCCGAATCGTAGATCTTGAGCAGCAGGAATTCGTCGGGCGTCATGTTGGGAAAGTAGTACCAACGATGACGCGGATTGAACACCAGCGCATACGTTTCACCTACCTTGTCGGGATAAACCAGGTCCGAGGCCACCAGATCGTTAAGCGTAATGCTGCGCGAATCGCACAGGGCGAGCGGCGACGACTGCACGGTTTCGCCGATCGGGCGCCACAGGTTGACGATCGCCACGCGGCCTTGCAGCAACTGCCCGGCTTCGCCTGCCGGCAGATGGTCGCGTACCCGGCGCGGTCCCGACACAAACGTCTGGTCGTTATGAATGTACTTGACCGGCTCTCTCACGCCTTCGGCGCGATCGGCGTTGCCGTCCCGCAGCGTGTGATCGAACACCACGGCCCGGCGGGCACCCGTGGCCTGCTTCAGCAGTTGTTCGGCTTCCTGATAGTAGACCGTTTCGATCTTCGCGGGATCGGAAAAATCGCTCAACGCGCTCGCGCGCCGATGCAGTTCGAAGCCGTTACGATCGAGTGACAGCGCACCTGGCGGCGGCGCGACTCGCGCATTCGAAACGGTCACCCGATGCGGCCGGTACACGCCGCTGCGCTTCGGTACGCCGGGCGGCGGCTCGTATTGATACGACACCGGCTTCTCACCGGTGAACTCCAGATAATTCAACTCTGCCTCGACCGTCGCGGCGGCCGCAGGTGTGTCGACGACGATATCGCTCATGGTCGAGCCCTCATCACATTAAAACGATTCGTTGAATGGCCGCAGATCGATTTCCTGCGACCACGCACTGCGCCGCTGCTGATGGAGATGCCAGTACGCGTCTGCGATATCGTCGGGGTCGAGCAGGCCGTCCGGACCGCGTTCGGCCACCCGCTGCGGCGCCGACATGCGCAGGCGTTCACCGTCGATGCCGCCATCGACCACCACATGCGCGACATGGATATTCTTCGGTCCGAACTCGCGCGCGAGACTCTGCGCGAGCGAACGCAAACCGGCCTTGGCGGAAGCGAACGCGGCAAACGGCGGCCGGCCGCGCAGCGAAGCCGTTGCGCCAGTGAACAACAGCGAACCCCGCCCAGCCGCGAGCAAAGGCTGCAACGCTGCCCGGGCGAACAGGAACCCGCCCAGCGTCGTGACGCGCCATGCCGCCTCGAACTGCCCGGCGCTCAGTTCGAGCGTCGGAGCGCGCGGCGCGCCCGCGGCGTTAAAAATCGCGACTTCGAGTGTGCCGCGCTCCGTGAGCTGCCGGGCAATGGCAGCGAGGTCGCTCTCGCTCGTGACGTCTCCGGGTAGGGCGAACGCCTGTCCGCCCGCACCGTGAATTTCATCGACGATCGCATCGAGCCGTTCGCGCGAGCGCCCCGTCACCGCGACGCTGAATCCTTCGCGAGCGAAACGGCGCGCGAGCGCTGCCCCCAGCCCGGCGCTCGCGCCCACACCGGCGATCCACGCGAGACGCCGGCCCGCTCCGTTTTTCCCGACAACCTCCGTCATTGCGTTCTCCATTGCGTCGTTGCCGCGGCACGCGAACCGTGGCGGCACCAGACGCGCGCCCGTCTATCTCAAGAGCCTAGGCCAGCGTTGCCAACGATGGAAATAACGAATCGTGGAAAGTTAAGCGGGCAAAGCAGAATCGGAATCGGCCCGATTTGCTTAATTAACCGTACGAGCGGTCCGAAAACGCTTCATAACACGCCGCGCGCGGCATCGGCGACGAGCGCCTGCTGGACGAACCTCCGATGCGCACATCATTCGCGCGTATCGATTGAAAAACGGAATCAGTTGTTTGGCCTGGTTAAGAGTCGAGCCCGAGCGGGATGGTTGCCCCTTTAAAGCTTCTGCTCTGCTCCGTGTTGTGTAAAGGCTCGAACGTGATGAATTGCGCCGACGTCCAGACCTTGCTGTCGTCCCGCTGCCGCGCGAACAGATACACGGGCCGGAAGCCGAACGGCGCGTTCAGCGGCGCAACCTCCAACGTGCCCGACAAATCCTGCGGCAAAGCCTTCGCGCTCAGGCGCTCGGCGGCGAGGAACAATTCCGTCCCGCCCAGTTCGTGTCTTGCCTTTCCCTGCGCGAGCAACTCCGCCCCGCTGATCTCCCAGCGAAATGCAGGCGCATGCGCAAACGGATTGCCCTGCAGAGGGTCACCCACTTTCACGAAACTGTCGATGGTCCCTTCGATCACGATCCGCGCGTTGGCGAGATTGCTAACATCGATTTCGACGCTGTCGGCATCGCCATACGTGTCGCTGCGGAATTCGATGTCGGTGGTGCCGGTGCGCCACGCGGCTTCCTCGATGTGCTCGAAGCCCGCCGAGCCGAAATTGTGGATCGTGCCGTTCAGAATGCGGATACGTCCGCGCCATGACGCCCAACGGTAACGGTCGCGAATACGCGCACCGCCCCAGCGGATGCGAATCAATCGTTCCGAGTAGCCCAGCTCCTCATGAAGGTCACGCTCCCAGATCAGGCCCGAGTGATCGAACGCCGCGACGTATTCCCAACCGGCGCGGCCAAGCAGGCGGTAGTCCAGCGTAGCCGGTCCGTGATGCGCGAACGCATCGCCCTGCCAGTGCCCGCCGCAGCGAACCAGCGCGGCGCTGTGTTCGCCGGTGGTCGCCCAAGTATGGCGTGCCCGTAGCGCGCGACCCACCGCTTTGCGGTCGAGCG
>DASPZL010000585.1:0-2574 GCA_035636295.1 Paraburkholderia sp.
CCGTCGACGCCGCCGGTAAGCCGACCATCACCGCCACGGTCGGCAGCGAAGCGGAAAAGAAGCAGTTCGTCGACGAGCTGACGAAGCGTCTCGGCGCGTATAACTTCGTCGCGAACGTCACGGTCGATCCGAGCACCAAGCCGGCCGACTGGCTCGCGCATCTCGACGGCCTGTTGCCGCTGATGGCCCTGCCGGGCGCGGAAGTGAAAGTGGACGGCACGCACATCGAACTGAGCGGCAGCGCGGCAAACGCGAAGCTGGGCTGGCTCGATAAGCTGAAGTCGCTGTTCGGCGCGTCGTACCAGATCGGGTCGTTCAACGTCGAGCAGGCGGTCGCCAATGCAACGGAAAACTTCCGCGGCGCGATCAAGGGCCTGCTGGCTCCGGATAGCGCGTGCGCGGCAGCAGACGTCGTGAAAGTGCTGAACCTGCAAGTGATCAACTTCGCGAGCGCCAGCAATCAGGTGCCGGCTTCGGCACGCGAAGATCTGAACCAGTCGGCACAGGTGCTGAATGCGTGCGTGCGCAACGGCAAGACGGCCAAGCTCGAGGTGGCCGGCTATTCGGACAACGTCGGCGGTCAGCAAGCCAATCTGCAACTCTCGAAGAAGCGAGCCCAGACGATCCGTGCGTATCTCGTCAAGGCGGGGGTGCCGGCTGATTCGCTGGTCGCACAAGGCTATGGCGACGCGCGTCCGGTCGCGAGCAACGATACGGCGAGCGGCCGTTTCGCCAACCGCCGCATCGAGTTCGTCACGCAGCAGTAACCGCGGCCTTCATTGAGCGTTTGACACATGCCGCCTGGCTCGCGCCGGGCGGCATTTTTCATTTGGCGGGCGGCGTCACCACGGGCGCGGTAATGCCGGTGATGCCGATGCCCGGCCCCAGCATGAAGTCATCGCCGGCCTGGCCCGGCAGCGTCTCGCGCGCCACCTCGAGCCACGCGCGCGCGGCGTGCGACAGATAACCATTGCGGCGCCAGCCGATCGCCATTTCCCACGGAATTTCCGGCTCCGCCACTGGCCGGCAGGTGAACTGCGCTGCGTCGAGCCGCCGGCAGTAGGGCGCGGGCAATAGGGCGATGCCGACGCCGGCCTGCACCAGCGCCGCCATGAAATCCCAATGCCCGCTGCGTCCGACGATGGTCGGCGCAAAGCCGGCCGCGCGGCACGCATTCAACACCACATCGTTGAGCGCGAGGCTCTCGCCGTAGAACACGAACGGCTCGTTGGCGAGTTGGGCGAGCGGCACCTCGTGCAGATCGTCCCAGCGCGAGCCGGTGCGCGCGACGAGCCATAGCAACTGGTGCGTGATCGGCAGCACGTCGATGTTTTCCGGGTCGACCGGTTGCAGCACGCCGCCCAGCTCCAGTTCACCGTTGATCAGCGCCGTCTCGATCGCGCGCGAGCCTTGCTCGAACAGCTTCAGTTCGATTTTCGGGTAGCGCTGGCGGAACGCGGCGATGGCGGGCGTGAAGAGCGAACCGCCCATCGGCGGAATGCCGATGGTGAGTTCGCCGTGCCCCAGCGTGCCGAGATCGTTCAGTTCGGCCTGCAATTGCGCGTGCGCCGCCAGCACGTCCTGGCCGCGCTGATACACGATCCGGCCGGCGTCGGTCAGCACCATCTGACGGCCATCGCGCAGCAGCAATGGAGAGCCGATTTCGTCCTCCAGCGACTTGACCATCTTGCTGATGGTCGGCTGTGTCACGAACATTTGCTCGGCGGCGACGGTGAAGCTCTGTTGACGTACTACTTCGACGAAATACCGCAGCGCACGTAGTTCCACGATCTCCGGCTCCAGAATTCCAAATTGGAATGACCGGCATGATTGTAAGTCATCGTATTTATGCGGCGGCGCGCGACCGGCGCCTCACTCCGCTTTTCAGGATGGACGCCGTTCGAAGAGGGATAACATTGACGGTTCTCCACCGCCGGCGCCGTGGCGCCCGTCTCAATCATGAAGCCCATTTCGATCATCATTCCCTGCTACAACGGCGCGGCGACGATTGTTCGTGCGCTGCGAAGCTGCCAGATTCAGCCGGAAGCGGCGCAGATCATCGTGGTGGACGACGGCTCGACCGACGCTTCGGCCGACATCGTGGCCCATTGCGGAAGCCTCGAGGCGCGCGTAGGCCTGTTGCGGATGCCCTATAACGGCGGCCCCGCGCGAGCACGAAATTGGGGCGCGCTGCATGCGTCGCACGATCTGGTCGCCTTCCTCGACGCCGACGACGAATATCTGCCTGGCGCGCTCGCCGCCGCAAGCTCGTTTCTCACGCAGAACCCGAAAGAAGTGTCCGTGCGGCTCGACGTCGAATACGCGGATTTTCCAGCCGAAATCACCGGTCACCCCGATTTCGCCAAACACGCCGCGACGCTCAGCAATACCGTGCCGAGCAGCCTGATCATTCGCCGCGCGGCGTATGCGGCGCTCGGCGGTTTTCCTATGGACGACGCGTTTCGCCGCATGGGCGGCGAAGACGGCGCGTTTTCGTGGGCGCTGCGCGACATTTTCGGCAACCGGCGTCTCGACGATGTGAAGCGCGTGCGCATGCATTACCACGCGGGCATT
>DASPZL010000586.1:0-11428 GCA_035636295.1 Paraburkholderia sp.
CCAGATGTAGCTCGACAGACCGTAAGAGATGTCGTTGGCGAGTTTGATCGCATCGGCTTCGTCGTCGAACGGAATCAGGCACGCGACCGGGCCGAAGATTTCTTCCTGTGCGATCCGCATGCGGTTGTCGACGTCGACGAATACGGTCGGCGCGACGAAGTTGCCTTTGCGCATTGCTTCGGGCAAGTCGGGCGTGTCGAGGCCGCCACAGGCGAGCGTCGCGCCTTCTTTGGGACCCAGTTCGATATAGCTGCGCACTTTCGCCAGATGCCCCTGGCTGATCATCGGTCCGACGATGGTGCTGTCGGCGAGCGGATCGCCCACCGTCAAGCGCTTCGCGCGTTCGATGAAACGCTCGGCAAAACGCGCGTAAATCGAACGCTGCACCAGAATGCGCGAGCCGGCCGTGCAGCGTTCGCCGTTGTTCGAGAAGATCATGAACACGGCGGCGTCGAGCGCGCGTTCGAAATCGGCGTCGTCGAAAATGACGAACGGCGACTTGCCGCCCAGTTCCATCGAAAACTTCTTCAGGCCTGCGGTTTGCACGATGCGGTTGCCGGTGGCCGTCGATCCCGTGAACGACACCGCATGCACGTCGGGGTGCGCCACGAGTGGTTCGCCTGTTTCCTTGCCGAAGCCGTGCACGACGTTCAGCACGCCTGCGGGAATGCCCGCTTCGAGCGCGAGATTGCCGAGCATCGAGGCGGTGAGCGGCGACAGTTCGCTCATCTTGAGCACGGCCGTATTGCCGAACGCGAGGCAGGGCGCGACCTTCCACGTGGCCGTCATGAACGGCACATTCCACGGCGAAATCAGCGCGCAGACGCCGACCGGATGAAACAGCGTGTAGTTCAGATGCGTCTCGGTGGGGTACGTATGGCCGTCGACACGCGTGCACATCTCGGCGAAGTAGCTGAAATTGTCGGCGGCACGCGGCACGAGTTGTTTGCGCGTCTGCGAGATCGTCTGACCGGTGTCCTTCGTTTCGGTCTCCGAGATGTCCGGCACGTTCTTCGCGATCAATTCGCCGAGCTTGCGCACGAGCTTCGCGCGTTCAGCGGCGGGCTTGCCGGCCCATGCGGGAAACGAGTCTCTGGCCGCGCGCACGGCGGCGCCGACTTCTTCCGCGCCGCCGCGTGCGACTTCAGCGAGCACGTCTTGCGTGGCCGGATTGACGGTCTCGAAGTAATCACGCGCGACGCTCGATTTGCCGTTGATCAGATGTTCGATTCGCATTGCCTCGTCCTTTCTCTATTCGCTGTCGATTGGAGTTAGCGCTTTAGCGCTTACTCCGATCCTATGTAAAGCAGTCGATCAGGCGCGGTTGAAGTCCGCGTCGGATGCAATCGTATTGACGAGACGGCCAAGGCCGTCGATCTCGCAGACCACTTCGTCGCCCGCATCGACGTTGACGATGCCCTCCGGTGTGCCGGTTAGAATCACGTCGCCGGGCGCAAGCGTCATGAAGCTGCTCAGGTATTCGATCAACGCGGGGATGTCGGTGACGAGATCGCGCGTGTTGCCGTGCTGTTGCCGCGTGCCGTTTACGAACGTGCGCAATTCAAGTTGCGTGACGTCTTCCACATCTGCCGCATCGACGAACCAGGGGCCCAGCACCGTGCCGCCGTCGCGATTCTTCACACGCAGGTTGGGGCGGTAATAGTTTTCCAGGTAGTCGCGGATCGCGTAGTCGTTGGCGATCATGTAGCCGGCCACGTGCTGCATGGCGTTTTCGCGCTCGACGTTCCGCGCCGTTCGGCCGATCACGACGGCGAGTTCGCACTCGTAGTGCATGAAGGCGACATCGGCGGGGCGGCGCGTGACGCCACGATGACCGATCACCGTGCCCGGCCCCTTGAGGAACACGAGCGGCTCTTCCTGCCTGGTGAACTGCAATTCCTTCGCATGCTCGGCGTAATTCAGGCCGAGCGCGAAGATCGTGCCGACTTCGATCGGCGCGAGCCACACGAGCTCATCCTCGCGACGCACGCGGCCATCGGCGAGGCGCACGCCGTTGGCGTCCGGATAAGCTTCGTGAATCGCGCCAGCATACGCAACGCGGCCGCGCATCATGACTGTTCTCCGGCTTGTTCCTGTGTGCCGATAAACGAGACCTCGAGCGGCGGCAATCGGCCAATCGATAGCGTGGCCGTCTCGCCGATATGAGCGACGGGCGAACCACGCGGCACGCCCAGCGTAATGACGTCACCCGCGCTGAGCGTCATGAAATCGGTTACGTCCGCGAGTAATTGCGCGACGTTGCGTACCGACGACGCCGTGCTCGCGGTGAACGTGTCGCGTCCATTAAGCGAAACCTTGATCTCAAGATCGTCCGGCGCGGCAACATGACGCGCTGCAACCAACGCCGGACCGATCACGCAAAAGCCGTCGCGCGCCCGGAACCGCACCGAAGGGCGGTACACGCTCGCATGCGGCACACTCAAATCGGCGACCAGCGTATAGCCCGCGATGTAATCGAACGCGCGCTCGGCGCTTAGCCGTGTCGCCGTGCGTCCGATCACGATACCCAGCGAAGCGCCGACTTCCACGCCCAGTGCATCGTCCGGCACGAGGACGCGCGCGCGATGCCCGGCGAGCGTGTTGCGCGGCTTCAGATACAGAACTGGCGCTTTTGGCGGCGCTTTATACGGCGGCGCATGCATCGCATCGCCTAGCGCGTCCAGCGCGGCACGGTCGTTCAGCAAGGTTCCATAGACAGCGCCGCACACGGGCGCGCGGCAGGCCAGGCCGCGTGTGAGCAACGCGGCTACTGTCTGCGCATCGACGTCGCGCGGCAGCGCTTCGCTCTCGGGATGCAGCAGATGATCGGCAAGTGCGAACATGAATCAGCTGTCTCTCTGATAAAATACTAATATGTTAGTAGTATTGCGCTTGATATGATCCACGGTCAATAGCCTGTCGGCTGATCGCGGGTTTTCCCTTAAGTTTCGACGGCTGCTTTTATTTATCTTCCGATATGTCCGCTCCCGCTTCCACACGAGTTTTGCACCGCAATCTGCCGATGCTGCTGCTGCGCGCCAGAGAAAAAATGATGGAGCGATTCCGCCCATTGATTACCGCGCACGGACTGACCGAGCAGCAATGGCGTGTGATTCGCGCGCTCAACGAGCACGGTCCGATGGAGCCGCGCCACATTTCCGATATCTGCACGATTTCGAGCCCGAGCATGGCCGGCGTGCTCGCGCGCATGGAAAGCATGGAACTGGTAACGAAGGAGCGTTTCGCGGAAGACCAGCGCCGCGTGCTGGTGTCGCTAACCGATACGAGCGTGGAACTGGTGCGCGTGATTTCGAAGGATCTCGAAGCGCACTATCGCGAGTTGGAGCGCAAGGTGGGACCGGCGATCGTCGAGCGCGTGTACCGCGCTGTCGACGATCTGCTGGCCGGGCTGGAGGAAGAAGACTAAAGGAGCGTGCATTCTTTCGTGAGGCCGCTCACCAGCCCTGAAAACGCGGCCATTCCACGCTGTTGCCTTCCGGCGAAACCGCGTGATACTCGGGAAACTGCGCACCGGTTGCGCACGCATGATTCGGCAGAATGCGCAGTTTCATGCCGATAGGAAAGCGCTGTGTGATGTCGCCGACGTGCGCGCCTTCCTCCGCTGACGCTGACGTTGATGTCGACGCCGACGAAAGAATCCCGTGCTCCTGATTGGCGCCGCTCACCACGTAACCGGCAAGCGGTGTGCCATTCAACAAACACGGCTGGCCGTAGCCGAAATCGTGCGATTGCTTCGACGTGCCGCGATCGCGGCTCATCGCCATCCAGCCCGCGTCGAGAATCGCCCAGCCTTTATCCGCCTGGTGGCCGATCACGGTGGCAAGCACGCTGAGCGCGATGTCGTCGAGCGCGCACACGCCCACGTTGTGCATGACCAGATCGAAGAACACATACACGCCTGCTCGCACTTCGGTGACGCCTTCCAGTTGCTCGGCGGCGAGCGCAGTGGGCGTTGAACCGATACTCACGACGGGGCACGGAATGCCCGCATCGCGCAAGCGTTGCGCCGCGCGTACGCAGCCGGCGCGTTCCTGTTCCGCGAGCGCGGCGAGCGCTTGCGGCGTATGCAGCTCGTAACTGGAGCCCGCGTGGGTCATCACGCCGCCCACCTTCACGCCGTTCTCATGCAGAATCCGGCCGACTTCGAGCAACGTGTCCTGTTCCGGCGTGATGCCCGAGCGGTGCCCGTCGGTGTCCACTTCGATCCAAACGTCGAAGGTTTCGCCGTGCTGGTCGCCGAATGCGGCGACGGCTGCGGCGGCGGTCGGGTTGTCCACCGCCAGCTTCAGATCGCAGCCCTGGCGGCGCAGCGCCAACGCTCGCGGCAACTTTGAAGGGACGATGCTGACCGCGTAGAGAATGTCTTCGATGCCGGCGGCAAAGAACGCCTCGGCTTCCTTCAGGGTCGAGACCGTGATGCCGCGCGCGCCGGCGGCGATCTGCGCGCGCACCACGTCGATACATTTGGTGGTTTTCACATGTGGACGGAACGCGACGCCCAGCGTGTTCATATGGCCCTGCATCCGCGCAATGTTCTTCTGCATGCGGGCGATGTCGATTAGCGCGGCGGGAGTGTCGATGTGGTCGAGTTTCATGCTTTCTCGGAGAGCGGAAGGGTTTCAGTGCGAGCCGAAGCGGCTGAGCCACGGCACCAGCGAGTCGAGCGTCGGCGCCTCGATTTCCGGCGACGGCGCGCCCGTCACGAGCGGCAGACCGACGTGGTTATGCCAATACGTCCGCAAGCCGACGGTGGCGGTGCCGAACATGTCGTAGCTGGAACCGGCCACAAACGCGGCCTGGTGGGCTTGCACGCCGAGTTTTTCGAGCGCGAGCCGGTAGGGCAACGGGTTCGGTTTGTACACGCCGGCTTCTTCGGCGGTGACGATCGCGTCCCAGCCGATCGGGAAGAGGTTGGCCGCCTGCTTGCCGAGGCGGGTGGAGCAGTTGGTCACGACCGCCAGTTTGCAGTGCGGTTTGAGTGCCTGCAATGTTTCGAGGGCGCCATGCCACGGCGCGAGTTCCAGCCAGTCCGCTTCGAGCGCGAGCGCGGCGGATTCCGGCAGGCCGACTTTTTCGGCTGCGTTGCGCACCAATTGTTCATACGCGATATAGCGGCCGCAGCCATAGGTCAGGCGCAAGTAGGCGGCCCGCCACGCGCGGCCCGCCTCTTCGGAACCCGCGGCGCGATTCCATGACGACCACGAGTCGAGCAGGGCGGTCAGCAGGTCGAAAAGCACGGCCTTGGGATATGCAGCGGGGACGGAAGCGGGCGTCATAATCTGGACCGGCGGTGGACGGTGATTCGATTATAAAGTTTCACCACCGATACAGCGTTCAACTGACGTAACTCTTAGATTCAGTTGAATTGAACATAGCATTCGCATGCTACGTGCCCCCATTGCGAACTTCATCGCCTCCACGGCGGCAGCGGTCTGAATCTGGCCTGTAAATACTGCATGAAATGACGGGTACGCGCCGGCAACCCCGCCCGCTGATGCGTGAGCGCCATCACGTTGGCGTCCGGCGCCTTCCATCCCGGCAGCAAACGCACGAGCCGGCCCCGGGCGACGTCGTCGGCCACGTCCCATTCGGAGCGCAGAATCACGCCGCGGCCTTCGCATGCCCACTGGCGGATCACGTCGCCGTCGTTGCAGCTCAAATGCGCGGAAACGCGCACGCTGCGGCGCGTTCGACCCTTGCTGAATTGCCACAGCGAGACATCCTCGTTGTTCTCGCGCAGCACGATGCAGGGCAGCCTGCTCAACTCATCCGGCGATTCCGGCGCGCCAAGGCGCTTGATAAGCGCGGGCGCCGCGCAGACGAACCGCGCATTCGGTGCAATCGCATAACCGACCCGGTTCGACGCCGGCAACTCGCCGATATGCACGACAATGTCGAAGCGATCCATCGTTTCCGTTAACGGCTGGTCGGACAGCGTGAGCGCCACGTCGATATCCGGGTTCTGCTGCTGGAAGTCGGCAATGGCCGGCGCGAGGTGGCGCCGCCCGAAGCCCAGCGGGCCGTTGATTTTCAGCGTGCCGACCAGACCGCCGCGGCGCGTCTGCACGTCGTCGAACAATGTGTCGAACTGCTGGACGAGGTCGGCGCCGCGTTCGCATAGCAGCGCGCCTTCCTCCGTAAACTGCAAGCGGCGCGCCGTGCGATTCACCAGTTGCGCGCCCAGCTTCTTTTCGAGTTGCTGGAGGCGCTGAGTCACCGCCGAGGGCGACAGCCCCAGTTTTCGCGCCGCGGCGATCAGGCTGCCGCTTTCGCGGATCGTCAGCAGGAACCGGATGTCGGCCGAGTCGTTCATGTCAGCAACGTTTGAGTTCGTGAGTCTGGCAGCTTAAAGCGTTTGGATGCGCGGTTCCAGTCCGCCGTACATCACTCGCGTCAACGAATGCGATGGGCCGTGGCAAGGTAAAGTGAGGGTTCTGTAACGCAGCCGACCGCTTGACCCGCTAAAGTGTGTGCTTGAGCACAAGGCAGGCGGCGTCTGCTTCCATCGATTCGTTGTTGCTTCAATCTGAAGAGAAGTCCAATGCCGTTTTCACATCGACCGTTGCGTGGCCCGTCAGGCGCCGCAAAGAGGTGACCCGCATGTCGAATGATCCATTTCAACGCCAGGATGATGCCGCACGGAAAAGTGCCCTGAAACAGGGCATATTCCTGCATACGGGCTGGCGCAGCGCCGGCACGTGGATCTGGTCGCGTCTGCGCGCGCTCGAGGCCGTGACCGGCTTCTACGAACCGTTGAGCAATGTGCTCGCCGAGTTGAGTTTCGCCGATGTCTCCGCTGTGCGTCCCACGCTGACCTCGGGGCATCCGCCGCTCGCCGCGCCATATTTCGACGAGTACCGTCCGTTTCTGCGGGAGGGCGCGCGCGGTGTCGCCGGATACGGAAAGCGCTTCGGCACCGATCGTTTCGCCGGCGAACCGGACGCGGAATTTCCCGCGTTGCAGGCCTATTTGCGCAATCTGTGCGAGCGCTCCGCTGAGCAGGGCAAGGTGCCGGTCTTCAAGTTTTGCCGTTCGTCGGGCCGCTTGCCGTGGTTCAAGCGCGCGTTTCCCGAGGCGCTGCATGTGGGTGTATTGCGAAATCCCGCGTCGCAATTCGCTTCGGGGTGGGTGCTCAACCAGCAGTGGAGCAATCCGTTCTTTGTGGCCGCGCCGTTTCGCGTGCTGGGCTTGAATCAGTCCGAGCCGTTGGTCAGACAGGCTATCGACGTCTGCGGCGTGAGCTTGCCGCCAGTTGCGCCCACGTCGGACGACGCCTATGCGATGGCATGCGAGCAATATGCGCGTACGGCCGAAGGCAGCAACGCGTATCGGGCCTTCATTGCGCTGTGGATTCTCTGTGCGCTGCGCATGGCGGAGGGCGTCGATCTGTTGATCGACGTCGACCGGCTTGGGCAATCGCGCGAATACGCGGCCGGTTTGCGCGCCGAATTCGAGGCGCAAAGCGATTTATCGCCCGACTTCGCCAGCGCACGCGATCTGGTCGAGGAGACCAAACGCAGCGCACCGCGCATGGCCGGCATCGACGGACGCTCGATGCGCGCCGTGCATTCCGCCGCGTTGAAATTCCTCAAGGCGCACAGCGGCGCCGACACAGCCTTTGCCGAACTGATCCGCGAGAAGATGGTGCTGGCCAATGAACTGACCGAGCAATGGCGCTAAGTGCTTGCGACGAACGCGGGGACGGTCATAGCCATGCATTTCCCTGAAGTAGCATCGGCTGGCGTCAAGCGAGCGCTTTCTTCGCTTCGGCCATGATCTGCGCTCGCTGCAGCTCATAGCTCTGCTTGTCGATCGGCACTGCATTGGGTTCGCCCAGATCGCTCAGCTTCACGCGGTAATTCTCGCGCGCGCTCCATGCCGTCGCCGCCGCAATGATGGTGACGCCGAAGGTGATCGCGCCGATGGTAAGCGGAACGTTGTGCGATCCGGGCGGCGCGACGTAAGCGAACAAAGCCGGCAGCAGCGCGGTGATCGTCGTGCCGATGTTCTGGCCGATCGCCATCGCGGAGACGCGTGAGCGGCTCGGGAACAGTTCTGGATAGAAGCTTGGAAACGTGGCGTTGTAGCCTTGGTAAATGATGCCCCACATGAGGATCGACATGACGATCGCGAGCGGCACGTTGCGAATGCTGATCGCGTACAGATAAGCGAACGAGAGCAGGCCCGCGCCGAGCGCACCCACGATGATCGGCAAGCGCCGGCCGATCCGGTCGGACAGATTGCCCACGAACGGGATCACCAGCACGGCGACGATGTTGCCGATCACCGGAATCCACAGATACACGCTCTTCGAAAAGCCGATGCCATACGACGCCTGCACCGCATATGCCGCGCCGAAAATGGTGGTGACGACGGGAATCACGTTCATCAGCGAGCAGCCGACCACGCGCAGCATATCCGCCAGGTTATGACGGAAAGCCTCGGCAATCGGCGACCTGGGCACCGCGCCGCTCGCGTCTTCCTTGGTGAAGACCGGCGTTTCCTGCACCTCGCGGCGAATGATGTAGCCGGCAACCAGCACCAGCGCGCTCAGCAGGAACGGCACGCGCCAGCCCCACGAATTGAACGAACTCTCTTCCATGTAATAGGCGAGCGGCAGGAACACGGCCGCGGCGAGAATCTGGCCTGCCTGCACGCCTTGCAGCGTGAAGCTTGCGTAATAGCCGCGCCGTCCGAACGGCGCGTGTTCGAGAATCATCGAGCTTGCGCCCGAGATTTCGCCCGCGACGGCAAAGCCCTGGATCAGACGAAGCACCACCAGCATGGCGGGCGCCAGCAAGCCTACTTGCTGATAGGTGGGCAGCAGGCCGACCGCCATCGTGGAAAAGCCCATCAGGAACATGCAGAGGAGCAGCACATTCTTGCGGCCGTGGGTGTCGCCCCAATGCCCGAGGACGAATGCGCCGATCGGCCGCGCGACGTAGCCGACGCCGTAGGTCGCGAGCGAGGCGACGATCGCGATCTTCGGATTGCCCGACGGAAAGAACAGCTGGGGAAAGATAAGGGCTGCCGCTTGCGCGTAGATGAAGAAATCGTAGTATTCGAGCGCCGAGCCGATCCAGCCGCTGGCGGTTGCTTTGCGAACCTGCGAGCGATGCTCGCGGCCGTCTGCCGATGCGTTCGTTTCCATGCCGCCTCCCTAACAGAACTGTTTTTCGATCAGCTTTCAAGGCAACTTCATTGGCGTCCTTAAAGCGAAACTTTGCAAGCCAGGACTTACCGGGGAGTGGCCGGGCTGGGCAAATCTCGCCGACCAGTACAGTTGCCACGCGAAAAACAACACAGTGAGGCGCGGTTTTATTGTGCTGTATCGGGAATATGCCCGGCGCCGTCGATACAGTTGGCTGGTCTTGATGGAGCCTGCCGGCGAGCGGATGGCCGCTTGCGTGCCGTGCAGCGTAGCCTGATCTTTTTGCTTACGGCGCGGTGCTGACGCGTCTATCCCGAACACGAGGTAAGGAAATGAATGCAGTGAACGAACAAGCGAAGCTGACGGTGCAGCAGTTAGGCCATTACATCGGCGGCGCGCCGGCCGCGCCGGCCAGCGGCCGCTTCAAGGACGTGTTCAATCCCGCCACCGGCAAGGTGACCGGCTCGGTGGCGCTTGCGTCGGTCGAGGAAGTGGACGCCGCGGTCAAGGCCGCCAAGGCGGCGTTTCCGGCCTGGAGCGAAACCGCGCCGCTCAAGCGCGCCCGCATTCTGTTCAAGTTCAAGGAACTGCTCAACCAGCACCACGACGAACTGGCGATGCTGATCACGCGCGAACACGGCAAGGTGTTCACGGACGCGCAAGGCGAAGTGGTGCGCGGCATCGAAGTGGTCGAGTTCGCGTGCGGCATTCCGAATCTGCTGAAGACCGATTTCACCGACCAGATCGGCGGCGGCATCGACAACTGGAATCTGCGTCAGCCGCTCGGTGTGGTCGCGGGCATCACGCCATTCAATTTCCCGGTGATGGTGCCGATGTGGATGTTCCCGGTCGCGCTCGCCTGCGGCAATACGTTCGTGTTGAAGCCGTCGGAGCGTGATCCGTCCGCGTCGCTGCGCCTCGCCGAATTGCTGAAGGAAGCCGGTTTGCCGGACGGCGTGTTCAACGTCGTGAACGGCGACAAGGTGGCCGTGGATGCGCTGATCGATCATCCGGACGTCGCGGCGCTGTCGTTCGTGGGCTCCACGCCGATCGCCGAATATATTCATACGGAAGCGTCGAAGCGCGGCAAGCGCGTGCAGGCGCTCGGCGGCGCGAAGAATCATCTGGTGGTGATGCCGGACGCCGATCTGGATCAGGCCGTCGATGCGTTGATCGGCGCCGCCTACGGCTCGGCAGGCGAGCGCTGCATGGCGATCTCGGTGGCGGTGGCGGTCGGCAACGTCGCCGATCAGCTAATCGAGAAGCTGGTGCCGCGCGTTAAATCGCTGGTGATCAAGAACGGCGAGAAGCTCGACGCCGAGATGGGGCCGTTGGTGACCGCCGAACACAGGGCCAAGGTGGCCGGTTATATCGCCTCGGGCGTGGCGGAAGGCGCGAAGCTGATCGTCGACGGCCGCGCGCATCCGGTGGCGAGCGAGGATGGTTTCTTCATCGGCGGCACGCTATTCGACCAGGTCGGCACGGAAATGAAGATCTACAAGGAAGAGATCTTCGGCCCGGTGCTGGCCGTGGTGCGCGTGCCCGATTTCGCGAGCGCGGTCGAGTTGATCAACGCGCACGAGTTCGGCAACGGCGTGTCGCTCTTCACGTCCGACGGCGGCGTGGCGCGCGCGTTCGGCCGGCAGATTCAGGTGGGCATGGTCGGCATCAACGTGCCGATTCCGGTGCCGATGGCGTGGCACTCGTTCGGCGGCTGGAAGCGTTCGCTGTTCGGCGACCACCATGCGTATGGCGAAGAAGGCGTTCGCTTCTACACGCGCTACAAGAGCATCATGCAACGCTGGCCGGACAGCATCGCGAAGGGCGCCGAATTCACGATGCCGGTGGCGAAGTGAGGTAGCAGCCGTTCAGACGCCCGCGGACGAGTCCTCTTCGGCCTCGCTCAATACGGCGTTCTGCACGGCCATGGCGGGACTGACGTAAGGCGGCGCCTGGCGTGGATCATCCACGCTATAGCGCAGGCGTCCCGCTTCGACATACACGCGCAACTGCCGGTACTTCACCAGGTAAACCAGGCCGACGAGCGCCGCTGCGAAGCCCGAGGCGGCGCCGACGCCGAGCGCCCAACGCGGGCCGAAGCGGTCCGCGACCCAGCCTACGACCGGCGCGCCCAGCGGCGTGCCGCCTAGCGAGATAGCCAGCAGGATCGCGATCACCCGGCCACGCATGGCCGGTTCGGTGGAAATCTGCACGAGACTGTTCGTCGAGGTGCTGAACGTCTGCGTCGACATGCCG
>DASPZL010000587.1:0-10584 GCA_035636295.1 Paraburkholderia sp.
ACTTCGTCGCCTTACCAGTAGCCGTACTGATCGTTGAAGGGCTTGAAGTGATTCAGGTCCACGTAACACGCGTGGAAGCCGGCGTCGTTGCCGAGCAGGCGGGCGATATGCGAACTGATCGGAATGTTGCCCGGCAGGAAAGTCAGCGGATTCGCGTAGCGCGCGGCTTCGATGCGCACCTCGGTCACCGCGCGCACGAGGTTCTCGCCGGTGCCGAGGCCCGCGTATTTGCCGTTGTCGGTGATCACGAAGCCGTCGGCGAGATAACGCTGATCGTCGCTCGCGAGCAGTTTGGCCATCTGCTCGACGGTCATCGATTTCTCGATGATCACCGGCGATGCGTTGGCGAACAGCAGGCACGGACGCTTGCCGAACAGCTCGCGGTGGTACGGCAGCGCGTAGCGGTCCATGAAGCTGCGGCGGTTGATCAGCGCGACCGGTTCGTCACGTTCGACCACCGCGACCGCGTGCAGGTCGGGCAGACGGTTGAACAGTTCGAGCACGTCGTTGTTGGTCGCGTGGCGCGGCAACGCGGGCGCGTGCACCAGCATCTTGGCCGACGCCATGCCGCCCGAGGGCGACGCGCCGCTCGCCATGCGCGTGGGCTCCGGAAATACGGCGATGTGGCCGGCACGCAGCGCGTCGCGGGCGTCGTCGGTCACGTGGCGCGCCGGTTGCGCATGCGGGCGGCCGAAGAAATAACCCTGCCCGCAGGCGATGCCCATGTCGCGCACCACGATCAGATCCGCTTCGTTCTCGATGCCCTCGGCCACCAGTTGCGCGCCGCTCGCGCTGGCGAAGTGCTGCATCGCGCGCACGGCTTCGAACTTGAGCGGATCGCAGGCGATGTCGTGAATGAAGAAGCGGTCGATTTTCACGACGTCCGGCTGCAGCCGCACCCACAGATTCATGCTGGCGTTCGCGGTGCCGTAGTCGTCGAGCGCGAATTGCGCGCCTGCCATGCGCAGCGCCGCAATCACCGGCAGGAAGCTGCCGACATCCGGAATCATGCTCTGCTCGGTCAACTCGATCACGATGCGCTGCGGATCGAGTCCGCGATGACGCAGCAGCGCGAGCGTGTCCTCGCGCGCGTCGGTCAGTTGGCGGATCGCGCCCGCGCTGAAGTTGAGGAACAGCTTGCCTTCGACACCGAGTCTCGCGAAGGCCTCGATGCAGGTGTGCGCGGCGGCGCGTTCGAGTTCGATCGTGCAGCCCTCGGCGAGCGCCTGCGAAAACAGCGCGAACGGCGCTTCGAGCGGCGTACCGGCGGGGCCGCGGATCAGCCCTTCGTAGCCGAGGATCGCGCCGTCCTCGAAATCGATGATCGGCTGGAATACGGCGGACAGATCACGCCGGGCGATCAACTCCGCGATGCGCGGCGTGGCGAATCGGGAGGGCGAGCGAGGTTGCATGGCAGGTAGGCGTAGCGATCGACGTTCGGCTTATCGGCCCGCCCGGCGCGGAATTAAGTGAAGTTTTAGTGAAGCGTCGCACTGGATTGGTGCGCAAGGCTTTGCGGCTGAACCGGCGCCGGTTTCGCCTCGCCAGGAATTCGCCTATGCCATCCGGCCGAGGCGACAGCGGCGGCGTTTGCGCGTGAAATAACAAAAAAGCCGCACGAGGCGGCTTTCTTCAAATAACGCTCAGGGAGGGCGCTTATGAATGTCCTGTTTGCATTGCGCGCATATTCAACGGCGCGCGACGGCGGCGGCGGGCCGCTCGCGCGCGGCGGCGCGGGTCTCGCCGCTGGTGTCGCGGGCGCCCCAGCGCTGCGCGAGCGCGGCGCACACCATCAACTGGATCTGGTGAAACAGCATCAGCGGCAACACAGCGGCGCCAACCGCATGCGAGGCGAAAATGACCTTGGCCATCGGCACGCCGGCAGCGAGGCTCTTCTTCGAACCGCAGAAGATGATCGTGATCTGGTCCGCGCGGCTAAAACCGAGCCGCTTGCTGACGAATATCGTCGCGGCCAGTGCGAGCGCCAGCAGCACGACATTGACCAGCAGCAGGCCGCCGAGCGCGGACAGCGGAATCTGATGCCACAGGCCCTCGTTAACCGCTTCGCTGAACGCGCCGTAGACCACCAGCAGGATCGAGCCTTGGTCGACGAATTTCAGCACGCCGCGATTGCGCTCGATCCACTTGCCGATCAACGGCCGCAGCAACTGCCCGGCTACGAACGGCACCAGCAGTTGCAGCACGATATTGCCCACCGTATGCCACGGCGAACCGCCGCCCGCAGCCTGATTGGTGATGAGGAAGCTGACGAGTGCGGGCGTGAGGAAGATGCCCAGCAGGCTCGAGGCCGACGCGCTGCACACGGCGGCCGGCACGTTGCCCTTGGCAATGGACGTGAACGCGATGGACGACTGAACCGTCGACGGCAGCGTGCAGAGGAAGAGGACCCCCGCATAGAGCGCCGGCGTGACAAGTGGCGAAAGGAGCGGCTTAAGCGCGAGGCCGAGCAGCGGAAACAGCGCGAACGTGCTGAGCAGCACTACCAGATGAAGACGCCAGTGCGTCGCGCCCGCAATGATCGCTTCACGTGAGAGTTTGGCGCCGTGCAGGAAAAACAGCAGGCCGACCGCCACGTTCGTCACCCAGTTGAACCCGACGGCGGCCTGCCCGTGAACCGGCAGGAGGCTGGCAAGGATCACAGTGCCGACGAGGCACAAGGTGAAGTTGTCGGGAAGCAGTTTCGGGCGAGCCATGTCGGAATCTCGATTCGGTGATGCGGAAAAGCGCACGGCAAACGCACGTGCAAATCGCCGGCCTCAAGTTATGGAAAACACCTATTGTTGTTGAAAATCGATTGAAAAAGCAAATTCATTTACTGAATCGATTAATGAAAGATGTGCATCAAACGCCCGATCAACGCCGCTGGCCGGTGGTTGGCGGCCCGGTTTCAGTATTGGCGAGGTCGTCAGTTTGGTCCATGGCGTTTTGACAATTGGGCGAAAAATCCAAGGCGATTCGTTGTACGCAAGCATGGTCTGATGCGTCCCGCAATGCCGCGCAAGCAAGCTGTTTCAAGGCTTTCACGCAAGGACACTGTCGCGAAAAAACGTCGCAGTAACAAGGTGTTACATCCACGGTTGAGGCCTAACACTTTTTGGCTCGACACCCTTTGCCAGCACCCATAAATTACGCTTCAAAGGCCATCGGGATGCCCCCGCGCCGCGATATACCCGCAGCGCTCGCGCCAGTCCCAGAACAAGTCCATCGCAGCTCGAACGGTGGGTTTCAGGCAAGTCTTCGGGCATGAGAGTCACTGGGTGGACGCGTTGTCGAGAACGAAGCACTGGGCGTTGGGCGCGGTTATCGCTGCGCTGTGCTCGTTCGCCTATGCAAAAGCGCCGGGCATGCTGCACGGCGGTGGCTATTCGTCTGCGGGCGCGGGACACGCGATGCGTGGCGATGCGCGCAACGACGGCCGTTACTACGGCGCACCCAACGTAAGACCCGCCCGCAACGATATGGCCGACCGGAACATGCGCCTACCGCGTGGCGGTGCGAACCTGGCCGGCGGCGATTACGCGAATGGCTTCGGCGCCTATAACCCAGGCGTGCGCCGGGTTGCAGGACCATCCGGCCCCGCATATCCCGGCGCGAGACGCGGCGGCATCCAATACGCAGGCGCGATTACGCCGGTGAGTGCCGAGTCGCGTTCGGTGCCGCGGCCGCCGGGCAATGGGCCGGTTCGCAGCGGCGGTTCGATTCGCGCCGACGTCGCCCGTTATAACGAAGAGCGCGGCTCGACGCGCGCGATGCAGCGCCAGTCGGACGATCCGCGTCAGCAGGAAGGCTCGCCTTACCGGAATTAGCCGTCGCACGGGCGGCTTCCACGCGTCGCTCCTGTTCGTTTGCATGGGCAACCACACGCTCGCTCGTGAGTACGACACGCGTTGCCAACTGCCTTCTTCATCCTCCTTCGCTGAATCACCACGGCTCCCGTCAGCTTTCCAAACCGCCCCGCCGCGGCTTCCCGCCTTGCATCGTCCGGAACGCCCCCGTCAATCTGACGTTTCGACGCCACACTTTTTTGAAAACACTCGGCAGCGAACCGTCTCCCATCGTCAAATTTGGTTGTTTCTGCGGCAGCGCGTCATCCGCATGTCATCTGACGCGTTATTACCCGGTTCGGCGCAATGTCAGCACCGCTTTTCGCGGTGCCGCGAGGTCCGCGGCGGTACCGCGAGGACGCCGGGAACCCGCGCTTTATCAGGCCGATAAGCGACAAAACTAATCAGACCGATATACCCGCAATAACCAACGATATTTTTGTTCATAAAAATGGTCCGCAAAGATGGTCCCGCCCAGATTGGCTCGATCACCGAACGGACAACAACAATGGTTCGCGCGAGCTCCCCCCTTTCGCACAGCCACACCCCTTTTGACAAAGACAGGAGAACCCATGAAAACAAGCATCAGCAGTGCGCTGAAGACCACCCTCAAGGCAACCGCGTGTGCCGCTCTGCTGGCCAGTGCATCGTCTGCTTTTGCGCAATCGAGCGTGCAACTTTACGGTCAGGTCGACGAATGGGTCGGCGCGCAGAAGTTTCCGGGCGGCAAGACGTCGGTGCAGGTGTCCGGCGGCGGCATGTCGACGTCGTACTGGGGCTTGAAGGGGGCTGAGGATCTGGGCAACGGCTACAAGGCGATCTTCACGTTGGAAGACTTCTTCCGCGCGCAGAACGGCCAGTACGGCCGCTTCACCGGCGACACGATGTTTTCGCGCAATGCTTACGTCGGTATCGAATCGCCGTACGGCACGGTCACCGCCGGCCGTCTGACCACCCAATTGTTCGTGTCGACGATTCTGTTCAATCCGTTCATCGACTCGTATGTCTTCTCACCGATGGTTTATCACGTGTACCTCGGGCTCGGCACCTTTCCGACGTATTCGACCGACCAGGGCGTGACAGGCGACTCCGGCTGGAGCAACGCGGTGCAGTATTCGTCGCCGAACTTCAACGGTCTGTCCGCGAGCGCGATGTACGCACTCGGCAACACGACGCAGAACGGCGCGAAGAAGTGGAGCGGCCAGGTGCTGTACTTCCATGGCCCCTTTGCGGCGACCGCGGTGTACCAGTACGTGAACTTCAACAACACGCCGGGCGACCTGGGCAGCTTCGATTCGTCGGGCGTGCCCGGTCTGAAAGCGCAGGGCGTGGCGCAACTCGGCCTGTCGTACGACCTGAAGTACGTGAAGCTCTTCGGTCAGTACATGTACACGCACAACGACCAGACCTTGACGAGCTGGCACGTGAACACCGCACAGGGCGGCGTCTCGGTGCCGGTGGGCCCGGGCACCGTGATGGCGTCGTACGCCTATTCGCGGGACGGCGGCGGCTTCGACCAGACCCGTCAGACGGCCGCGGTCGGCTACGACTATCCGTTGTCCAAGCGCACGGACATCTACGCGGCTTACCTGTACGACCACATCACGGGCCAGTCGAGCGGCAACACCTACGGCGTCGGCATGCGCGCGAAGTTCTGAGCGTGCGGGGCGGCGTCTGCCTCGTTGCAGTCGCTGCGTGACGGTTAACCTGTCTGGCAATATCTGCAAAGCCCGCCTTCTCCGGAAGGCGGGCTTTGTCGCGTCTGGCATCCGCATCCGGTCGATTTGGCGACCGGTTTGTTGATAAACCCTGCAAAATGACGTTGATTAATTCCCGAGCGATTGAGATGGATACCCTCGTCAGCATGAAAGTGTTTCGCCACGTGGTCGAAGTCGGCAGCTTTGTCGGCGCGGCCGAGCGGATGGAAATGTCGGCGGCAATGGCGAGCAAGCACGTGATGCACCTCGAACAGCAGCTCGGTGCGCGTCTCCTGAACCGCACGACGCGTCGCGTCGCACCGACCGAGGCGGGCCGCGAATACTACGAGCGCCTCTCGCAGGTGCTCACCGAACTCGAGGAAGCCGAGCAGGCGGTCGGCGCGGCCAGCGTCGTGCCGCAGGGGCGCTTGCGGGTGTCGTCGCTGTCGGCGTTCGGCTTGAGCCACGTGATGGCCGCCGTGGCGGACTACGCCGCGCAGTATCCGCAAGTCATCGTCGACATGACCTTGTCCGACCGCGTGGTCGAACTGATCGACGAGGGCTTCGACGTCGCGATCCGGGCCTCGCCGGGCGGGCTGAAGTCGTCTTCGCTGATCGCTCGGCAGATCGCGACCGCTCATCTCGTGCTGTGCGCGTCGCCAGCCTATCTGCGCCGTCACGGCACGCCGAAGACCGTCGCCGATCTCGCTCGCCACAACTATCTGCAATATGCGGGTGTGTCGGCGCCGGAAATCGCGCCCAGCACCGGCGACGCCTCGCCGCGCGTGCGTCTGTCGGGCAATCTGATCGTCAATCATCTGGAAGCGCAACGCGTGATCGTGCTGCAAGGCGCGGGTATCGCATTGCTCGGCACCGAGGTGATCGGCGAGGATCTGGCCGCGGGGCGTCTCGTGCCGCTGCTGGTGGACGACGTGCCGCCGCGCGAACTGCCGATCCATGTGGTGTACGCGAGCCGCCGGCATCTGTCGGCGAAGGTGCGTTCGTTTGTCGACTTCCTTGCGGAGCGGTTCGCGAACGAGTCGCTGTGGCCGTCGCTCGAGCAGATCAAGGCGTTGGCTGTGCGTTAGGCGCGTCGGGATGCGCCGCCCCCCGTTTCGCTATACTGGTTGCCAGCACCCATACGCGTAACGATCTGGGGGAGACATGACCGATCTGTCCGCGCCGCAGCGCGCCGGCAGCCACAAGCTGCCCGCGGGCCGGCGTCTGCGTTTCGTCACGGCCGCCGCGCTGTTCGACGGACACGATGCGTCGATCAACATCATGCGGCGCATCCTGCAGGCGAGCGGCGTCGAGGTGATTCACCTCGGCCACAACCGCTCCGTCGATGAAGTCGCCACCGCCGCGTTGCACGAAGACGCCGACGGCGTCGCCGTGTCCAGCTACCAGGGCGGGCATAACGAATACTTCCGCTATCTGGTCGAACTGCTGCGCGCACGCGGCGGTGAGCTCATCAAGGTATTCGGCGGCGGCGGAGGCGTGATCGTCCCCGAAGAGATTGCCGGGCTCGAACGCTACGGCGTCGAGAAGATCTATTCGCCGCAGGACGGGCAGCGGCTCGGCTTGCAAGGCATGATCGACGACATGATCGTGCGCTGTTCCGAAGCCGCGCGCGCTGCTGGGGGCACCCGGGAGTATCCGTTTGGTGTGTGGGTCGCCGACCTGTCGGCGCGCAGGCTGCCGCGTCTAGAACCGCGCGCTGAGCCTCCTGCCGACGGTCAAGCCAGCGGCGCCCGCGATCCGTCCTATCAAGCTCGCCAGGCGGGCGAAACAGCGCAAGCGAATCATGTCTCGGACGCCGCCGGCAAGGCGCCCGCCGCCACACCCACTGCTCCTGCCGTCGACACACGCGACTCCGCGTCGCCCATCTTCCGCCGACTCGCACAACTGATCAGCGCATTCGAAACAGGCGGCGTCGCGTCAGCCGAGCGTGAAAAGCTGTCGGCGCTCGCTAAAGCGACCGAGGTTCCCGTGCTCGGCATCACCGGCACCGGCGGCGCGGGCAAATCGTCGCTCACCGACGAACTGATCCGCCGCTTCCGGCTCGACTATGGCGACGCCCTCACCATCGCCGTGCTCGCTATCGACCCGTCGCGCCGCAAATCCGGCGGCGCGCTGCTCGGCGACCGCATTCGCATGAACGCAATCGGCGACTGGGGCGGCGGCGCGCGCGTGTACATGCGCTCGATGGCGACGCGCGAAGCGTCGAGCGAAATCTCCGACTCTTTGCCCGACGCGCTGATGCTGTGCAGAGCGGCGGGCTTCGATCTGATCATTGTCGAGACGTCCGGGATCGGGCAGGGCGATGCGGCGATCGTGCCGTTCGTCGACGAATCGCTGTATGTGATGACGCCCGAGTTCGGCGCGGCCAGCCAGTTGGAGAAGATCGACATGCTGGATTTCGCCGGCTTCGTCGCGATCAACAAGTTCGATCGCAAAGGCGCGCCGGACGCGTTGCGCGACGTCGCAAAGCAGGTGCAGCGCAATCGCGGCGACTTTGCGAAGTCGCCTGACGCGATGCCGGTGTTCGGCACGATTGCCTCGCGTTTTAACGACGATGGTGTGACCTCGCTGTATCAGCACGTTGCGCAAGCGCTGCGCAGGCACGGCTTGAGAGCGGGCGGCGGCCGTCTGCCTACGCTCGACGATGTGCGCTTTTCGAGTGGCCGCAACGCCATCGTGCCGCCGGCCCGCGTGCGCTATCTCGCGGACGTCGCGCAGACGGTTCACGCGTACCGCGAGCGCGCCGACGCGCAAGCGCGCATGGCGCGCGAGCGTTGGCAACTCATCGAAGCGCGCCGCATGCTCGATGAAGCAAACGCGGGCGCCGGTGCGCATGCCCTTGCGCCTGCGGATGCAGATGCACGCACCGGCGCAGCGCCAACGGCGGAGACCTGCGCAGTGCCAACGGCAGAGGCGAGCGTAGCCCCAACGGCAGACACAGCCACGGCCCCAACGCCGAGAAAAGCCACCGACACTGCCACTCCAACCCAACTCGACGCCCTGATCGCCCAACGCACCGCCGCCCTCGGCGAACGCGAACGCCAACTACTCGAAACCTGGCCGCAAACCGTCGCCGCCTATTCCGGCGACGAACACATCGTCCGCATCCGCGATCGCGAAATTCGCACCGCGCTTACCGTCACCACATTGTCCGGCTCCGAAGTCCGCAAGGTCGCGCTGCCGAAATTCATCGACCACGGTGAAATCCTGCGCTGGCTGATGCTCGACAATCTGCCCGGCTACTTCCCGTTCACCGCCGGCGTGTTCCCGTTCCGCCGCGAAAACGAAGACCCCACGCGAATGTTCGCCGGCGAAGGCGATCCGTTCCGCACCAACCGCCGTTTCAAATTGCTCTCCGAAGGCATGCCGGCCAAACGTCTTTCGACGGCGTTCGATTCCGTCACGCTCTACGGCGAAGAACCGCACGAGCGGCCGGACATCTACGGCAAGGTGGGCAATTCGGGCGTGTCGGTGGCGACGCTCGACGACATGAAAGCGCTCTACGACGGCTTCGATCTGTGCGCGCCGGCAACGTCGGTCTCGATGACGATCAACGGCCCCGCGCCGACGATCCTCGCGATGTTCTTCAACGTCGCGATCGATCAGCAGATTGCGCGCATGGAGCAACAACAAGGCGGGCCGCTCACGCAAGACCAACTCGCCGCCGCGCGCCGCACCGCGCTGGAAAACGTGCGCGGCACCGTGCAAGCCGACATCCTGAAAGAAGACCAAGGCCAGAACACCTGCATCTTCTCGACGGAGTTCAGCCTGAAAGTGATGGGCGATATCCAGGCGTATTTCGTCGAGCACGGCGTGCGCAATTTCTATTCGGTGTCGATCTCCGGCTATCACATCGCCGAGGCCGGCGCGAATCCGATTTCGCAACTCGCCTACACGCTCGCGAACGGCTTCACTTATGTCGAGGCGTATCTGGCGCGCGGCATGTCGATCGACGGTTTCGCGCCGAATCTGTCGTTCTTCTTTTCAAACGGCATGGACCCGGAGTACTCGGTGCTGGGCCGTGTCGCGAGACGCATCTGGGCCATCGCCATGCGCGAGCGCTACGGCGCGAACGAGCGCAGTCAGAAACTCAAGTATCACGTGCAGACCTCGGGCCGCAGCCTGCATGCGCAGGAGATCGACTTCAACGATATTCGCACCACGCTGCAGGCGCTGATCGCGATCTACGACAACTGCAATTCGCTGCACACCAATGCATTCGACGAAGCGATCACCACGCCCACCGAGGATTCGGTGCGCCGCGCGGTGGCGATCCAGCTGATCATCAACCGCGAATGGGGCTTGTCGAAGAATCAGAACCCGAATCAGGGCAGCTTCGTGATCGAGGAACTGACCGATCTGGTGGAAGAGGCGGTGCTTGCCGAATTCGATCGGCTCACCGAGCGCGGCGGCGTGCTCGGCGCGATGGAAACCGGTTATCAGCGCGGGCGCATCCAGGACGAGTCGATGCTGTACGAGCATCGCAAGCATGACGGCTCGTATCCGATCGTCGGCGTGAATACGTTCTTGAGCGCGCATCCGCATGAAGCGCCGCAGCCGATCATGCTGGCCCGCTCCACCGACGAAGAAAAGCAAAGTCAGTTGAAACGTCTGCGCGACTTCCAGGAGCGGCATCGCGAGGACGCACCTGCGGCGCTCGAACGTCTGAAGCGCGCGGTGATCGACGATGAAAACGTGTTCGCGGTGTTGATGGACGTCGTGCGTGTGTGTTCGCTTGGGCAAATCACGCACGCGTTGTTTGAAGTGGGCGGGCAGTACCGGCGCAATATGTGAGGCGGGTGCGGGCCGCGGGTTCGACCAGACGCAGACCGAGCCGCAGCAAACCGCCTCGCCCTCAGCGCACTCACCTCATGCTCAGCGCGCAATCCCCAGCCGCGCCTTCGCATCGTCATATTCCTTCGACAAGCGCTGCACCAGTTCCGCGACGCTCGGCACGTCGTCCATCAAACCGACGCCCTGGCCCGCGCCCCAGATGTCTTTCCACGCCTTCGCCTTGTCGC
>DASPZL010000588.1:0-2343 GCA_035636295.1 Paraburkholderia sp.
TACCACGGCCGCTGAACATGGCCAACGGTTCGATGAAGTACCGCCTCGGCGCGCGCAGCGCCGCCGGAAGTATGACGGCCTTGTCACTTGCGCTGAATGCGCGAGGGTACCGATTCCAGATGCACCACTGCCCCCCTCCAAGCCAGGAGACCCCCTTAAGAATTAGCGGTTTGAGCCGCTTTCTTTGCTTACCTTTCTTTGCGGCGGCAAAGAAAGTAAGTGCCGCCCCGCACAGGGGCAACGCTAATAGACCACTAACAAATCAAGGAAAGGCCAACAACACCACAAGCACAGACATAAAGCGCCGAGCAGGCACCTAAACATCCGCCCCACCCAAAGCCCGCGATTCATCGGCCGAATCGCCATCCTCACGCGCATCGTTGCCATACTCGACAAGACGGTTGTACAGCGTCTTCAAACTGATACCGAGAATCTCCGCGGCGCGTGTCTTCACGCCGCCGCATTGCTCCAGCGTGGCCAGGATCAGCTGACGGTCCGCCTCGGCGAGCGACGTGCCAAACGGAATCGTGATCGCCGTGCCGGTGGTAGGCTTGGACAACGTGATCTGCAGCGGCACGGTCGCCGTGCTGTCCGAGTCCGTACCCGACATGATGTGCGCGCGCTGCACATAGTTCTTCAGTTCGCGCACGTTGCCCGGCCACGGATACGACAGCAGCATTTCCTTTACCGCGACGGGGAAATGCTTCTTCGTGCCGTGGCGCTCGTTGAGTTCGTCGAGGAAAGCCTGCGCGAGCAGTTCCACGTCCTTGCCGCGCTCGCGCAGCGGCGGCAGGCTGATCGGGAATACGTTCAGACGATGGTACAAGTCGAGCCGCAACTTGCCCTCGAGCACCGCCTGCTCCGGATCGCGGTTCGTGGCCGCGATGAGGCGCACGTCGGTTTCGATCTCCCTGGTCGTGCCGACCCGCATGAACATGCCGGTTTCCAGCACGCGCAGCAGCTTCACCTGCAACTCGATCGGCATCTCGGTGATTTCGTCGAGGAACAGCGTGCCGCCGTTCGCGCGCTCGAAATAGCCCTTGTGCTGACGGTCCGCGCCGGTGAACGAGCCGCGCTCGTGGCCGAACATTTCGGATTCGATCAGATTCGGCGAAATCGCGCCGCAGTTCACCGCGAGAAACGCATGCTTGCGGCGCAAGCTGAGTTCGTGCAGCGTCTGCGCGGCGACTTCCTTGCCGGTGCCCGATTCGCCCACCAGCATGACGGAGGCCGCCGTCGGCGCGACGCGGCCGATCTGGTCGTACACCTCCTGCATGGCCGGCGAATTACCGAGCATCAAACCAAAGCGGCCCATGCGCCGCAACTCGCCGCGCAGCGTGCCGATTTCCGCCTTGAGGTCGCCGGCGCGCGGCAGGCGCGACAGAATCGCCTTCACGCGCTGCATGTTGATGGGCTTCACCAGGTAGTCGGTGGCGCCCATTTTCAGCGCGCTGACCGCCGACTCCACGGTGGCGTGGCCGGTAATCACGATCACTTCCACGCCGGAGCGCGGATCCAGATCTTCAAACAGGTCGACTCCGCTGCCGTCGGGCAGCTTCAGATCGGTAAAGACGACGTCCGGCATTTGCCGGACCAGTTGAATGCGCGCTTCGCGCAAATCGCCCGCGGTGGCGGTGGTCAGGCCGTCTTCCCCAATGATGGCGGAAAGCGCCTCGCGGGTACCGGCATCGTCATCGACAATCAGTACATGTGGCATCGCGTCTCGAGAGCCTGAAAGCGTGAGTGGAGAAACATGCTAACGCGCATGCCGGAAAACGGGTCCGCAGCTTGTTGCCCCGTGACGATGCGCCAGCACCTGAGCGCACACCACGTTTCGCAAAAGCGCAGAACCTTTGACTTAGTGCAATATCGCAACAATGAGCCGATAAATCCGCGTGTTCTGCGCATTATTGTTGTCTATTTGCTTATTATACGGCTTTTATCGAGACAAATCGGCAGTGCGTGCCCCAGCGCGCTCGACGAAACGGCACGCCGGCCGACGCACTGCGGGCAAGCGCGTTCAGCTGTGCGGGAACGGCCATGCGCCGCCATCGCCATTCGTACGCGCCGAGCCATTGCCGCCATGCGCGGCTGGGGCGGCAGTCGTCGTCGCGATGCCGGCGGGCGTGTCCGGCGTTGTTGCTACCGCGCCGCCCTCGCCTTCCCAGCGGCTCAACTCACGCGCCGCCGGAACCTGCGCGGCGCGGCTACGCTGCACGTAGCGGACCGCGAGAAAGCCGCCGAGCATCATCAACACGCCGAAGATGCCGATTTTAGGTCGTGTCATCGTGAACTCCTTGTCGTCATGAAGAGGATAGGTGCCGAACCGGGCATTAGCGCGCG
>DASPZL010000589.1:0-7959 GCA_035636295.1 Paraburkholderia sp.
CACCCGGCTGACGATGATCGAGGTCGTCGTCAGCGCCGCCGTGCTGATCGGCCTGACGCTGCTCGGCGGCGTGCAGGCGCTCGATCTGGCGGTCTCCGACTGGCTCGGCCGCGGCTACGCCGGCCAGATCGCGCTGGTCGCCGCGGTGATCGCGATCACCAGCGTGATCGACCTGCCGTTCGACTACTACCGTCAGTTCGTGGTCGAGCAACGCTTCGGCTTCAACCGGATGAGCAAGGGCATTTTCTTCCTCGACCGTCTGAAGGGCGTGCTGCTCGCCGCAGCGTTCGGCCTGCCGCTGCTGTTCGTCGTGCTGTGGCTGATGAACCGCGCCGGCAGCCTGTGGTGGCTGTGGACGTGGATCGTCTGGGTGGTGTTCCAGATGCTCGTGCTGGTGCTGTATCCGTCGTTTATCGCGCCGCTCTTCAACAAGTTCGAGCCACTCAAGGACGAAGCGCTGAAAAGCCGCATCGAAGCGCTGATGCAGCGCTGCGGTTTCGCCGCCAAGGGACTCTTCGTGATGGACGGCAGCCGCCGTTCCGCGCACGGCAACGCGTATTTCACCGGCTTCGGCGCGGCCAAGCGGATCGTGTTCTTCGACACCTTGCTCGCGCGCCTGTCGGGCAGCGAGATCGAAGCGGTGCTCGCGCATGAACTCGGCCACTTCAAGCGCCGTCACGTGATCAAGCGCATGCTCGTCACCTTTGCGATCAGCCTCGCCATGCTCGCCCTGCTCGGCTGGCTGAAGGAAAGCGTGTGGTTCTACGAAGGACTGGGCGTGCGGCCGTCGCTGATCGGCGGCAATAGCGGACTTGCGCTGGTGCTGTTCTTCCTCGCGCTGCCGGTGTTCATCTTCTTCGTCACGCCGCTCGGCAGCCTCAGCTCGCGCAAGCACGAGTTCGAAGCCGACGCGTTCGCCGCCACGCAAACCGATGCGCAAGACCTCGTCAACGCGCTCGTCAAGCTGTACGAGGACAACGCGTCGACCCTGACGCCCGATCCGCTCTACACCGCGTTCTACTACTCGCATCCGCCGGCGTCGCAGCGGATCGACCGCCTGCTGCGGCACGCATGAGCGGCCGCTCACCGAAAGCGCCGCGCGCCCCCTCCAGCACGCGCGTGGGCGGCCTCGTGGTGGCGGCTCACGGCCGTCATTACCTGGTCGCGCCGGAAGACGGCGGACCCATGCTCCAGTGCTTCCCGCGCGGCAAGCGCAGCGAAGTGGCGGTCGGCGACCGCGTGATTTACGAGCCGACCTCGGCGGATCAGGGCGTGATCGTCGAGATCGACGAACGGCGTAATCTGCTGTATCGCTCGGATCAGTACAAGTCGAAACTCTTTGCGGCGAATCTCGATCAGTTGCTGATCGTGCTCGCGACCGAGCCGCATTTCAGCGAGGACCTGCTCGGGCGCGCGCTGGTCGCCGCCGAGGCGAACGAGTTGAAGCCGTTGATCGTGCTGAACAAGATCGACGTCGTGGCGGAGCTGGAGGGCGCGCGCACCCGGCTCGAACGCTATCGCGCGCTCGGCTATACGGTCGTGGAAGTGTCGATCAAGATGCAGCCCGATGCCGCGCGTGCGGTTTTGATCGAGCACCTGCAAGGTCATTCGACACTGCTGCTCGGCCAGTCGGGCATGGGCAAATCGACGCTGGTCAATCTGCTGATTCCCGACGCCGAGGTCGCCACGCGCGAGATTTCCACTGCGTTGAACAGCGGGCGTCATACCACCACGTTCACGCGGCTCTACCCGTTACCTGACACCCCGGACGGCGACGGCGGCGCATTGATCGACTCGCCCGGCTTCCAGGAATTCGGCCTGCACCATCTGACCGAAGGCCGGCTCGAGCGTGCGTTCCCCGAGTTCCGGCCGCTGCTGCCGAACTGCCGCTTTTACAACTGCCATCACTTGCACGAGCCGGGTTGCGCGATTCTTGAAGCGGTCGCCGACGGCCGCATCCGCCGCGAACGGCACGCGTTGTACGCGCAACTCGTGCATGAAGCCAGCCAGATCGTGCGCTGAAGCACGTCGCCGTCACTCTCCTGGATTCACGATGAAATTGATGCGCGCGCCGAATCTGATCATCGGACAGCATTGGGTCAATCTGCTGCAGGCGGCGGGCATTGCCTGCGAGTTGCACAACCGCTACCTGAACGGCGCGCTCGGCGATATTCCGGCGGATCAATGCGCGCCGGAATTGTGGCTTGTCGATGAACGCGATGAGGCGATGGCGCGGCATCTGATCGCTGCCGCTTTGCGTGGGCCCGCTGCGGGATCGCCCGCGTGGCAATGCCGCCAGTGCGGTGAGACGCTCGAAGCGCAGTTCACCGTGTGCTGGCAGTGCGGGACGGCGCGCGATCCGCAGGATGGGTGAGGCGGGGCGGGTGCGGTCTCAAGCTAGCCACACCGCGATCGTCAGCATCAACAGCAGAATCATCCACAGCACCACCGCGCGCCACACGAGGCCCACCGCCGATTGCAGCGTGCGCGGCGTGCAGTCGTCGCCGACCTGCATCGGCCCGCCGTCGCCAGTGGCGAGCGCATCCAGACTCGACGGCTCGGCAAGCGGCCCGCTCAGCCGCGCACCCAACGCGCCGCTGCCCGCGGCCAGCAACACGCCGTCGTTGGCATCCGGCCACTGGCGCGCATGGTTGCGCCACGCATAAATCGCGTCCTCGAAATTACCGACGATCGCAAAGCCCAGCGACGTGAGCCGCGCCGGCACCCAGTCGATCACGAAGAAAGCGCGCTGCGCGAAGCTCGAAAACGCGACGGTGCGATCATCGGCCGGCCGTGCCCAGGTGCGCGCCAGATATTCGGCGATCCGATACAGCACCGCGCCTGCCGGCCCGACCGGAATCAGAAACCAGAAGAACACGCCGAACACATGGCGATGCGAAGCGACCACTGCGTGAATCAGCGTATGACGCACGATTTCGCTGACGGGCATATCGACCGTGTCGAGCCCGGTCCATTCATTCAGGATTTCGCGCGCGCGCGGCACGTCGTCGTTGTTCAGCGCGAGGTGGATGTCCGTGAAGTAATGGCTGAACTGCCGGAAGCCGAGCGTGAAGTACAGAACCGCGACGTTCCACAGGAACGCCAGCGCAAAGTGAATGTGATACAGCACGTAGTAGACGAGCGCGACGGCCAGCGTCCAGGGCACCACCACCACGAGCCAGGCGAGCAAGCCGTGCTTCGGCTTGCCCGCATCGAATCCGTGCGCCGCCGACTCCGCATGGTATTGAAGCAACGCCGACACCGGATTGTTCGGCGACAACGCGCGCACCTGTTCAATGATCAGAGCCAGCAATACGGAGAAAAAAGTCATGCGATGCGCCGTGCTTTTCGAGTTTTTACGATTGTTCTATAACGATAGCACAGGGTCGGATGCGACTGAGCGGGGACGTCGACAAACACCCGACCGCTGCACGATTCACCTCGGCTCACGCCGCGAGAAAGCGATAGAAGTTGCGCAGCATCGCGGCCGTCGCGCCCCAGATGAAATAGTGGCCGCCTACCGGACTCCCGCCGCCGCCGGATTCCGCCGACGCCGCACGCGGATACGGCATGGCGAAAAAGCGCCGCTCGCCGCCCTCCCAGCGGAACACGCGCTCCTCGTGATGCGCGGGGTTCATCAGAAAGGCGAGCGGCACTTCGAAGACTTCGGCGACTTCGAGCGCATCGGCTTCCAACGTGAACGGCGGGTGCACGAGGCCGATCACCGGCGTGACGCGAAAACCGGTGCCCGTCAGATAGTCGGGCAACGCACCGAGAATCTCGACGCGCGATGGATCGAGGCCGACCTCTTCCTGTGCTTCGCGCAGGGCGGTCGCCGTGGCGTCGGTGTCGAATGGTTCGTGACGGCCGCCCGGAAAACTCACCTGGCCGGCATGATCGTTCAGATGGTCCGCGCGCTGGGTCAGCAACACGGTCAGGCCATGATCGCGGACCACCAGCGGCACCAGCACCGCGGCGACTCGCGGATCGACGTGCGTATCGCGCCAGGGCGCTTCGACAATGGGCTCGGGCGCCCAGGAAAGGCGCTGCTCGAAGCGTGCGCGCAAACCGTCGGGCGTGAGACGTCCGCCGGACACCGGCGGCAGATCGGCGCCCGTCGCTTCGACAGGCAGGGTTTCAGGTTCAAAGACGGGGCGGATCAACGGTTCTCTCGAACGAGCGGATAGGGGACATGCCGCTATTTTGACCTGGCAAACAAAAAAGCACCCGCGAGGGGTGCTTTTTCTTACAGCATTTACGCTTGGGGAGCAGCGCGGTCTTTCTTCGCGACCAGCTTTTCCTTGATCCGGGCCGACTTGCCCGAACGGTCGCGCAGGTAGTACAGCTTCGCACGACGCACATCGCCACGACGCTTCACGACGATGCTTGCCAGCAGCGGCGAGTATGTCTGGAACGTACGCTCGACGCCTTCGCCCGACGAAATCTTGCGGACGATGAACGACGAATTCAGACCACGGTTACGCTTGGCGATCACGACGCCTTCGTAAGCCTGAACACGCTTACGCGTACCTTCAACCACGTTCACGCTGACGATCACCGTATCGCCGGGGCCGAAATCGGGGATAGTCTTCTCGCCGAGGGTGCGCGCGATTTCTTCCTGCTCGAGTTTTGCAATCAGATTCATCACTGACTCCTAAGTCCATCTTGTCGGCGTTCGTACCTGCCTTGCGCGGAGTTTGTATTGCGCTCGGCTACGGCCCCGATAGAGGATGGGTTCACATCAGGCGCCGTACACGCATGTGCGGCGCCGCCTATGTCCGCTCGAAAGACCGGGGCTTTACGCCTTCGACGCTTCCTTCGCGAGACTCGCAAGCCATGCCTCGTCGGCACGGCTCAACATTTTGTTCTTTCTGGCCTTCACGATCAGATCGGGCCGTTTGTTCAACGTGTTGCGCAAGGCTTCACGCCGGCGCCACGCTTCGATTTCCGCATGATGGCCGCCGAGCAGCACATCGGGCACACGCACGCCGTTGTATTCCTCGGGGCGCGTGTAATGCGGACAATCCAGCAGCACGTCGACGAAACTGTCCTGCACCGCCGATTGCGAGTCGTTCAGCACGCCGGGCAACTGGCGCACGACCGCATCCATCAACGCCATGGCCGGCAGTTCACCGCCTGACAGCACGAAGTCGCCAAGACTGACTTCTTCGTCGACGACACGGTCGAGCAAACGCTGATCGATCGCTTCATAGCGCCCGCACAACAGAATCAGACCGGGTTCGGCCGCGAACCGCATGACACGTTCGTGATTCAACGTAGCGCCTTGCGGCGACATCATCACGACGCGCGACGCGCCGATGCCCTGCTCCGCCTGCGCCGCTTTCGCCGCGCCAATCGCGTCTTCCAGGGGCTTGGCCAGCATCACCATGCCGGGTCCGCCGCCGTATGGGCGATCGTCGATCGTGCGATAGTTGTCGGTCGTGAAATCGCGCGGATTCCACGTACGCAACCCGTAGCGCTCCTGCTTCGCCGCCCGGCTGGTAATGCCCCAATCAGTCAGCGCGCGAAACATTTCAGGAAAGAGCGTGACGACATCGAACTGCATCGCTCTCTCCATTCAGCGAATTATTTAGTAATCGGCTTCCCATTCGACGACGATCTGCTTCGCCGCCTGGTCCACCGTTTTGACAAAGACGCCGACGAACGGGATCAAACGCTCGCCGGTGACCGGCTTGCCGCTTTTGTCGGCGGCCGGGTATTCGATACGCATCACCGAGTGCGCACCATTGTCGATCATGTCCGCAACCTTGCCGAGGTGGACCCCGGCAACGTTCACCACATCCAGGCCGAGCAGGTCGACCCAGTAGAATTCGTCGGCTTCGAGGGCCGGAAATTCGCTGCGGCTGATATAAACGCGGGAGCCGCGCAATGCCAGTGCGACATCGCGGTCAGTGACGCCGCCCAGATGGGCCACCACACTGTCGCTATGTATTTTCGCCTGCCATGACGGCGCCGACTTGCGCTCGTGGCCTTTCAGCAACCACCAGCGCTTTGCGCTCAGCAATGCGTCACCGCCATGCCCGGCGTCCGCATGAGCGGCTACCTTGACCCAGCCTTTGAGGCCGTAAGCGTCGACGATCGCGCCGACCTCGACCGCGTCGGCCGGCCAGCTTTCCACCGTTTCCGCGCGCATTTCTGCTGCCCCGGAAGCGGCGCTTGCAACATTGGCTTTCGCCTTGCCCTCGGCTCGTTCGACCGGTTTGCGGACGAATGCACCGAACGGCGCCTGATCAGACGTCTTCGCGCGCGGGGCGGCCGGGTTTGCCTTCACGCTACCTGAACTACTGGAATCACGCTCGGACATAAGAGAACCTCGCTGCCAACTTCGACGTCTGCTTCAGCAAAACACCTCGCGCATCGGACTGCTCACGCAAGCGGCGCGAGCCGCCGGCCGAACCGACAACAATACGCATGCGAGCGGCCATTAAGCAGCCGGCTGCGCCTTTTGCGCTTCTTTCACGAGACGCTCGACGGTCGGCGACAGTTGTGCGCCAACGCCTTGCCAGTACGTCAGGCGGTCTTGAGCGATACGCAGCGATTCACCCTTCGTAGCGACCGGGTTGTAGAAACCAACGCGTTCGATGAAGCGGCCGTCACGACGGTTACGCGAATCGGTTGCGACGATGTTGTAGAACGGGCGCTTCTTGGAGCCGCCACGAGCCAAGCGGATGATGACCATACTAGAATCCTTGAAAACCGGGGTTCGGAACGACTGAAACACGCGATTATAGCGGGAAACCGACGCCTTAACAAACACTTACCGGGATAAACTGAGCGACGACGTGGCGCCGGTCATACCGTCGTGGCTCCGAACAGCATCGAAACCCCCGAACTACCTGACGGAGCGCCTGTGAAACTCCTGCCGCTACCTGTGTTTTTGTTCGCTTCGTTTTCGTTGGCCGTCTTCAGGTGGATTGCCGGTTCGACGCGCGCTTCGCGCCTTCGCGTTTGGGCTCTGCGCACCGCGGCAGCCTTATGGCTCGCCGCGACAGCCCTGCCGGCGCTCTGCGCGCCGCCGGTCGAACGCATCAAACTTCCGCCTGGCTTCCATCTCGAGGTCTTGTCGGACGCCGTGCCGAGCGCGCGAGCCATGGCGCTCTCGCCGAAGGGCATTCTTTATATAGGCAGCCAGGACGGCCACGTCTACGCGCTCGAACTGAAAAATGGCCGCACATCGGCTCGCCATGTGATCGCCTCCGGCCTGGAAGCGCCTGCGGGCTTGGCGTGGCGGGATGGCGCGCTGTACGTCTCCGCGGTGTCCAGAATTTTACGCTTCGACACGATCGACGCCCATCTGAACGATCCCCCCAAGCCCGCTGTCGTCACGGACAAACTGCCCACGGAGGCGCATCACGGCTGGAAATTCATCGCGTTCGGCCCTGACGGCAAGCTGTACGTGCCGCAAGGTGCGCCCTGCAACGTCTGCCTGAAGGACCGCAACCGGTACGCGCTGATCGGCCGCATGGACCCGGACGGCAGTCATTATGAAGTGGTGGCGCGCGGCATTCGCAACACGGTCGGCTTCGACTGGCATCCGGTAACGCACGAACTGTGGTTCACTGACAACGGCCGCGACCTGATGGGCGACGACGTGCCGGACGACGAACTCAACCGCGCGCAGCGCGCCGGCATGGACTTCGGTTTTCCCTACTGCCATGGCGGCGACACACCCGACCCCGAATTCGGCAAAGATCATCCGTGCAGCTCGTTCACGCCGCCGGTCGTCAAACTCGGCGCGCACGTCGCCGCGCTCGGCATGCGTTTTTATAGCGGCTCGATGTTTCCGTCCGCTTACCGGAACACTATTTTCATCGCCGAACACGGGTCGTGGAATCGCAGCAAGAAGACGGGCTACCGCGTGGTGCGGGTCGTCTCCGACCCGGACGGCAGCAACGCGCGACAGGAAGTATTCGCCGAAGGCTGGCTGCAGCCCGGCGA
>DASPZL010000590.1:0-2057 GCA_035636295.1 Paraburkholderia sp.
GGCGCGCGTTCAGGAACTGATCGTCACGCCCGACATGCACGACCGCAAGCGGCTGATGTTCGAGCGTTCCGACGCGTTCGTGGCGCTGCCCGGCGGGGTCGGCACGCTGGAGGAACTGGTCGAGCAATTGACCTGGCAGCAGCTCGGCCGTCACACCAAGCCGGTCCTGCTCGCGAACATCGATGGTTTCTGGGAACCACTGCTCGCACTGCTCGCACACATGCGTGCGACGGAATTCATTCGCCCCTCTCTGGCCGTGGAAATTCTCAAGGCGGAACGGGTCCAGGATATCTTGCCGAGCTTGCGTGCTGCCGCGGCCCTGGCGCCTGAAGGTACCGAGCAGATGGCGCCGGAAATCGTGCAACGGCTTTAATATCTTGCGCCCCCGGATCAGGTCCGGGGCGCGCTTTTGCGGAATATGCGCTGGCGGTTCGAACTATCGTGGCGGTGCCTCTGCATCATCCTTCGGGAACGTCACCGCTTCAATGCGGTTGCCATCGGGATCAAGCACGAACGCTGCGTAATAGCGTACCCGATCGTGCGGACGTAAACCCGGCGCGCCGTCGGAGCGGCCTCCGGCCGTCAACGCCGCGGTGTGGAAGGCATCGACGTCGCCGGCCGACTTGGCCCGCAGGCAGATATGGACGCCGCTCCCCGGCTGAACCGGCGGCATACCGGTGCGCAGGTTGATCCAGAACTCGGGATAGCTCTTGCCGAAACCGATAGTCGCCGGCCGCGCCACCAGCCGCGAAAGCCCGAGCGGCGCCAGCGCCAGTTCATAAAATCGCGCGGCGCGTTCGAGGTCGCTGACGCCAACGGAGACATGATCGATCATGAAGTGCTCCGCCGGTTTTTGCCGTCATTGCGAGCGAAGCGAAGCAATCCATTCCGCCGAGGCGACAGTATGGATTGCTTCGTCGCTTCGCTCCTCGCAATGACGGCGAAAGTCATCAAATGCTCACGCCGGCGCGTTGGATTTCACCAGCTTGTAAACAACCGAATCCATCAGCGCCTGAAACGACGCGTCGATGATGTTGGGCGACACGCCGATGGTGGTCCAGCGCTCGCCCTGCTCGTCTTCGCTCTCGATCAGCACCCGCGTTACCGCCTCGGTGCCGCCGTTGAGGATACGGACGCGGTAGTCGATCAGCCTCAAGCCTTCGATGTATTTCTGGTATTTGCCGAGATCCTTGCGCAGCGCCACGTCGAGCGCGTTGACGGGACCGTTGCCCTCCGCCGCCGAGATCAGTTTCTCGCCGTCGACGTCGACCTTCACCACCGCCATTGCCACCGTGACGCGCTGGCCATTGGCGTTGTAGCGCTGTTCGACATTGACATCGAACTGTTCGACCCGGAAATATTCCGGCACCTTGCCAAGCGTGCGCCGTGCCAACAGATCGAACGACGCGTTGGCGGACTCGTAGGCATAGCCCGCGGCCTCGCGCTCCTTGAGTTCCTCGACCAGACGGACCAGCATTGGGTCTTTCTTGTCGTAGGCAATGCCTGCCCGTTCCAGTTCGGCGATCACGTTGGAGCGGCCGGCCTGATCGGATACCAGCACCTTGCGGTGATTGCCGACGGCCTCGGGCGTCACATGTTCATAGGTCTGCGGATCCTTGAGCACCGCCGAGGCATGAATGCCGGTTTTGGTCACGAATGCGCTTTCGCCGACATAGGGCGCGTGGCGATCGGGCGCGCGATTGAGCATGTCGTCGAGCGTCCGCGAAACCTTCATCAACGTCGCCATCTTGTCCGACGACACGCCGATCTCGAAGCAATCGGCAAACTCGCGCTTCAGCCGCAGGGTCGGAATCAGCGAACACAGATTGGCGTTGCCGCAGCGTTCGCCGAGCCCGTTCAGCGTGCCCTGGATTTGCCGCGCCCCGGCGCGCACCGCGGCCAGCGAATTGGCGACCGCCTGCTCGGTATCGTTATGGGCGTGAATGCCGACGTGGTCGCCGGGGATATGCTTCACCACCTCGGTGACGATGGTCTCGACCTCGTGCGGCATGGTGCCGCCATTGGTGTCGCACAACACCACCCAGCGGGCGCCGGAA
>DASPZL010000591.1:0-12062 GCA_035636295.1 Paraburkholderia sp.
CGCCCGCCTGGCCAGTTCCAAGGCCGGAAAAAATTGCCTCTCCCTGAATCGCTTGATGCCGCGCGGGCTTCCAAGCCATAACTCAAGAGGAACCGGACACGCGATATTCGCCCCTATGACTTGTGATCCCGAATAGATAGGCGATGCAATAAAAGGCTCGGTTCTCCAAAGCTCTTCTTCGAATGACGCGTTTCTGTGCTTTACGTTGTGAAATGAAAATGAAAGCGTATCCCAGTCTGTAGCGTGAAACAGAAACCCGACGCCGCCTTGGCCCACGGGCAGATTGTCCCGTATCTCTTCCGGGCGAATAATGTGTTTTAGCGTCAAAGGTGCACTACTGGAGTGCAGATCGGAGCCGGCCCGTCCATCGAAATCGGCCGGCACTTCTTTGTAAAGAGAAGTTCTCATTTGGTTTTCCCTTGGGTTGAACTCGCGCTGGAAAGTCAGCGCAACGGCGCCGGTCAGATCAGGTTCGACCGGCGACCCTTCAACTCTAGAGAAATCCGATGCTGTGCGTCCGTCTGTTCGTTCGCATCGCAAACGCCACGCTTATGCACATCACACTGAATGGATGTCGGCTATTGCCTGGCGATGCTCCGGTTTTTCAACCGCCGGGTATCGCCCTGGCGTCGTGCCCAACGCCCGGCGAAACATATCGATAAACGCACTGACGTTGTCGTAGCCGAGTTCGAGAGCAATTGTCGTCACGGGAACCCGATCCGCAACAAGTTCGAGTGCGCGAAGCAAGCGCGCCTGCTGACGCCATTTCGCGAAAGTCATACCCGTCTCGATCACGAAACGACGGCTCAGCGTTCGCGGCGCGAGGCCGGCCCATGCGGCCCATTGTTCGAGGCGGCGGTTGTCCGACAGATCGCTGGCCAAGGCGTCCGTGATCGCGACAAGCCGCGGATCGCCGGGACTCGGCAGGCCTAACGATTCCTCGTTCGACGCCGCGAGCTCATCGACGATGACCTCCGCGATGCGAGTCTGCGCCTGATCGAGATCGACGCCCGGCCACGTGGCGGCGCGTCGAACGGCCTCGCGCAACAAGGGCGTCGTCCTGATGGCGCGAGGCTCCCGCGGCAACGACGCGCAGTGATGCTCGGCAATGAACACGCTCCACCCCGAGAACGGACCATGGGAGCGCACCGAGTGGACCCAATGCGGCGGAATCCAGATCGCATGTATGGCTGGGACGACCCATTGGTGCTTGTCGAGTCCTACCGATACGAGCCCGCTCAACGCGCCCATGAGCTGCCCGCGCGCGTGACTGTGAGACGGCGTCGCGCGCGCCGCGCTTTGCGTCAGCTCAGCCGCGGCGAGGAACGGACCTTCCGGCGAGGTCACGAGATCCGGTCGAATTAAAGGAGTGGTCATGGCTCGAATACGGTATCGAATGACTGTTATACCGGAGACTGGTCGTATCCGCACCATTACACTGACTTCGACTCATACCAAGGATCGACCATGAAAGCTGCAGTCGTGAAAGCGGCGGGCGAACGCCCTGTTTATGCCGACTTCGAAAGTCCCAATGCATTGGCGGGCCATCGTCTCATCGACGTCGCCGCGTCCGCCTTGAGTCACGTTACCCGCTCCAAGGCATCGGGTTCGCACTATTCATCGACGGGCGGTTTTCCGTTCGTCGCGGGCCTTGATGGCACTGGGCGTTGCGAAGACGGCCGACGCGTGTACTTCTTCTGGCCGCACGCTCCGTTCGGTGCGATGGCGGAACGCAGCCTCGTGCCCGAGGAGAATTGCGTTCCCTTACCCGATGGGATCGACGACGTCACGGCAGCCGCCATCGCGATCCCGGCCATGTCGTCGTGGGCGGCGCTCATCGAGCGGGCCAGGTTCGTGGCGGGAGAGACCGTGCTGGTCAACGGCGCGACGGGCACATCGGGACGACTGGCGGTTCAGATCGCGAAGCATCTCGGAGCCGGAAAAATCGTCGCAACGGGTCGCGATGCGGCCACCCTTCAGTCGCTCGAATATGCCGGCGCCGATGTCACGATTTCGCTGGAACAGGACGAGGACCTGCTAAGTCGGGCGTTCGAATCGCAATTCCGCGAGGGGGTCGATGTGGTGCTGGACTACTTGTGGGGAGCCAGCGCGCGGTCCTTGCTGATCGCCGCGGCGCGGGCATCGGCTGAAGACGGCCCGGTCCGCTTTGTCCAGATCGGCGCGATCAGCGGCGCCGATATCCTGCTGCCGGCCGCCGTGCTTCGCGCGGCGCCGATCACCCTGCTGGGCAGTGGAATCGGCAGCATCCCTTTGCCTCGCGTCTTGCACACGATGCAGCAAGTATTCGACGCTGCCGTGCCCGCCGGCTTGCGGATCGCGACAGAGGCCGTTCCTCTCGCGGACGTGGGCACGCATTGGGGAAACCTCAGCAGTCTTCAGCGCACCGTTTTCATTCCCCGCCGGTACGATTGACGGCTGCGCGGCCAGCCACCGATTCGCCGATGCGATCCAGACTCGTGTCCCGGCATTGGCGCTTGCCTGTTCCTCGAGCCGTCAGCACGAGCCCGTTGTTTGTCTGGGAAACGCTGAAAATATCGGGTTGTGAGAAGCGGGGAACCGTCTAGGCGTTGAACAATTCACTACGCGCCGCGTCGATGATCATCGCGACAGCCGGATGGCTGATGCGGCGCTCGATCGAGATCGCAAAGAATTCCTCGACGATGGTGTTGATCTGCCCGACCATCGTCAGTTTGTGCTCCGCCTGTAACTGGTTCTCCAGCACGGTTGGCGCGAACAGCAGGCCGCGGCCTTCACGGCCGAACGCCATCGCCATCGCTCCGTCGTCAAATTCGCCGACGATGCGCGGCGAAATCGCCCGCGACGCGAGCCAGTGATCCAGCTTGCGGCGCACCGCTGATTCCGTGCCCGGCAGCAACAGCGGCAATTGCCCGAGCGACATCGGAAAGCGTTTCCGGCCGCTCTGCAGCAGCGCCTGGGCGCCGAAGCAGCTTAGCGTCGAACGGCCGAGCCGGTGATTGAACGCCTTGATGTTGACGTCGGCGGGAATGGGGGCGTCCGCGATGATCAGGTCGAGGCGGTGCACGGCCAGTTGCGCGAGCAGCGCGTGCAGCTTGCCCTCGTGACAGATCACACGCAGCGACACCGGCGCGCTCAGCGCCGGTTCCAGCAGCCGGTACGCGATCGCCTTCGGCACCGAATCCGCGATGCCGACGCGAAACCGCGATTGCGTGCCGACCTCCTTCTCGCGCCGCACCGCGCTTTCGAGTTCCGAGCCTAACGAGAAGATTTCGTCGGCGTAATCGAGCGCCAGCCGGCCCGCATCGGTGAGTTCGATCGTGCGCCCGCTTTTCTTGAACAGCTTTTTATCCAGCGCTTCCTCGAGCAGCTTGATCTGGCCGCTGAGCGTTTGCGGCGTGATGTGCAACTGCTCGCCGGCACGGACGATCCCGCCCGCGTGCGCCGCGACCCAGAAGTAATACAGATGCTTGAAGTTCACGCGTGCCTCCGTCGATCATGCAACGTTACGTTTTTCTCGAAGCATCAGCAACAAAAATACGAATTTTACGTTGTCTCGAGTTCAGTTAGATTTAAGCCTCGCCCCGAGGCGTCAGCGGGCGGCTAATGACAGCTGACAGAGGTGACATATGGCATCGGTTGCACAATTCCTGCGTTCGAAGTCTTCCCAGACCGTGTGGTCGACCCAGGCATCGGCGTCGGTGTACGACGCGATAGCGATCATGGCGCACCGGCAGGTAGGAGCGCTCATCGTGGCACACGAGGGGCGCATAGCCGGCATCGTCACGGAGCGCGATTACGCGCGAAAAATCGTTCTAATGGACCGTTCATCGAGGAATACGCCGGTGCGAGACATCATGTCGGCGGCGGTGCGCCACGTCGGCCCGGAGCAGACGACGGAGGAATGCATGGCGCTCATGACCGCGCACCGGATACGTTATCTGCCGGTGATTACCGCGGGGCAGGTGATCGGAATGGTGTCGATCGGCGACCTGATCAAGAACCAGATGTCGGAGCAGGAACACACGATCCGGCAACTGGAGCACTACATCCACGGCAACAGTTTGCAGGCCACGCATGGCGGATTGCAGGCTAACCGGTGGCAAGTTTAACGACCGAAAAATATTACTGTCCGTAAAGTTGTCGCGCGAGCAAGGATGACGCGCGGTGCGGGCGGTCCCTGACTCATCAAGAGAGGTTTTATATGTACACGCAAACCATCAATCAACTGCGACGTGTTGCCGGTAAGGTGACGCGCGGGACGGCGGCGCTCGGTCTCGCGGGGGTGCTCGCTCTCGGCGCGGTGACGTCGAACGACGCCGAAGCGAAGCGAGTGGGCGGAAGTCAAAGCATCGGGCGCCAGTCGCAGATGGCGTCGCCGTCTGGTCAAGGGCAACGAAGCCAGCAAGCGCAACCGGCGCAGCAGGCCGCGCAGGCGCCTGCCGGCGCGCCGGCGCGCAACCGTTGGATGGGCCCGCTGGCCGGTCTCGCCGCCGGCTTCGGCATTGCCGCGCTGCTGTCGTCACTCGGCCTGGGTGCGGGGCTCGCGCAAATGCTGTCGAATGCGCTGCTGATCGGCCTGGTGGTTTTCGCCGGCGTGATGCTGTTCCGCTTCATCGCCAATCGGCGTCGTCCGGATCTGGCTTATGGGCACGGCGCCGCGAACCGGTCGCAGACGAATGGCTTGCCGCTTCTGAATCAGACCGGCCAGGCGCGGCCCGAAACGAATTTTTTCGGCTTGCAGCGCGCCGCGACGAATTCGACCGCAGCGGCGGGCACGGTGAAGGCGCCGGGGCATACGCTCGGGCTCGATCAGGTCGAGTTGCTGGCCTCGGCGAAGGCCATGTTCATGCGTCTTCAAAGCGCATGGGACCGCAACGAGCAGGGTGATCTGTTCGAGTTGACCACGCCGGAGATGTTCGCGCGAATCAAGCAGGATCTGGAAGGCCGGGGCGGCCAGCCCAACCGTACGGACGTGCCGCAACTCGATGCCGAGGTGCTGGGCGTGGAAAGCAATGCCGATGAGACGCTGGTCAGCGTTCGCTTTTACGGTCAAATGCGGGAAGACGGCGCACAGACCGCCCAGCCGTTCCAGGAGGTCTGGAACATTGTTCGCGGCGCGCATGGCGACCAGGCGTGGCGACTGGCCGGCATCCAGCAGTTGGACCGCTAACACCGGGAACAGGGAATGCGCATTGCGCTCGATCGGATGCAATAAATCGGGCGTGTTGGCGGCGGGCGTTCATCGACGAGATGGGCGCCCGCCACGGCAACCGGGGTATTCAACCAGACAACCCTCGTTTCACGAGCGAGTCTCACCGCCCTAAAGCCGCATTGCGCGTTTGATCCGGCTGTTGCTCGATCACCCCGAACCAGCCCATGCCGCGATAAGTTTCGTAGCCTGGAGTCAGCGCATATCCGACCAGCGCGCCCGCAGGCGTGCGGTACGTGCCGATATCCGCGATATTCGGCGGCAGGTCGAAGCGGGTACTCGCGCTGCTCGCGGTTGCGGAGGTGGCAATCACCCGGCCGCTCGCGTCGACGATCATGCAACGCGTCCGTTCGCGTTCCTCGTCGGTCAACCGGATGCTATTGACCACGGTCGACGCCTGATTGGCCCAATCGAAAAACACCGCCAGCACACCGACGACCTTTCCGTCACTCGCCCCGTCCTGGCGAACCGCCGTCGCGTAGGTGGCAACCTGCGCGCCGTTCAATTCCGCGGCTATGTCGACGTTGGCGGTTGCATACTCATCGCCGGAGCGCGTCGCAAGCGCCGCGGCGAACCACTCTTGCTGGGCCGCGTTCACGGTTCCGGCAACCGGAAACAGCGAAGGTCTGCCGTTCGCCACGACGCGACCCTCGGTGTCCAGCACCCAGATGTCGAGATATACGGTGTAACTATCGAGAATGACCGACAGCCGCTTTGACGCATGCGCGGCAGCCGAGTCCGACCCCGTCGTCAGGCAATCCACAATGGCTGCGTCGGTCGCCCACCAGCGCACATCGCATGATCGTTCGTAGAGGTTGCGGTCGATCACGTCGATCATGTTCAACGCAAGATCGGTCAAGCGCTGGCCTTGCTGCCGCTCGAGCGCGGTCACCATCCGTTCGCTGAGGCTGGCCAGTTCCTTGCCGAGTTCGCCGGTGAGTTGTCCGATCCGGCCGGACACGTTCTTGACCTGGTTTGCGACGACCGCGAAGCCACGGCCGGCTTCTCCCGCACGGGCTGCTTCGATCAGCGCATTGATCGCCAGATAGGTCGCCTCGCGGTTGATCATGTCGATGTCCGCGATCTTGTTTCTGGAGATGTTGCGCACTTCGCGCGTCAGTTCGGCGATGATCGCCCCTTCCGACGCTTGACGAGGTTTGGCCAGCTCTACGGACATGTTCGTATATCCCGGTGTGTGCGCGGTGGCGAGCTTGTGGCTCCCGGCAATTCGGAGGAGATTTCACCGGGTTAACGGCATGCGGAAACGCATACTTTAGGCGTAGCGACTGATATGTCGGCATTTTGAGGCGCCGTTATCGCGCGCGCACTGCCGGTGGACCTGTCCGCCACATCATTTCTCCCAGTGTTTTGCTTCAAGCGCCATCGTGTCGTCCGCGATCTTCAGAAAGCTGTCGACGATCGGATTCGTATATTGAAGCTGCGGGCACACGGTAAAGCCACGGAACATGACATCCGGTGAAAACGGCCGGAACGTGATCTTCGCGGTATTGGCATCGGAGGTCGCAAGCGGATTCACGACGCCGATTCCCAAACCGCGCGACACCATCGCGCAAATGGTCGCGCCGTACGGCGTTTCGATCGTCGGCACCTGATTGACTTCCGCCTGACGCAACACGCGATCCAGCGACGAGCGCGTGTCGTCCGCGTACGACGGCAGGATCAGTTTTTCACCGCGTAGATCGCGCGCGTGGATGCGCTTGCGCGCGCTCAGCGGATGCCCGGCCGGCAATGCGCACACGCCCGGCAGCCGGTATAACTCCGCGCTCGTCACGCCGAACGCATCGGGCGTCGTCGTGGCGAATCCGATATCGCAATACGCCGACGAAGCCCACCGCTGAATCGTGCCTTCGCTGCGCATTTCCAGCGATATTGCGATGCGCGGATACGCGGCAAGAAAGCGCTCGATCACCATCGGCACGAACGACAGCGCCAGCACCGGCGCCGCGACGATCCGCAGACGGCCGCTGCCGAACTGGCGGATTTCACGCGCGGAATGCGCGAGTTTTTCGAGGCCAACGAAACTGCGGTCCACTTCGCGATAGAACGCGCTCCCCGCGTCGGTGGCCTGAATGCGTCCGCCGTTGCGCGTGAACAGCGCCAGTCCCGTCGACGCCTCCAGGTCCGCGATCAACCGGCTGATGCTCGGCTGCGAGGTGCCGAGTTCCTCGGCGGCGGCGGTCATCGATCCGCGCAACATCACCAGCCTGAACGCTTCGATCTGACGTTGATTCATCCGCTCGCTCGTCCGTTTTCGTCGATCCGATGCTCAGCTTGCCATATCAAAATTGAATGGCAGGCGTTTTTGGCCGTATTTGACCGGATGGTCGGCGAAAACCTAGACTGGCTCGCATCCTGTCACCGGCGATATGCGATGCGCTCCGATACCCTGCTGTTTCACGACGATTTTGCGACAAGCTCGCGCATATCGGCGCACAGGACGGCATTCATTACGCGCTGGGTTGCAACGGCAACGGCGTCGCGCTGATGAGCTACCTGGGCGCGCGCGTCGCCAAACACATGCTCGGACTCGACGCACTGCCCGGCGCATTCGGCGAAGGCGCGTTTCCAGTCAGTCCGGCCGGCATGGCGAGCCGCCTGAGCGTGCCGGTCGGCACCGCGCTCTATACGTTCGACGATCTATGGAGCGGCCGCGTGCGCGCCGCGCTTTCCTGATGATTTCAACGCACAACGTTTCGAAGCTCACGTAACGCCCCTTCCATCGCAGATCCTTTCGACGGAGCAAACATCATGCGTTTTCGCCATCTTCTCAGCCTCATTGCGGTTGTCGTGCCGCTGTCGTTCACGTTGACAGGCAACGCGCATGCCGACGACGTCGGCACGTTGACGCCCGGCAGGCTGGTCGCCGGCGTGGACGCGAACAACAAGCCGTATTCGTATATCGACAACGGCAAGATGACGGGCTTCGACGTCGAATTGCTGCGCGCCATCGCCACAAAGCTCGGCCTGAACGCCGAGTTCCGCGCGCAGGATTTCAGCGGACTGCTGCCGAGCGTCGCGAACCAGCAGATCGATCTGGCCGCCGGATCGATTTCGATCACGAAGGAGCGCCTGAAAATGGTCGATTTCTCGGAGGGCTATCTGACGGGCCTGTTGAGCGTCGCCACCTTGCCCGGCAGCACGATCACGAGCGATCCCGCATCGGTGAAGGGCAAGCGGATCGGCGTCGTGCAGGGCACCATCGAGGACACGTATTCGGACAGTTATCTGCCGGGCGCGCAGATCGTGCGCTTTCCGAACCTGAACGCGGGCTTCCTCGCGATGCGCTCGAAATACATCGACGGCTACTTCGTGGATAAAACGCTCGTGGAAGGTTTGCAGGGCAAGTACCCGCAAATGAGCATCGCGGACAAGCTCGACATCTCCGCCGTCAATCTGCCCGCCGGCTTTCCGGTGCACAAGGGCAACGCGAAGCTCGAGGCGGCGCTGAACAGGACCATCGGCGAACTGGTCGCGGACGGCACGTGGGTCAAGCTGTACCTGCAGTTCCACCCCGGTTATCCGAAACCCGCGAGCCTGCCGCCGTACGCGATGAAGACCGGCAGCTGATCGAATCCGGCCGCCCGCCGACAGGCGGCGGAACTCGCCGCTGACGCTCAACGAGGAGCGCACCATGGATGCTTTCTTGCAGAACTTTCTCGACTGGCCGTTGCTGGCCTCGTCGATGCCGTCGTTGCTGTGCACGGGCCTCGTCAACACGCTGGTGCTGTCGGTGTTCTCGACCGTGCTGGGGATCGTCGCGGGCATGGTGCTCGCGTTGATGGCGGTGTCGCACACGCGCTGGCTGATGCTGCCCGCGCAGGTGTTCGTCGACGTGTTTCGCGGCCTGCCGGCGGCGCTCGTGATCCTGCTCGTCGGCCAGGGGCTCGCGCCGGTGGGGCTGGCGATCTTCGGGCCCAATCCGTATCCGCTTGCGATCGTCGCGCTTGGGCTGATCTCGTCCGCGTATATCGCGGAAATTTTTCGCTCCGGCATTCAAAGCGTGGGGCGCGGACAACTGTCCGCGTGTCAGGCGCTCGGCATGACGTACTGGAGCAGCATGCGTTACGTGATCGTGCCGCAAGGCGTGCGGCGCATTTTGCCCGCGCTCGCGAACCAGTTCATTTCGATCGTCAAGGATTCGAGCCTGGTCTATTTTCTCGGCCTGCTGACGTCGCAACGCGATCTGTTCACGATCGGCCAGAACACCTCGGTGAACACCGCGAATCTGTCGCCGCTGGTGGCGGCGGGCGCGGTGTATCTGCTCGTGACCGTGCCGCTTACGCACGCGATCAACCACATCGACCGCTGGACCAACCGTCACTCGAATCCCGCGCGCGGCAGTTCCAGCCCGGGATCGTCACGCCGTCAACGCAAGGCGCGGCTTACGGCGCACTCGGCCGCCTCGGCCAGAACCGGCATCGCCGATCAACATAACTAGTTCACACGCAGGACACCAGCCACAATGGGACCCCAAGTAGAGAAGGTCGCCGACGACACCACCTTGCCCGCGCAAGTCGACGTCGTCGTCATCGGCGGCGGCATTATCGGCGTGAGCACGGCCCTTTATCTGAGCGAAAAAGGATTGCAGGTCGCGCTTTGCGAGAAAGGCCACATCGCGGGCGAGCAATCGAGCCGAAACTGGGGCTGGGTGCGCGTCACGCATCGCGACATGCGCGAGTTCGAGTTGAGCATAGAAAGCCTGAAGCTGTGGCGGAAGATGGATGCGACGCTCGGCATCGACACCGGCTTCAATCAATGCGGCATCCTCTACATGACCGATGAAGACTCCATGATGGAGAACCATCGCGTGTGGCTCGACAAGGCGCGCAACGTGGCGAGTGACGCATTCGATACGCGCGAGATCGACGGGAAGACGGTGGCCGAGCTGCTGCCCGGTGCGGCGAAAGCGTTCAAGGGCGGACTTTATACGCCGGGCGACGGCCGCGCCGAACCGCAAAAAGCCGCGCCCGCGATCGCGAACGCGTTGCGCCAACGCGGTGTCAAGATTCTGACGCCGTGCGCCGCGCGTGGCATCGAAACGAGCGCGGGGCGCGTCAGCGCGGTCGTTACCGAGCACGGTACGATCCGCTGCAACAGCGTCGTCGTGGCGGGCGGCGCGTGGTCGCGGCTCTTTTGCGGCAACCTCGGTATCGACGTGCCGCAATTGCTGGTGAAAGCGTCGGTGCTGCGCACCGAGCCGCTCGACGGCGGCCCGAGTTGTAGCGCGAGCAACAGGAAATTCGCGTTTCGCAAGCGTGCCGACGGCGGCTACACGGTCGCATTCGGCTTTCGCACCTATAGCGATCTCACGCCGGATTCATTCCGCCTGTTTTTCAAATATATCGAAGCGCTGAAGAGCCAGTTGGGCTCGTTGCGTATCGGCATCGGCGCGCGGTTCTTCGACGAGTTGCGCCGTCCACGTCACTGGGCGCTCGACCGGCCCACCGCGTTCGAACAGGTCCGCACGCTCGATCCCGATCCGATCACCGGGTACACCGATGCGGGCTTGCGCGAGTTCACCAAGGTCTTCCCGCATCTGGCGCACGCGCGGATTGCGCAGCGCTGGGCGGGGTACATGGATGTGACGCCGGACGCGATTCCGGTGATTTCCGGTGTCGACACGGTGCCGGGCCTCTTTATCGGCACCGGCTTCTCGGGGCACGGATTCGGCATCGGTCCGGCGGCCGGCAAGCTGATGGCCGATCTGGTCACGAACGACACGCCGCTCGTCGATCCGCACGCGTTTCGTCTGAACCGTTTCAACGACGGCACGAAAATCGTGATCGACGCGGGCTTCTAACGCAATGCTTCCACGGAGATGTCCATGCAAAAAGTAGCGATGATTTCCGGCGCCAGCCGCGGCATCGGGCTGGCAATCGCCACCGAGTTGTCGCGGCGCGGCTATCTGCTCTCGCTGGGCGTGCGCGATCCGTCGGCAGTATGCGGCGGTCGCGCTGACACATGCGGTACGGCGCGCGGGCTGGGACGACGGCTTGCGTGCGACGGCGATATGCCCCGGATTCGTCAACACGGAAATGGCTGCCGGTATCGCCGATCTCGCGCCGGAAGCGATGACGCAGCCGGACGACATTGCGCGGCTGGTCGCGAATACGATCGAGATGCCGAACTCCGCGAGCGTCGCGGAAATCCACGTCAATTGCCGGCATGAGGATATGTTTTAGTGCGGTCCGTCAGGCTGGCTCCGCGCATGCCGGCGTTTCCACAACCTTAACGCCTCTGTTCCAGCATCGCAGAATCTGCAATATCGAAAGCGCGAATGGTTGTTTGTTTGCGAGCCGGCACCTGGTTAGCATGCCTCGGTTGCATCGTTGCCCAACGTCTGCAGCCGACGCATCGCTTCCAGGCGATCGAGCGGAGAAAGGGCAGCGTTGTCGCAGACCCTTTCACGGCTCTCCCGCTTTCGACATGTCAAGCCTCAACGCTTCCACTGTTTCCACTGCTTCTCGACCGTCTGCCGGCGTCACGCGCGGGCTGGCGGCGGCTATCGCGAACGCTGCGCCTTCCCGCGACGTCAGTGCAATTGCCGCTGCGAGACGCGGAACACTCGACTTCCTTGCCGCCGCCTTTGCGGGCGCGACCGATAGCGGCTACCGGAAACTCCTCGCCGTAAGCGGCGACGATTCGCGCGGCGAAGCATCGGTGATCGGCAGCGCGGCGCGTGTTTCGGCGCAGCAGGCCGCGTTGCTCAACGGCTACGCCGGTCACGCACTCGACTACGACGACGTGCACAGCAGCGTGCGCGGCCATCCGGCGACCGTTTTGTTGCCGGCGCTGTTCGCGCTCGCGCAAACGCGCGGCAGCAGCGCGCTGG
>DASPZL010000592.1:0-3077 GCA_035636295.1 Paraburkholderia sp.
GATCTGGGAAAATCAGCGGATTGTCGGAGACGGCGTTCGCTTCCAGCAGCAGCACGTCGGCGGCATGGCGCATCTGGTCCAGACACGCGCCCATCACTTGCGGCTGGCAGCGCAGGCTGTACGGGTCCTGCACCTTGTCGCAATCGGCGTGCGAAACGTTGATGCCCGAGCCTTGCAGCAGCGAACGGTAAGCGGCGGCGGCGGCGATCTGACCTTGATGGCCGCGCAATTCTTGAATGCGCGCGTCGAATGGCTTGACCGAACCCGCCGCCGCGTCCACCGACAACGCGCCCGCCACCAGCGCGGTGCGGTACAGGTCTTCGATCGCGAACATGTTGTAGAGCGCGAGCGCGGTGGAAGCTTGCGTGCCGTTGAGCAGAGCAAGACCTTCCTTCGCCTGCAACGTGAGCGGCTTCAAACCGACGAGCGCGAGGCCTTCGGTGGCCGGCATGCGCTCGCCCTTCGCGAACACTTCGCCGACGCCGAGCAGCGCCGCCGACATATGCGCGAGCGGCGCGAGGTCGCCCGATGCGCCGACCGAACCCTTGACGGGGATCACCGGCAGCACGTCGGCGTTGTACAGCGCGATCAGCGCTTCCATCACTTCGCGGCGGATGCCCGAGTGGCCACGGCCAAGGCTCGAGAGCTTCAACGCGATCAGCAGACGCACCACCGGACGCGACATCGGCTCGCCCACGCCGACCGCGTGCGAGAGCACCAGATTGCGTTGCAGCAGTTCGAGCTGGTCGTGCGGAATATGCGTGCTGGCGAGACGCCCGAAACCCGTGTTGATGCCGTAGGCCGGCTCGCCCTTCGCGGCGATGTCGGCGACGGCTTGCGCGCAGGCGTCGATGGCGGCGTGGCTGGCGGGATCGAGTTGCAGCGCGACGTGTTCGCGTGCGATCCGGCGCAGTTGCGGGAGGGTCAGGTGGCCGGGCTTCAAAGTCATCATGATTGTGTCGTCCTGTCTATACAATTTGAGAGAAGTCTAGCTGCGCCGCCTTGTATATACAACTTGTTTTTAAAGCTGCCAGCCTAGGGGTTTCCATTAGGGCTGGATGATTGCATGGCATATGTATCGCTTGAACCGAGTTCGAATGGCCGTGCGGTCCGCATCGCTTTTCGTCCTCACGGCTCTCAACTTGTATATACACGCTCAAAATACGTCGCGTCGACCGGTCAATAAAATTCCGCGCGTCGACCCGGGCCCGCTGCGCCAAACCGATTCGCCCGATTAGAAAGTTATAGAAGAACCCGCTCACGGCGCAAAAAAGCCCGCGCACTCATGTAAGCCGCGGGCTTCTTCAAACGCACTACTGGCGAAAGAGCCGTTAAAGCCGCACCCGCGCCGCCATGAAATCCAGAAAACACTGCACGCGCCCCGCCAACGACGCGCTCTGGTAATACACCGCGCTCACCGGCTGCCGCTCGTCGACGAGCACGTTGCCGAGAATGGGCACGAGCCGTTCCTCGCGGATGTCGGCCGCGGTCATGAAATCGGCGAGACAGGCGATGCCCCATCCAGAAAGCGCCAGTTGCCGCAGCGTTTCGCCGCTCGACGCGGTAATCGCCGGCTCGATCTTCAGCGACTCCGCTTTGCCTTTTCTGCCTTCCCGCAGCGGCCAGCGATTCAGATGCTCCGGCGCTGTAAAACCAATCAGGCGATGCGCGCGCAACGCCTCCACCGAGCGCGGCTCGCCATATTCGGCCAGGTACGCCGGGCTGGCGACCACCCTCAGCTTGCTGCTACCGAGCGTTCGAGCATGCAAGGTCGAATCCTGCAACGCGCCGATACGGATCGCGATGTCCACCTTCTGTTCGAGCAGATCGACGATGCGCTCGTTGCTGGTCAACTCCAGCCGGATCTCGGGATATAACGCCGAAAACGCCTTCATATGCGGCGCAACGCAGTGGAGCATGAAGGGCGACGCGGCATCCACACGCAAGCGCCCCGAAGGCCGCTCGCGTCCACGTGTGACGGAATCCTCGGCCTCCTCCATCGCGTCGAGAATCGCGCGGGCGCGCTGCAGGAAAGCCTCGCCCTCTTCGGTCAGTTGCAGACGGCGCGTCGTGCGCCGCACGAGCGCGGTGTCGAGTTTCTTTTCGAGGCGCGTGAGCGCGCGGCTCACGCCGGACACGGTTTGCTGCAATTTCTCGGCGGCCGCCGTGATCGAACCGCTGTCGATCACGGTGACGAAAACCAGGAGTTCGTCGGTGGAAGTCTTCATTGTTGATTTCAAATCAAGGTTGATTTGAGACTAACACGCTTTTTGCGAGAATCGATACGGCGGATACTGCTTGCCTGTCATCGTGTTTCCTCCATTTCCTCCAAGGAGAACGTCTTGAAGATTTTCATCACAGGCGCAAGCGGTTTTATCGGCGGTTCGATCGCAGCGCACCTCGTGCGCGCCGGCCATCAAGTACGCGGTTTGATCCGCAATTCCGAACATAGCGCCGAACTGCAACGCCTCGGCATCGAACCCGTGATCGGCACGCTCGACGACCGCGTGCTGCTGATCGCCGAAGCGAAAGCCGCCGACGCCGTCATCAACGCCGCGAGCAGCGACCACGAAGGCGCGGTGGCCGCGCTGATCGAAGGACTCACCGGGTCCGGCAAACCGTTCCTGCATACGAGCGGTTCGAGCATCGTCGGCGATGCGTCGGGCGGCGAAGCGGGTGACGCACGCGTCTATCACGAGGACGCCCTGCCCGAGCCGACCGCAGACAAAGCGGCGCGCGTGGCGATCGATCAGCAGGTGCTCAAGTCGGCGCAGCAGAACATCCGCTCGGCGGTGTTGTGCAACACGCTGATCTACGGTCACGGCGCGGTGGCGGGCAGCGCGAGCGTGCAGTTGCCGCGGCTCGTGCGTCAGGCGCAAAAGAGCGGCGTGGTGCGGCACGTGGGCAGCGGCGGCAACATCTGGTCGAACGTGCATATCGACGACGTCGCCGAACTGTATCGCCTCGCGTTGGAGAAAACGCCGGGGGGCACGTTCTACTTCGTCGAAAGCGGTGAAGCGTCGTTCCGCGAGATGAGCGCCGCGATCGCGCGCGTGATGAAGCTCGGCGAGCCGCAA
>DASPZL010000593.1:0-8106 GCA_035636295.1 Paraburkholderia sp.
GGTGTCCGAGTGTCCCGCCGATTCCAGCTTTACACGCGTGTACAGGCCATGCACCAGCAGTTTGCCGAATTGGTATGACGCGCCCGCGCCCATGTTTTCGACCTTGTCGGCGGTGTAGTTCGCCGCCGCCACGCCTTGGAAGTTCGTGATGCCCGTGGTCGTGATCGACGGCGTGCGGTTGTGCTCGTTCGCATACGTCGCGCCGGCCTTGAACGGACCGTTCGCATAGCTAAGCGCAAAGCTCAACGTCTTGCCAGTCGAGAAGTTGGTCGTGTTGCCCAGACCCATCATCGCGCCGACCGTGAAGCCGTAGAAACTCGCCGAGCGGAATTTCATCGAGTTATCGAACGGCACGACGCCCGTGTCGGCGAGCTCGTCGATATTGCCGGGGTGAAACGCGTACCAGCTCGCCGCCAGATAGGCCGTGCTCAACGGGCCCAACACGTCGAAGCTGAACGGTGTTTGATGACCAAACGTGACCGTGCCGATCCTGTCCGAACTCAGGCCGACAAAAGCCTGGCGATTGAACAGCGTGCCGGCTTTCGCGAAGTTGCCGGTATTCGTATAGAAGCCGTTTTCCAACTGGAAAACCGTCTTCAAACCACCGCCCAGATCTTCCACGCCTTTCAGGCCCCAGCGGTCCGGCTGCATGTTGCCTTGTTCCTCGATCCACTTCGAATGGCCGCCCGCATTGCTGATATACGCGATACCGGCATCCAGGCTGCCGTATAGCGTCACACTGCTCTGCGCCCATGCGCCTGTCGTTGCGCAGACTGCCGTCAAGCCGGCTGCAATGATGTGCTTCACCGTTGGTTCTCCTGATCACACGACGGATGGCCCGCGCCGATTTCGCCGTCCCTGATCCGTGCTTTGGGTTGAGTGCAGCTCTGGGTTTATGCGCCAAAACTGCTCCGTTTATGTTCCATCTATGGGCGTTTGTATCGCCTATGGAAAATTATAGTGAGTCTAGAAGTCGTCAAAATAAATTTTGGTGGCCCGTACAAACCGCATAAAGGCTCAGGCACGTGTCGGAGAAGTGACGGCAAATCAAGCCTGTCAAGGCTCGCAGGAGGAGAGGACCAGTGGCCTCGACCGACGCGACGTTGTGTTGCAAGCGCCACACTCGGTGTTTTCCCCTAGCGTCCGAGATTTTTATTTTTTCTCGTCGAAGCCGATCCTATAATTATCCATACACGAACTGATGTTCCTTATATGGAACATAAGGCTTCAGGAGAAAGGCGAGAAATGACTGAACAATGGCGCTGCGCCGGCCATGCCGGCGACCTGTCCGAAGACGCGCCGCTCGAATTCAAGCTCGACGGCACCGAAATCGGCATCTACAAGGTGGGCGATGCGCTGTACGCGCTCGAAAACGTCTGCCCCCATGCGTATGCGCTGCTGACGCAGGGCTTTGTCGACGGCGATACCGTCGAGTGCCCGCTGCACGAAGCCGTGTTCCATATCCCGACCGGCAAATGCCTGAAAGAGCCCGGTGGCCGCGACCTGAAGATGTACCCGGTGCGTCTCGCAGGTGAAGAAATCCAGATCAAGGTGGAATGACATGCGAGAGCAAACCGTGAACTTCAATCCCTTCCTGAAGCCGTGGCTCGCGCCGCAGCCGAACAACGTCGCCGGCAAGGGCGTCATCGAAAAGCCGGGCGAGAGCGAGAACTTCATCTGGCAGACGCGTAAAGCGGAGCCGACCCAGTACGAGAACGACTTCGGCGATGCGCTCGAAAAAGTTTTTGAAGCCGGTGCGATGGAGTTGCAGGAAGTCGCCGACGGTTTGAATCGCGTGGGTTTCCGTACGCCGGAAGGCAATACGTGGGACGCCGAACGCCTCGCCGCCGAATTCCGCCTGCTCGCCGAATAAGCGCGCTTTCCGAACACGTCTCACCGCTTTCGCATCTGGAGTCTCTTCATGACGTTCCCCAATACAACTCAGGGCGCGGCCGATCCGATCCAGTCTTATCTGGACAAGGGCTTGCGCAACTATTGGTATCCCGTCGCGCCGAGCTGGCAAGTCGGCGACGCGCCCGTCGGCATCACGCGCCTCGGCGACCAGATCGTGCTGTGGCGCGACAAGGAGGGCAAAGTCCGCGCACTCGAAGACCGCTGCCCGCATCGCGGCGCGCGTTTATCGCTTGGCTGGAATCTCGGCGGCAGTGTCGCGTGCTGGTATCACGGCATTGAAATCGACGGCGGCGGCACGGTCACCAAGGTGCCGGCTGTGTCGAACTGTCCGCTGGAAGGCCGGAAATGCGTGAAGTCGTATCCGGTTGAAGAGCACGCCGGTGCGATCTTCCTGTGGTTCGGCGACGACGCGCATAAGGAACCCGCGCCGCTCGTGCTGCCGGAAGAACTGGTCGGCGAGGAATACGCGAACTTCCTGTGCATGTCGAACTGGACGTGCAATTACCAGTACGCGATCGACAACGTGATGGACCCGATGCACGGCGCGTATCTGCACGCGACGTCGCACTCGATGGCCGAAGGCGACAAGCAGGCCGATATGCGCGTGCGCAAGACCGAAACCGGTCTGATGTTCGAAAAGATCGGCCAGCGCGACGTGAACTTCGACTGGGTCGAACTCGGCGAAACCGGCGCGTTGTGGATGCGCCTTGCGATTCCGTACAAGAAGAAGTTCGGCCCCGGCGGCAACTTCGGGATCATCGGCTTCGCCGTGCCCGTCGACGAAAACAACTGCCAGGTTTACTTCTGGCGCACTCGCAAGGTGTCGGGTTGGCAGCGCGACGCGTGGCGCTTCATGTACCGCAACCGTCTGGAAGGTTTGCATTGGGCCGTGCTCGAGCAAGACCGCTACGTGCTCGAAAGCATGGCGCCGAATGCGCGCGAACACGAATTCCTCTATCAGCACGACGTCGGCATGACGCGTGTGCGCCGCATGCTGCGTCAGCGCGCGCAACAGCATTTCGCCGAACTGGACGCCTATCGCGCTCAAGCTGCAAGTACAGCACCGGTCGCGGCTGAAACGGGCCACAGCCATGCATAACGAAACGGTCGTCGCACTCGAAGGCCGGCGCGTCCTCGTGACGGGCGGCGCGCGCGGCCTCGGCGCGGCGTTCGTCCGCGCGCTGGTACAAGCCGGCGCACAAGTGGTGTTCGGCGACGTGCTGCATGACGAAGGCGAAGCGCTCGCTGCGTCGCTCGTCGAGCAAGGTCGTGCGGTGACGTATCTGCCGCTCGACCTCACCGATCCCGCCAGCATCAAGCAGTTCGCCGATCGGGCCGCAGCGCAACTCGGCGGTCTGGACGCGCTGATCAACAACGCGGCGATCACCAACTCCGGCGGCAAGTTCGCCGACGAGTTGTCGGTCGATACGTGGGACGCCGTGATGAACGTCAACGTGCGCGGCACCTGGTTGATGAGCACCGCTGCGCTGCCGTATCTACGGGAGTCGGGCCGCGGCAGCATCGTCAACATTGCGTCGGACACGGCGGTGTGGGGCGCGCCGAAGCTGCTCGCGTATGTCGCGAGCAAAGGCGCGGTGATTTCGATGACGCGCTCTTTGGCACGCGAATTCGGCGCAGATCAAGTGACGGTCAACGCGATCGCGCCGGGCCTGACCGAAGTGGAAGCCACCGCCTACGTGCCCGCGGAGCGCCACCAGTATTACCTGCAAGGCCGCGCGCTTGCGCGCGCCCAGGTGCCCGACGACGTCACCGGGCCGGTGCTGTTCCTGTTGTCCGACGCCGCGCGCTTCGTGACCGGCCAGTTGCTGCCGGTCAACGGCGGCTTCGTAATGAATTGATCTTGTCGAATCGAAAGGAGAAAGAGATGGCGGACGCCGATATCGAACGCAAATCGTGGGAACAACCCGCGGACGCGAGCTTTGCCCAATGGCTGGACAGCCGCGTCGCGCGCCTGGAAACGCGTCGCTATGACTGGGACGCGCTGAAGTTCCAGGCCGACTACGACCCGAAGTATCGCCGCGCGCAAATGCGCTATGTCGGCACGGGCGGAACGGGCGTGGCGAAAGACATGAACACGGTGCCCGCGGGCGGCTTTACGTTCTCGACGATGGTGATCCCGGCGGGCAACATTGGCCCCAGCCATATTCATAGGGATGTCGAAGAAATTTTCTTCGTGCTGCGCGGCAAGATGAAAGTGATCTGCGAGAAAGACGGCGAAACGTGGGAAGCCGTGCTCGGCGAGCGCGATCTGATTTCGGTGCCGCCGGGCGTGTATCGCACGGAAATCAACATCGGCGAAGAAGACGCGTTGATGTGCGTGATGCTCGGTTCGCCCACGCCGATCACGCCGACGTATCCGCCGGATTCGCCTTTAGCCACGCTTAAGCGCTAAGCCTTCAACGTAGTTAGAAACCACACGCGAAGGAAACCATGTCCGCAGTTCCGTCCGCTATCACTGATAGCGCCGATCAGAACGCCACGCTCGAAGCACGCCTTGCGCGCTTTCCCGCGCAGCAATTCTGGCTGGCATCGCAACGCGCGGTGAGCTATCGCGAAGCGGATAGCGGCGACACCGATGCGCTGCCGCTCGTGTTGTTGCACGGTATCGGTTCGGGCGCGGCTTCGTGGGTGCAGCAGTTTGATGCGCTTGGTGAAACGCGTCGCGTGATTGCGTGGGATGCGCCGGGTTATGGCGCCTCCACGCCGGTAACGCCTGAATCGCCCGCTGCCGGTGACTACGCAACGGTCTTGAAGGAGTGGCTCAACGCGCTCGGCATCGAGCGTTGCGTGCTGCTCGGCCATTCACTCGGCGCGATCATCGCCGGTGCGTTTGCTGTCGCGCATCCGCAGCGTGTGGCCGGTTTGCTGTTGTTGTCGCCGGCCGGCGGTTATGGCGCGGCGTCCGCCGAGATACGCGAAACGAAACGCGATCAACGCCTCGCCATGCTCAAAGAGTTGGGCCCGCAAGGTCTCGCCGAAAAGCGCAGCACCAATATGTTGTCCGCTCATGCAAGGGAAGAAGCCCACGCATGGGTGCGGTGGAACATGTCGCGCGTGATGGCTTGCGGCTACGCACAGGCGACGCATCTGCTCGCCAACGCCGACCTCGCGAGCGACCTCGTGCGCTACAGAGGCCGCATCAACGTAGCCGTCGGCGCCGACGACACCATTACGACCCCCGAAGCCTGCGAGCGGATCGCACGGGCCGCGGGCACCCAATTGCAAGTCGTGCCACGCGCGGGGCACGCCGGCTATATCGAAGCACCCGCCGCGTACACCGCGATCATCGACACGTTCTGCCGCGCGAGCGACGGACAACGGAGCCAATGAATGACGCCCGACACGCCCGACACCATTAACGCCGAGCGCGACGCGGACGACGACCGCAACGACGCCAGCGGCGATACCAGCTATCGCGTGCCCGGTCTGGAACGCGGCCTGAAGATCCTCACGGAGTTCTCGCCACGCGAGCCGGTTCTCGGCGCACCGGAATTATCGAAGCGCCTGAAGATTCCTCGCACGACGGTGTTCCGTCTGCTGCAAACACTCGAATCGCTCGGCTTTCTCGAGCGCGCCGATAAAGACCGCAACTATCGCCTCGGCGTCGCGGTGCTGCGGCTCGGTTTCGAATATCTGAGTTCGCTCGAATTGACCGATCTCGGCCTGCCGATCATTGAAGCACTGCGCGACGAAACGGGCTTGACCAGCCACATCGTGATCCGCGATGGACGGGACGTCGTGTTCGTCGCCAAGGCGCAAAGCCACGCGCCGATTTTCAGCTCGGTGAAGGTGAACGTCGGCACGCGTCTGCCGGCTCACGCGACGACGCACGGCCAGGTGCTGATGGGCGACATGACGCTCGACGATTTGAAGAAGCTCTATCCCGAGCCCGAACTCGAACGCTTCACGAAACAGACGCCCGCCACGGCCGATGATCTGTACGAACGCATTCGCGATGATGCACGACGCGGTTTCGCGATCAGCGAGTCGTCGTTCGAGCGCGGCATTTCGGTGGTCAGCGCGCCAGTGCGCAACGACACGGGCCGCATCGTCGCCGTGATCACGACGACGATTCCGCGCCACGAGATCGACGCATCGCTGCTCGACAGCGGCCTGATCGACAAGGTCCGCCGTGCGGCCGACGAACTCTCGCAGCGACTCAATTACCGGGCAAAGACCGGGCCGAATGCGGGCAGCAAATACATGAAGGCATTGGGGCTCTGATGATTCAAATCGATTTGACCGGGCAGGTCGCGGTGGTGACGGGCGGTTCATCCGGCATCGGCCTCGCAACCGCCGAACTGTTTTTGCAAGCAGGCGCATCGGTCGCGATCTGCGGCCGCGACACCGAACGTCTCGCGCAAGCGGAAGCCGCGTTGAAAGCGCAGTTTCCTGAAGCGCCATTGCTGGCCCAATCCTGCGACGTGCTAAATGCCGACGAGGTGAATGCTTTCGCGCAAGCCGTGCAAGCGCGCTTCGGACGCACCGACATGCTGGTGAACAACGCCGGTCAGGGCCGCGTATCGACCTTCGCCGACACCACCGACGAAGCCTGGCGCGAAGAGCTCGACCTCAAGTACTTCAGCGTGATCCGCCCGACCCGCGCGTTCCTGCCGATGCTGCGGGACGCGACGAACCCTTCGGTGGTCTGCGTCAACTCGCTACTGGCTCTGCAACCCGAGCCGCACATGGTCGCCACTTCGTCGGCGCGTGCCGGCGTGCTGAGCCTCATCAAGTCGCTCGCGGTGGAGCTCGCGCCGCAACGCATCCGCGTGAATTCGATTCTGATCGGCATCGTCGAATCGGGTCAGTGGCGTCGCCGTTACGCGAAAGAAGCGCAGCCGGGCCAGAGCTGGGAAGACTGGACGGCCGAGCTGGCGCGCAAGAAAAACATTCCGCTAGGCCGCTTCGGCAAACCCGAAGAAGCCGCTCAAGCGCTCTTTTATCTGGCTACGACGCTGTCGTCCTATACGACGGGCAGTCACATCGATGTTTCTGGAGGCGTTGCACGACATGTCTAATAAAACCACCGTCGGCGAACTGATCGCCGCTTTTCTCGAGCAGTGCGGCGTTCAAACCGCATTCGGCGTGATCTCGATCCACAACATGCCGATCCTCGACGCAATCCATAACCGCGGCAAGATTCGCTACGTCGGCGCGCGCGGCGAAGCCGGCGCGGTGAACATGGCCGACGGTCTCGCGCGTGTTTCCGGCGGCCTCGGTGTCGCGTTCACCAGCACGGGCACGGCAGCGGGCAACGCGGCGGGCGCGATGGTCGAGGCATTGACCGCGGGCACCGCATTGCTGCACATCACCGGTCAGATCGAAACCGAATACCTCGATAAGGACCTCGCCTATATCCACGAGGCGCCGGACCAATTGTCGATGCTGCAGTCGATCTCGAAGGCCGCGTTTCGCGTGCGTTCGGTCGAAACCGCATTGCCGACGATCCGCGAAGCCGTGCGCGTTGCACAAACCGCGCCAAACGGCCCGGTCAGCGTCGAGATTCCGATCGACATTCAGGCCGCCGAAATCGAATGGCCCGCCGATCTGGCCGCGCCGCACGTCACCACGCTTACGCATTGCAGCCAACGCGTCGCGCAACTCGCCGATCAACTGGTGAAGGCGAAGCGTCCGCTGTTGTGGCTCGGCGGCGGCACGCGTCATGCGCGCGCGGCGGTCGAGCGTCTGGTGGCGTTGGGCTTTGGCGTGGTGACGAGCGTGCAGGGCCGTGGCGTGCTGCCGGAAGATCATCCGGCCACGCTCGGCGCATTCAACGTGCACGCCGCGGTCGAAAGCTTCTATAAGACGTGCGACGCGCTGCTGGTGGTCGGTTCGCGTCTGCGTGGCAATGAAACGCTGAAGTACAAGCTGGCGCTGCCGCAGCCGCTGTATCGCATCGACGCCGACGCGCTCGCAGACAACCGCGGCTATCGCAACGAGATGTTCATCCACGGCGATGCATCGGCTGTGCTGGAAGAACTGGCGACGCTGCTCGAAGGGCGCCTGAAAGTTGATCCGACCTTCCCGCAGGATCTGGCCGCCGCGCGCGAAAGCGCCGTCGCCGAAGTGGGCAAGGGCCTCGGCCCGTACAAGCGTCTCGTCGACGCGCTGCAACAGGCGGTGGGTCGCGACTACAACTGGGTGCGCGACGTCACGATCTCGAACAGC
>DASPZL010000594.1:0-15494 GCA_035636295.1 Paraburkholderia sp.
GGGCGGTGAACGTTCAGTTTGGAGCGCTGATCGGCGCGGTCTACCGCATGCGCACGCAGCACGGCGCGGTCGCGCGGATGCTGCGCCAGATGATGGATGCGGGCAGCGACATGAGCGCCGCGCGCGGCGTGCTCGAAACGCTCGCGAACGATCCGCCGGCGCTGCCCGAGTGGAGCTATCTACATGCGCGGATGCTGCTCGGCAATGACAACGGCAACGGCAGCAAAGAAAACCACGGCGATCCCCGCGCCGCACTCCCGTTCCTTATGGCCGCGCTCGAAGGCGGCTACGACAGCTTCGACGTATTGCGTCACGTCGCACGAATCTACGACGCCGCGCGGGACCATCGCGGCGCCGCCGGGCACGCGCAACGCGCGCTGTCGATCGCGCCGCCGGATGCGGCACCGCACGTGATCGACGAGTTGCGGCGCATCGTCCGCCCGGCGCAAAACTGAGCGCCGGTCACGCGTGGCACGGCGCTTCGCGTGTGGCGCGCTCGCTTCGCGTGCCTTGGGTGAGCGCCACGCAAGCTGCCTATTCTCGGTTTTTTCACGGAGGTCATTGAAATGACAAACGAAGGAGCAGTGAGCGCAAACATGCACGACGTCGCCGCGCATGAGCAACCCGAATCGTCGGCGAGCGGCGAGCGCCGAGGCGCTGTCCCCCGTTCGAGCCCGCAGGCGAGCACCGAACACATGGGCAACGTGCCGCCGGCTCGCCAGAGCGCGGCGCCGAAGCCGAACTCGTTCAAAAAGATCATCGGCTCGGTCAACAACAACTGGGAGACCGGCGCGAGGTTCGCCGAGGATCTCATCACCTTGCCGGGGAAAGGGTTGACTGACCAGCAACAGGCAGAGTCGATCCACTACATGGCGCATCACGTGCCGCCGGTGACCGAGCACGGTCTTGCCCGAACGCTGCGCGGCACCAGGCAGGCCCTCGACACGTTGCACCGGGGCGGCACCGAGATCGCGGTCGTCACCGATCTGCATTCGCATGAGGGATTCGGCGAATTGCGCGCGCACGTCGAGAAGTTCAATCCCGGCATGCAGCTGCTCGACGTTCCGCAAATCGCCATGCAGCGCGTCGCGGATCGCGCGCCGGATGCGTATAACGTCGGCTTGCTCGTTCCGGGCCACGTGTACGAGGCACGGGTGTTCCAACGGTACGGCAAGGACAAGCATTGGGTCCAGGCACAAGGCGACACGTCGCACCTGGATGCCGCCGAGCATCGCGATGCGACACCGGGGGAAATTGCCGCCGGCCGTGAGCAACTGCGCGCGGCGGTTCAGCACATGGCGGAACACTCGAACGTCGACGCCATCGTGGTGGGTTATCCCGCCATTTCCAGCGCGCTGGAAATGGACCACGTGATGGTGGGCGAGCGCCGCATCCCGATCATCGACAGCAACAAGGAAGCCGCGTCGCGCGCGCTGCACCTGTCGAACGCCGATCACACCGACCACGCCGAGGATATGCAGTTCGGCTGCGCGGGGTGTCTGCCGTTCCTGCAGAAACTGTCGATGGATCACTTCGACCACGCGATCGCCAAACTCCGCGCGAAGCCCGTGGAACGCCACGATCCGCAGGTCGGCGCGATGGGCGGGATGGGCGCGCTCGCCGGCGCGCAATTCGTCAGGATCTACGGCAAAAACGCCAAGGGCGAGATGGTGTTGCACCAGGCGACGCACGTGCCCGACCGTACGAGCTGGATCAAGAAGCGCAACGGCGACCCCGCGATGGCGGATGCGCATGATCCGCAACCGGAAATGCAAAAGAGCGTCGACAGGATGCACGCGATGGGCATCACCCGATTCTCGAAGATCTGCAACACGGCGCACGACGAATACGCCAATACCACGGCCTATATCCAGGAGAAAGGCTACGACATGCATATCGAGCACATTGCCGGCGCCGCGGTCCAGGACATCCAGCAGGTGCCGGGGGCCAACCATGTCGTGCTCCTCGCAACCGACGGGACGGTCGCCCAGGGGCTCTATCAGAACCACGCCAACAACAGGCTGTCGTGGGTCACGCCCGACCCTGAACATCAGGCCATGACCATGAGCGTGATCTATCAAGGCGTCAAGGTCGGCGACATGGAGTTGGCGAGAACGAAGCTCGCGATGGTGATCGATCACCAACTCGCTCAGCACAACGACGCGCATCCGGGAGAACCGGCGGTGTTCGTGATGGGCTGCACCGAACTTCCGCTGCCTTTCGACGAGACGGAACTCCGTCAACGCTGGCCGGGCGTCACCTTCGTCGACCCGATGAGTTCGGCCGCACGCCGGCTGTTTTCGGCGGGAGACTCGCCGGTGGCGCTCACGCCGGAGAACGTCCGGATCGGCGCCGCTCTGCTGGCACGAGCGCATCCGGATATTCAGGATCGCGAGGCAGCCTGATCCTGATCTGAAACAGAGCATCGCCCGTGAGGACGGGCGGTGCTCGGCATGACTCTCACTCGATCTCACCGAAGGAAAACCATGGAAATGCTCGAAAAAACCGCTCCGAAACTGTCGCCGCGCGACGTGATGGCGCACATGTCGCAACGTCTGGGCGCGGTGCTCGGCGACTCGCAGGAGCCGGTCCTCGCGTTCATTATCGACAACCAGGTCGCGGTCAACATCGCTGCCGACGGCGATCGGCTGTCGGTGTTCTGCCGTATCGCGGACGTCTCGCAGATGAGCCCGAAAGCCTGGGTCGCCATGCTGACCGAAGCCGCGAACTGGGGCGTCGACGGCGAATCGATGCGCTTCGCGGTGATCGATCCGTTCGTCGCGCTGATGTGGAGCGAGCCCGCGACGGACCCCGACGCGATGCTCGAACGCCTTCAGCTCGTGATGTCGCGCGCCGTCGCGGTCGCACGCATGGTCCGCAGACTCAACACGCTGCACTGAACAACAACAGTCGCGCCGTTGCCGGCACCCTGGAGAACTCAATCATGAACCCAACGCAAGTCCCGGACTCATCGCCCGGTGCGAACGAGTACGAACTCAGTATCCAGCCCCACCCGTCGACATCGGCGGTTACTACGCCTGACAAGGGCAAGGGTAAGACCAAATCTACAAGTCTGCCGCACGCCGGCGTGCTGGCGTCGATACCGGCGACACCCCACGGCATGCGCGTCGATGTGCGCACGCCGCTCACCGAACATTCGAGGGTGAGGAACGTAGACGGCTTGAGCCTGTTTGCGGCCCGCCAATCGGCTTTGTCGATGTCGGGCGAAGAGAAAGGCATCGTTGCCGCGGTGGCGGATATGTTCGGCCTGCCGCGGGGGATGGACCTGATGACGTCGATCTCGTCGGGCGCGGCGACTGGCCTCGTCGCCCAACCCGGCAAGATGGACGCCGAGTTGTCGCGGATGCAAAGCGCCGTCGTCGGCGCGGATTTCAAACAGCATCCGTCGGCGGTGGCCTCCAGCCATTTGCCTGCCATGGCCGGCAACAGCAAAACGCCGATCTCCTCGTTCTGGAGCAACGCGGACATTCCGCAAGGTGTGCTTCGGCCATCGGGCGAGGTGCTCCGCCGACTCGACCAGCGCGCGAACGGCGACGAGAAGCTGACCGCGCTGGGGTTGTCGTTTGCATTCCAGCGGGCGCTCGAACCCGGCCATATCGACGCGACACAGTTGAACGTGCTCAAACGCCTGGTTCAAAGCGACATCTCAACGGAGGTGCCGCAACTTATATCCGACCACCTTGGGCCGGGCGCGACGCGTCCGCTGCGTGGCGAGCCGAAGCTGTTGCTCGATGTCCTCGGGCACGCCGCCGAAAGCAATCAGTTTCCCGAGATGCTGCGCATGCTCGGCCATGGCGATCTCGATGAGCGCGAGGTTGATGCGCTTCGTCACACGATGCAGGCATACCGGGCGTCGCAGCAGCCGGCGGGCGCCAGGGCGGGCGTGCAAGGAGCCGAGGCAGGCGAGCCGGAAGGCGGCCCGATCTCGTTCGCCCGCGGCGTGATGCACGCGAATACGGCGCGGCTCCTTCATGGCGACGAAAGCCTGAGCGCGCGGCAAAAGGCGCATGTGTTCGCATGGCAGAACGGTTTTCGTGACGACCTGCCCGGCGGCGAACTCGCGCAGGCCAAGGAGTGGCTCGCGAAGATCGCCGAGGTCTACGGTCAGGAAGACGGCGAGCGCGCCGCACCGCTTCATGCGACGAAACTGGGATTGGGCGGCGCCGATTTGCGCACGCTCAAGGAGGAAGCCGCCGAGTTGTTCAGCAACGCCGACTCCACGGTGGTCCGCTCGCTCGTGCAGGAGGTGCGCGCGCAGACCCAGCAGCGCATCCAGCAGGCGCCGAACGACGGCGTCAGGGCGCCACTGATCGCGCAACTCGTCGCACTCGACGTCTGGAAGCCGGAAAACCACGAGAGCCGCCAGTTCGAACTCAACGACGTGGTCAACGGCCGCGGCTTCAACCTGCAGAACCCGAATGTCGTGGAATCGCGCGACATCGACCGGTACTGCCGCCATGTCTGCGCCGGCCAGCCGATTCCGCTGGACGGCGCACATGGCGACGCGCCCGAGGTCGATGCGCCGCAGCGTCTGAATTCGCTGCGCATGAAGACGGAGACGGAACTCGCGCGAACGCAGATCAATCTCGACAAGCTGCACACGCTCGCCAACGAGTACGGCATCGACGAAAGCCGGCTTACCCGCGCGCCCAACGACCCGCCGCTCGCGCAGATCTTCGATCACGCGAGCCGCGTCATCGACGGTGTGACGAAGCAGGCTTCGACCGGCCACATCGACGAAGCGGTCACGATGATCAGCGACTTCTACAAGGACGCGCAGTTCGGCAACAACTTCCGCTATTCGTCCACCTCGGTGCACGGCGGCTCGACGCGCGGCGCCGCTTTCAACGCCGCGCCGTACGCGTACGACGACCCGGAAGAAGCCGAGCACGGCGCGCTTCTGCAACGCCTGAACGTCTCGCATGAAAACGGCACGTCCTTCGTGATGCGCAACGGCGTCGCGACGCACGGCAGCGAGTGGCTCGTCGGCGAGGAGACGCGCAGCTCCACCTATGGCGGCGTGGGCGAGCAGGGCGGGCACTCATGGGGACCGGAGGATCACCCGGGGCTCGGCCGGATCGCGGGCGGCGGCGACTTCGGCGGCGGCCACGATTCGACGGAATTCAGGGGTATCGTGATCCGCTCGTTCAGACGGATCAAGGAAGACGGCGTCGATCTGCAAGGCACCCCGCCGCGCTTTCAGCACGACGACGCGGCGGTGCATGCCGAGTCGTCGCAACTGCATCTCGATGTGCGGGCGACTGCCGTCGAGCTGCAGCGCGCGAAGGTGGCCGGCGAGGACGTCGATGCCGGGCAAAGGATGCTCGAACTGCTCGCGTCGACGGGGATGTCCTCGGGCCTGTCGCTCGGACTGACCCATCAGAAAACCACGACGAATCGCGGCGACATCGCCGGGTTGCTGAGCGGGTCGGTCACCACGCCGGGGTCCGCGGGCGCGCGCTTTGGCCTGGGCGGCAACGTCACCGGCGAAGTCGCGCGCACGCGCTACGAACAGAACGAGACGACCGGCGCCGTGCGGGTGGTGAGCCGCCGTCAGGGGACGTATCTGCGCGGGCGCACCGGCGCATCGCTCAGCGTCAATCCGTACATTCTGAGCGGGGGCCTGCCGCCCGTCGATCTGCTCGGCGGTACGTTGCACATGGGCGAAATCGGCAGCAACGCCAAGGTGCGTCATATCTTCCACAAGGACAAGCTGGTGCCGCGTTTCTGTTTCTCGGACGCCGAGTTCCCCGACAAGAACTCGTACGACAGTTATCTGGGCCAGCACGCGCAGGCGTTCAGCGAGGCGTTCAGCTTTCGTCACGGCCAGGATCCCGAGCAAGGCATGAGCGATCTCAACGATCACCGCGCGCTGGTGGCCGGGGTGCGTTCGACCAACCACGTCAACTATGCGCGCGCCCGGATGATCGGCCCGTACGCAACGCGTCACGACGAACTGCGCGGCATCGGCGAACTGGTGCCGCCCGAGATGGGGCGCTTTGGCGCCGAACTCGAGCAGAGCCGCGCGGCGATGGCGGTGGCGCCGGGCTCGACGCAGAAGGTGTCGGGCATCACGTACGCGCCGCAGCTGGCCCAGAACAGCGTGGGATTCGCGTTCCTCTACCGGGGCAGGTTCAGCCTGATGGAAATGAGCTCGGAACGCGAGATCGTGTTCGACAGTCCGGGTTGGGCGGCGATGCAACTGCACGAGCAGCACATCAGTCCACAGCTCGATGTCGCCGGCAGACCGGTGCAGCCCGCCGTGCCTGCCGCGGCTTCCGGGAGCAAGGCGCTGGCGTCGAGCTGAGCACCGGCCACCAGTGCGCGTTCCGTCGCCGCGTCAGCGCGATCCGAACCGCTCCATGCATGCCACTCAAACGGCTGCGGGAGCGGTTTTTTTCTTGCGGATCGCTTACCGCGAGCCTTGCGTAACGGGTTTTGCGCGACGTTATGCGAGCTGCGCATACGTCGATGCCCGACCCGCATCGTCGATTTTTTTTTCGCCGCTACTATCCGCACACGGTGTCCGCCGGCGCCTCGTGAACACGTTCGACGGCATCGGCGTGCACGCGGCCGCATCACGGGCATTGAAACCACGAACACCTGAAACCATCGACGACCTAACAGGGGGAAACAGTGAAGAAACGGATTACTTATGCGATTGCAGCGGGGATGATCCTCGGCGTGATCGTCGGCTATTTCTGCCACGCCAATGCCGATGCCGACATGGCCAAATCGCTCGCCGGCTATTTCTCGATCATTACGGATATCTTTCTGCGGCTGATCAAAATGATCATCGCGCCGCTCGTATTCGCCACGCTCGTGTCGGGTCTTGCCGGCATGGACAGCGGCTCGGCGGTCGGCCGCATCGGCGCGCGCACGGTCGGCTGGTTCGTGTGCGCCTCGCTGGCGTCGCTCGCGCTCGGTCTCGTGCTGGCGAACGTGCTGCAGCCGGGCGCCGGCCTGCACATGGTGGCGGGCGCGTCCGACGTGAGCACGGGTCTCGACACCCAAGGCCTGAACGTCAAGAACATCGTCACGCATGCGTTCCCGACCAGCCTGCTCGATGCGATGGCGCGCAACGACATTCTGCAGATCCTCGTGTTCTCGCTGTTCTTCGGCACCGCGCTCGGCGCGCTCAAGTCCAACCCGCGCGTCAAGTTCGTCGTCGATGCGATCGACGGCATGGTGCCGGTCATGCTGCGTCTGACCGACTACGTGATGCGCGCAGCGCCGCTCGGCGTGTTCGGCGCGATCGCGTCGGCGGTCACGCTGCGCGGTCTCGGCGTGCTGTTTACGTACGGCAAGCTGATCGGCTCCTTCTATTTGGGACTCGTGCTGCTGTGGGCGGTGCTGATCGGCGTCGGCTATCTGTTTCTCGGCAAGCGCGTGTTCGCGTTGCTGGCCGGCGTGCGCGAGCCGGCGCTGATCGCGTTCTCGACGGCGAGCAGCGAAGCCGCGTATCCGCGGCTCGCCGAAAAGCTCGAGGAATTCGGCGTCGACAAGAAGGTCGTCGGCTTCACGCTGCCGCTCGGCTATGCGTTCAACCTCGACGGCTCGATGATGTACCAGTCGTTTGCCGCGATCTTCATCGCCCAGGCGTTCGGCGTGGACATGCCCTTGTCGCAGCAGATCCTGATGCTGCTCGTGCTGATGCTGAGCAGCAAGGGAATGGCGAGCGTGCCGCGCGGCTCGGTGGTGGTGGTCGCGGCGGTCGCGCCGATCTTCCACCTGCCGGCTGCCGGCGTCGTGCTGGTGCTCGCGATCGATCAGATTCTCGACATGGGTCGCACGATGACCAACGTGATCGGCAATAGCGTAGCGACCGCGGTGATCGCAAAGTGGGAAGCGCGGCGCGTGGCCGCCGGCGCGGAGCCTGAAGCGGCTCGCGCCGAACACGCGGACGCACGGCGTTTCGACCAGTTGCAGGGCGAAACGCGATGAGCGAGGCTCGCATGCCGGTGCGCCGTTCGCTGGGTGTCATCGGCGGGTTGGGGCCGCTCGCGAGCGCGGACGTGTTCTTCAAGCTCGTCAAATCGACGCCCGCGCGCAGCGACGGCGAACACTTCGACATCGTGTTCGAGCAGCATCCGTATCAGGGGCCGGCGGCCGGCGCCGAACCGGTCAGCGCCGAAAGCAAGCTGCAGATCTACAACACGATCCGCGACTTCGAGAAGCGCGGAATCGCGACGATCGTGCTGCCGAGCTTCGTGAGCCATATCTTCATCGACGAGCTGCGCGAGAACGTGCGCACGCCGATCGTCGATATGATCGAGGCATTGCGTGCGCATATCCACCGGCGTTTTCCCGGCGCGCGGCGCATCGGCGTACTGACGTCCGATTACGTACGCAATCAGCGGCTCTTCGAGAAATATTTCACGCTGCCCGAGTTCGACGTGCTGCATGCGAGGCCGGCCGCCGACGGCCAGTTGGATCGCGTGACCCGAGCGGTCTACGGCGAGGACGGCATCAAGGCCGGCAATCTTCACGGCCGGCCGGTCGAACTATTACGCGACGCTTGCGAGGATCTGATCGCTCAGGGTGCGGAAGTGCTCGTGCCGGGTCTGACCGAGATCGGACTCGTCGTGAGCCAGATCGATCTGCTCGGCGCGCCGCTGATCGACTCGAACCTGATTTATGCCCAATATGTGGTGAGCGGGGAATACGGCGGGCACGAGCGCGCCTTCAAGGTCGGCGTGGTCGGAGGCGTGGGGCCCGCGGCGACCGTGGACTTCATGCAGAAGCTCGTGCGCAATACGCCCGCCGTGCGCGACCAGGATCATCTGAAGGTGCTGGTCGAACAGAATCCGCAGATACCGGACCGCACCGAGAACCTGATCAGCGACGGTCCCGATCCGACGATCTCGTTGTACGCGACGTGCCGCAAGCTCGAGGAAGGCGACGCGGACATCATCGCAATTCCATGCAATACCGCGCATGCCTACGTCGAACGCATCCAGCCTTATCTGAATGTGCCGATCATCAATATGCTGACGGTGACGGTCGATTATCTGCGTTCCACGTTTCCGGCGTTGCGCGAGGTCGGATTGCTCGCCACGTCGGGCACGATCGCGAGCGGTGTCTACGAAAAAGCGCTCGAAGCGCAGGGCCTGACGCAGGTGGTGCCGGATCCGGCGCTGCAGGCGCGTGTCATGAATGCGATCTACGGGCCCCACGGCGTCAAGGCCGGTTTTACTAGCGGCGAATGCATGGACGATATTCGCGCGGCGGTCGATGCATTGGTCGAGGGCGGCGTCGAGGTGATCGTTCTCGGCTGTACGGAATTGCCGTTGCTGCTGCCTGAAGGCGAATTTCAGACGGGCGGCGGCCGCACGATCTGGCTCGCGGACCCGACCGGGATTCTCGCGAGGCGCTGCGTCGCGTATGCGCGCGGCGAAGCGTCCTCCCATGCCGGGCGCGCGGTGCCCTAAGACCGCGCGCGTCGCCGCTCGACCTGCACGCCTGGTTGACTCGCTGCGGCGACCGTCACCAGGCGTTTTGTCGCATGTCGCATTCGCAGATGTTTGATAGCGCCTCGTGCCTTGTGCACGACGGCGTGCCCGCGCTCGTGCGTGCACACATTGCCACGTGCGCTGCTGCGTGTGCTGTTGCGTGCGCAGCTGAATGTATTGCCGCGGGCATTGCCTCGCGAAGTCCGCGCGAATCGTAACAGATTGTCACAGTTTTCAAGCGCGCGGAAAACGCCTGGTCACAATGCGCTTACCGGACTCCCAGTTGCTGCAGCATCTCGTGAAGTTCGACGCGGTTGTAGGTGGCTCGCAATGCATCGCGCGCGGTGATCACGTTCTTCGTGACGAGCTGCATCAGGTTTTCGTTCAGCGGGCGGGACATGTTGTCTTCCTTGCGCCGGACGAAATCCGTCAGGAGATGCGTTTTGGCCGGGTCGGTCAGAAGCGCGCTGATCTGTTGATTGTGATTAAACACGAGCTCGCTCGCGAGCACGAGCTGTTCGCCGCTTTCGCTCGGCACGAGGCTTTGACAGATGATGCCGATCAACGCGTTGGCGAGCGACGCGGCATGACGCTCGCGCTGTTCGAAGGGGAAGAAGGACAGCAGGCGCGTCACGGTGTTGAGCGCGCTTCCGGTATGCATCGTCGCGAACACCAGGTGTCCGGATTCGCTTGCCTGCAACACCGCTTCGGCCGTTTCGAAGTCACGGATCTCGCCCACCATGATCACGTCGGCGCGCTCACGCAGCACTTCGCGCATGCCGGCGGAGAAGCTGCGGGTGTCGGTGGGCACCTCGCGCTGCGAGATGATCGACTGCTGACCGTCGATCGCATATTCGATCGGCTGTTCGATGGTGACGATGTGGCAGTTGCGGGTGCGGTTGATGTGATCGAGCAGCGACGCGATCGTGGTGGTCTTGCCCGAACCCGTCACGCCGGTCACGAGCACGAGCCCCTTGCTGCTCTCGGCCATGGTGCGGACGTACGCGGGCAGTCCGAGCTTGTCGAGCGGCAGCGGCGCGAGCGGCAGCCGCCGGATCGAGATGACGGTCTTGCGGCCGCCCGATGCGCGAAACACGTGCGTGCGCAGGCGGCAACTGGTGAGCACGAACTGGCGGTCGAGCGCCCCTTCGCGCAGACGGGTGTCCCATGCCTCGTCGATGGAGCTGAGCAGCGGCTCCATTTCCTCGAGGACGACCGGGCCGCCTTCGGCTTCGATCCAGCCGCGCGGGGTCTTGATCATCATCGGCCGGTCCTGCTCGATATGCAGGTCCGAGAAAGAGCGGCGTTGATCGACCAGGTTGAGGATTTCCTGGGTGAGGTCGCGAAGTTCAGTGGGATGGCTGGGCATATCGTGCACCGGTGAGGGCATGGATGGTGTCGTGATCGTCTCAGGCAACGACACGATTGTCCAGTGCGCAGGTCGCGGTACGAACATCGGCATGAACATCGGCATAAAGCGCGGTTGCAGGCGAAGCCGCGTGTGAAGCAGCTTGTCGGTCATCCACGCGATGCGGTGGCCGAAAAAATAAACGGCGTCTAAAGATGCCTTCGGCCAAGAGGACAATTCTGGATGCGTACGTTCATTGTATGGATGGCGGCGTTGTCGGCGCTCGGCGGTGGCTTTGCCGTGTGTGCGAGCGCGGCCCAAACCGGTGTCGCCGCCCTCGACGATCAGGTGAAGATCGCGGGCGAGGCGCACGACACGCCGCGTGTGACGGTCAGCGGCAGCGGCGTGCCGCTGCGCGCCGCGCTGCGCCAGATGGTGCCGCCCGCGTACAGCATCAATCTGCCGAACGCCGGCGCATGGGCCGCGACGCCCGTGACGTGGAGCGCGGGTCATTCGCTCTCGCAGACGCTGCGCGACATGCTGTCGAGTCATCCCGAACTTGCGGCGCAAGTCGATACGGATTTTCAGCTCGTGACCGTTCGCTACCGGCCGCCGTTCGGCGCGGATACGGTGGGGGTGGTTGCGTCTTCGCCGTCGCCGGCTCCTTCTTCGTCTGCGTCGCCGGCTTCATTGCCGTATTCGTCACCCGCGCTTGCATCGCGGACTTCGGCGAGCGCGGCGACGGTCGAGGTCGGCGGTCCGATCGGCGGCAATGCGGTGAAACCGAAAGCGCTCGACGCCGGACCCGTCGTGTCCGCGCAGACGCCTGCGGACAGCGGCGCGAGCCCCATCAGCATGGCGCCGCGTCTTACCTCGCAACCCTTCGTCTCCGCGATGGCGCCCGCGACGAAGGCGGCTCATCCGGCCACCCAGGCGGAGCGCGCCAACGATAGCGCCGTTGCCGTGCCGGCGGCGGCTTCTGGCAGCGAGCGTGCCGCGGTTGCGAACGTGCCGCGCGCGGTGGCGACGACGACGCCCGTGAGTGTGGCCGCGAATGTGCCGGCAAGCATGCGGGTAAATACGTCGGCAAACGCAGCGGCAAATACAGCGGCCACCCTGCCACCGGCAACACCGGAACCCGCACCCCCAGCCGTCCAGACCTGGAGCATCACGCTATCCGACCGCACGGTGCGCGGCGCGCTCACGCGCTGGACCCAGGAGTCGGGTTGGCGGCTGATCTGGGAGGCGCCCGTCGATTTCGCGGTGGACGCGCCCGCAACACTGACCGGCACGTTCGACGAGGCGCTGCAATCCGTCGTCGGCGCGCTCGCGGGAACCGAATCCCCGGTGCAGGCCATCCTGTATCGCGGCAACAAAGTACTTCGTATCGTTGAGAAGGGAGCAGGCTAATGCGCAATATCGTCACCACCCTCGCGCTCGCCGCGGCCATTCTCGCCGGCTGTACCGGTCTGTCGCAGCATATTTCGAATGCCGTCGATCACGATCATGCCGAGTCGAAGCAGATGATGGACGCCGCGCATGCGGGCGACGCGCATCCGCGCGGCGGCGCCGACAGCGTCATCGTGAAAAACGAACTGTGGCTCTCGGGCACGACGATCAAGCTCGATCGCAGCGGCACGCTGCCGCCGGTGTTCCTGCAAGCAGCGACGTTCGACAGCGACGTCAATTCGCTGTCCGAATTCGCGGAGCACATCGCGCGTCTCACGCATATTCCGACCCGCGTGTCGCCCAACGCGAACGCGGATGCGCAGCCGTCCTCGCGCGGCGCCGCGACGGCGAGCGTGCCGGTGCTCGGCAACGTGCCGCCGCTGCCGACGCTGCCCGGTCTCGACGGCCAGTCGCGCGGCGCTTCGTCCGCGGCGGCCGCCGTCGCGGGCCTCGCGATGCCGACGCACATCTCGTACCGCCACGGCGATCTGCGCGGCCTGCTCGACGCCGCCGCCGCGCGTTTCGGCGTGTCGTGGAAGCTCGCCAACGGCACGATCCTGTTCTACTTCACCGACACGCGCACGTTCCAGGTGAGCGCGATTCCCGGCGACGCGACGGTCAACGCGAACGTGATGAGCGGCGCGACGAGCGACAACTCGAGCAGCAGCGGCGCCACGTCGTCCGGATCGGGCGCGAACTCGAACATGCCGAGTGTCTCGGCGAACAACACCGCGAACACTGTCGTCAATTCGCAGCTCTCGGTGTTCAGCAGCCTCAGCGCGTCGATCCGGTCGATGCTGTCGCGCTACGGCAGCGTGGTGTCGTCGCCGGCGACCGGCTCGATCACCGTGACCGATACGCCCGACGTGCTCGAAGCGGTTGCGCAGTTCATGGAGATGCAGAACCGCTCGCTGTCCAAGCAGGTGCTGATCAACGTGACGGTGCTGTCGGTCGATCTGTCGGCGGACGACAGCTACGGCATCAACTGGGGCGCCGTGTATCAGGCGCTCGGCACGTCGTTCAGTCTCGCCAACACGTTCTCGACGACCGCGACGAATCCGATCACGTTCACCGCGCAGGTCATCACGCCGTCGAGCCGCGCCTCGGGCACGCAGGCGGTGATCAGCGCGCTGTCGGGGCAAGGCAAGGTGCGGCGCAAGACGTCCGCGTCGATCACGACGCTCAACGATCAGCCGGTGCCGGTTCAGGTCGCGACGCAACAAGGCTATCTGGCCTCGATATCGACGACGAACACCGCGAACGTCGGCTCGCAGACGGCGCTCACGCCGGGCACGATCACGACCGGCTTCAACATGACGCTGCTGCCGCACGTGCTCGACAACGGCACGGTGCTGCTGCAGTTCTATACGAACATCTCGTCGCTGCTGCAGTTGCAGACCGTGCAGAGCGGCGGCCAGCAAATCCAGACGCCGCAGGTCGACACGCGGAACTTCCTGCAGCGCGTCTCGATGAAGTCGGGGCAGACGCTCGTGCTGAGCGGCTATGAAGGCACCAACGACAACCTGACGAAGTCGGGTGTCGGCACGCCGGACAACTATGCGTTCGGCGGCGGCTATCAGGGCACGCACGATCGTCAGGAAATCGTGATCCTGATCACGCCGATCATGATGAACGGCGCCTGAAGGCGCCGGCACGTCACCCGAACGTCACGCACCGGAATTCCCGCCATGACTACCCATGTCATCCAGATCGGACGTCAGCGATTCGTCTGCGGACTGTTCTGGCAATCGCTATCGCGCCGGCACGAGTTGCGCAAGGAGGCGCTCGAGCTCGCGAAGAAACTAAACTTCGACCTGATGGTGTTGCGTATCGATCGTGGCGTCGCCGCGGTCGGCTTCGCGAACGCGCGCGAAGGAGCGCAGTCCGGTCTGCCGTCGCTCGGCGTGATCGTCGCGAAGACGATCGCGCAGCAGGGCGCGTTCTACGAGGGCCGTCAGCAATCCGCGCCGAACTGGCTCGGCGCGTTCAAGCTGTCGGATGGCCGCTGGGCGTATTTCGCGGTGCGTGACGGCTCGTTCCTGCCGAACGGTGACTGGGTCGGCAGCGGCGAGGAAGTGCTCGAGCGTCTTAATTCGGATTACGGACTGGGCGGCTGGAACACCGTGATCGGCGACCCCGAAATCGAATCGATGGGGTTCCACAACTTCTATCCGCGCCATATCGGCGATCTGATCGAGAGCCGTCACGGCCGTGTGAGCGCGCCGCGCTGGACCCGGCTCAGGCCGGTCAGAACGACGGTGTCGTGGCCGGTCGTGGGCCTCGCGGCGGGCGTTGCCGTGGCGGCGATCGGCGGCTCGGCCTGGTTCTCGCACTATCGCGCGCAACAGGAAGCCGGGCGTGAGCGCGCGCTGGCGCTGGCGCGCGCGCGGCTCAAGCTGGGTGCGCATCCGTCGGTGATGCATCCGTGGGCGAGCCAGGCGGTGCCCACGGAATTCGCCCGCGAATGCCAGCGTCATTTCCGCTTTATCGCGCCGGCCGGCTGGTCGCTCGAGCGCTACGTGTGCGCGGCGAAGGGCGTCGATTACACGTGGTCGCGCAACGGCTCGACGGCGGCGCTGCTGCTCGCGCGCGCGCCGATGGCGCAGTTCGATTCGACCGGAGACCATGCTTCGTTAAGCGAAGCATTCGACATGGGTGCGACGCGCGATGAACCGCTACTGCCCGGCCGCAGTGTAAAAGCGTTTCTGTTCACCCGCTCGCAGATGCTCAATGTGCCGATGACCCTCGCGCCGATCGCGGCTCCCGCCGGGCAGGGTGCGCTTGCGCCAGTCGGCGGCTCCGCGTCCGCCGCGCCTTCGTGGAATCAATGGCGGATGCAGGTGAAGTTCGGCGGCCTGCCGCCCGAACACTTCATGCCGATGCTGAGCGCCGCCGGCGTTCGCCTCGTGAAACTGACCTATCAGGCGGGCGAGTGGTCCGCGGAAGGAGTCGTCTATGCAAACTAGCGCCTTTGATTGCCTGCGTGCCGCGTTTCTGAGCGCCGCCGCCGGCGTCACACTGAGCTGGTCCGCCGCGCTCTGCGCGGCGGCGCCGGACCCGTCCGCGCAGACGCTGCCGCCGTCCGCGCCGGCTGCCGCGCCGCGGCCGCCGATGAGCGTCGGGCCGGCGGACAGCGGTTGGACCTCCGACGCGGCGGCGCAGCTCACGCATCTCGAAGAGGAGACGATGCTCCTCAAGGCGCAGATCAAGAAGCTCGACGCCCA
>DASPZL010000595.1:0-2887 GCA_035636295.1 Paraburkholderia sp.
TCACGCGCGATGCCCTGTTCCGGCGTCTCGCCGTTTTCGAGGAAACCTCGCTGCGGGCGGAGACGGTCGAGCTGATCGGCGTATATGAATTCATCCGCAAGAACGAACTGATCATCGCGTATCACGTGAAAGCGTACGGGACGATCGCGCTGTCGCCGGAATTGCTCGAGTACCGGCTGGTCGAGCCGGCGAAGTTGCGGCCCTGGCGCGCGGGCACCGGCCAGGCGCTCGGCGAATGGATGCGGCGGCGCGGCTTGCCGTTCGAGTTTGTGGAAAAGCCGGGGCAGTAAGCCTCGCTCCCGAAGCAACGCCAACGCCAACCCAACTCCAACGCCACGCCACGATGAACAAACCCGCCCCCGCCGCGCGCGCTGCTTACCCGCACTTTCTGCCGATCACCACACGCTGGATGGACAACGACGTCTACGGTCACGTGAACAACGTCGTCTATTACAGCTACTTCGACACGGTGGTGAACGACTATCTGATCCGCACCGGCGTGCTCGACTTCGAGCATGGCGCGACGATCGGGCTCGTGGTGGAGACGCATTGCAATTACTTCGCGCCGCTGGTGTTTCCCGATCGCGTCGAGGCCGGCTTGCGGGTGGTGCGGTTCGGCACGTCGAGCGTGCGCTACGAAGTGGGGCTGTTCAGGGAAGGCGAGAATCAACCCGCCGCGCAGGGTCACTTCGTGCACGTGTATGTGGACCGCGTCACGCGTCGTCCCGTGAGCTTGCCCGCCGATCTGCGCGCGGCGCTCGACCCGCTGATCGTCGCCGGGCAGGCGGACTAGGCGCGTGCAGTCGTTCGTCATCAATCTGCTCAACGGTGTCAGTTACGGCTTGCTGCTGTTTATGCTGTCGGCCGGCTTGACGTTGATTTTCAGCATGCTCGGCGTGCTGAATTTCGCGCATGCGAGTTTCTACATGCTCGGCGCTTACGTCGGCTTCTCCGTGGCGGCGCATGCGGGGTTCTGGAGCGCGCTGCTGATCGCACCGCTGATCGTCGGCGCGATCGGCGCGGCGCTCGAACGCTGGCTATTGCGCCGCATGCGTGTGCATGGGCATCTCCCCGAGTTGCTGCTGACGTTCGGCGCGGCATATCTGCTCGGCGAACTGGTCAAGCTAGGCTGGGGCTTGAGTCCGTTGAGCGCGACGGTGCCGCCCGCGCTCGACGGGCCCTTGTTCACCCTCTACGGCGCGGCCTTCGCACGCTACCGGGCGTTCATGATGGCGGTGTCGCTCGTGATGCTCGCGCTGCTGTACGCGGTGCTGCGCGTATCGAAGACGGGTCTCATCGTACGCGCCGCGCTCACGCACGCGAGCGCGGTCGAAGCGCTCGGCCACAACGTGCCGCGCGTGTTCACCGGCGTGTTCGCGGCCGGCACGGCGCTCGCCGCGTTGGCCGGCGTGATCGGCGCGCCGCTCTTCGTGATCGAACCGGCGATGGCGGAATCGCTCGGCTCGATCGTGTTCGTGGTGGTCGTGATCGGTGGACTGGGCTCGTTGAGCGGGGCGCTGGCGGCGTCGCTGCTGGTCGGCTGCGTGCAGACCTTCGCGGTGGCGAGCGACGTGTCGCTGGGCGGCGTGCTGTCGGCGTTCGGTGCCTCGCTGCCGGCCGAATGGGACGCGCTGACACTCGCGCAACTCGCGCCGCTGATTCCCTATCTGCTGCTCGTCGCGATGCTGGCGCTGCGTCCGCGCGGACTCTTCGGACGGCGCGACGACCATGCGTGAGTCTTTCGAATCGTCCGCCTTGTCCGCCATATCCGCATCGACCTCGCGCCGCATGTGGCGTCAGCTCGCGCCGTGGCTCGCGCTCGTCCTGTTCCTCGCCGTGCCGCCGTTCATCTGGCCGCAAAGCTGGCTGCTCGCCTATCTCGCGCAGACCGCGACGATGATCGTGTTCGCGCTTTCATACAACCTGTTGCTCGGCGAAACGGGGCTGCTGTCGTTCGGTCACGCCGCTTACTCGGGACTCGGCGCGCTCGTCGCCGCGCAAGTGTTCAATCGCGTCGGCGTGCCGCTCGTCTTGCTGCCGTTGATCGGCGGGATCGGCGGCGCGCTGTGCGGCGTGCTGTTCGGTTTTATCTCGACGCGGCGTGCCGGGACGGCCTTCGCGATGATCACGCTCGGGATCGGCGAGCTCGTGTCGGCGGCCGCCTGGACGCTGCCCGACTGGTTCGGCGGCGAAGCGGGCGTGGCGATCGATCGCGCGAGCGGCCACGCGCTCGGAAGCTGGAGCTTCGGCCCTGCGCGCGAGGCGTATGCATTGATCGCGCTGTGGTCCCTGCTGGCGAGCGCGGCGATGTTCGCACTCTCGCGCACGCCGTTCATGCGCCTTGCCAACGCGGTGCGTGACAACCCGGCGCGCGCCGCGGCCATCGGTTGCTATCCGCGCCGCGTCCGCTATGGCGTCGTGGTGTTGTCGGCGTTTTTTGCGGGTATCGCGGGCACGTTGGGGCTGATCAACGTCGAACTCGTGTCGACCGAAAGCGTCGGCATGATGCGCTCGGGCGCAGTGCTGATCGCGACGGTGATCGGCGGCACGGCGGCGTTTTTCGGGCCGGTGGCGGGCGCGCTCGTGTTGACGTTTTTCAGCGTGGCGGTGGCGAGCGTCACGCGGGCCTGGCTGTTCTATCTGGGGCTCTTCTTTATCGTGGTCGTCCTGATTTCACCCGATGGCCTCGCGGGCTTCGTGCAGCGGCACGCCGCACGCGTCTCTGCATACGGTTGGCGCATGTGCAGCGCGGCTTATCTATGGGGCACGGCTGCCGCGTTGCTGTGGACGCTGGCCGTCGTGCTCGCGGTGCAATGGGCGTACGCGGTGCAATTCGGCATGGATGAGGGCGCGTCTTTCGGCGTCATCCGCCTGCCGCTGTGGATGG
>DASPZL010000596.1:0-15309 GCA_035636295.1 Paraburkholderia sp.
CGCCGCACCTTGCCAATCATCGTCATCGGGATCATCCCCAAACACCCTGCCAGAAAAACCAGCAGGATAGGTTGATTGCCCGGCTCAGTTTTCAGTCGGCGCGATCCCTACATGTGGCTGAATTTTCGGTCGGCGTAAACAGTGCGACATGCTCAACCGTCAGCGCTGAGAGCGGCATCACGCCAACCAGGCGCTCGAATCGCGCGACTTGTGCCCGCACTTCGCTCGCGGTCTTCGGCTGTGGTGCCGCTTCCTCGACCCATCGCGTTACAGCGGCCGCCCAGGTGTCGTCCGGGTCGACCAAGGGCGGCGCCTCAGGTGTCGCGGTAATGTCCCCATCAAGCCGGCGTAACTCTTCTTCGACCACCGCGAGTTGAGCTTCAGCCATGGACCTTAGCAGGGTCGCGAACTCTTCCGAGGCTGCGGGCAGCCAAACGCGCTCCCACGCCAGGTGTTCTTCGACCGACTCCTGGATGTCAGAGAAATTGTCCGATGCGCGGGCACGACGCAAATGCTTACGCGCTTCGAGCAACAGGCTTCTGTGCGCGTCATCGTCGTATCCGTCGTCGTGGCAGGCGTCCGAGTCGATGGGGGCGAAAAACGTCGGGCGGTTTTCGTCGTCGCTTTGCAGCGCGGTCGCCTTGAAACGCTCGACCAGCCGGGGAATCTGTGTTGGGTCAAGGCGCGCGGTTCCGTGCGGCTGAACGGTCGGGTGATACGCCGGTGGCTCGAGGTCGCTGGCCGCGCGCAGGCCGCGCGGCCACCAAGGCTCCGCGGGTTCGGCTGCCGCTTGCGCTCGTGCGGGTGCAATCAGGTGGTCGTATTCAAGTGCAGCCGCGGACAGGCGGCTTATCGCCGTCGCTTTGCAAGGCGTCTCGAGACTGCGCCAGAAATCCTTGCGTTGGAGCAGGGGTTGCAGCTCGAGTGGAATCTTCCGCCGGTAGTAAAAGTGCGACGAGCCGTGACGCGTGGTGAGGTAGGGATGCTTCATGACATGCTCCAGAAAGGTAACAGTGCCGTGTAGCAACCCGCCTGCGGAAAATCGCTCCCTTCTAAAACGTTCGCCCGTTTTAGATGTGTAACGCGCCTGTTCGGGCGCATTACGGGCGTTCCAGCACAAAAAAGCCGCTGCTTCGTGAGAAGCAGCGGCTTTTTCTTGCAACTGGTGGCGAATCAGGGACTCGAACCCCGGACCTGCGGATTTATGATCCCGCGTACCTCATCCGGCTTTCCTGAAAGGCACCACGTTCGTGCTGTGCTCGACAATGGGTTCATGCCCGTCACAGCAATCTGCCACGAGCGCTGCCCACACTTCCATCGCGCGACGGCGCTCCGGCATCTCTTCGCGTACGTCGTAGATTCCTTCCATGCCCTTCAACTTGTGGTTCAGCGCAATCTCGGTGATCTCGCGCGAGAACCCCATGTTCCGCAGATGACTCTTCGCGGTGCTGCGCGTATCGTGTGGCGTGAACCGCCGCATGTCGATCCTGTTTTGCCTGAACGCATACTCGAACGCTCCCCAGAGCGTTTTGCGCCCGATGTGAATGTCCCCGTAACGCGCGCGGCGTTTGGCATGCCGCGTGGGCAGAAGCCATGCAGAGTCCCCGGACATAGCGGTCAGTTCCCGTAGCCAGCCGATGACGACCGGTACAAGCGGCACGAGGAAACCGGTGCGGGTCTTGACCGCTTCGTCGTACACGAACCACTGACCCCGTTCAAGGTCGATGTACTCCTTTCGTGCCTTGGCCAGTTCGCTGGTTCGCACGCAGGTGGCCAGCAGTATGCGGAACATCAACCCGTTCTCGCGGCCGATCCGGCTGTCGATGTCAGGCAGCAGGAAGCGCAGTTCGTCCTCGGTGAGCATCAGCCGCTTGCGGACCGCTGGTTTCTTTCCGAGGATGGCTGTTAGCTCTATCCCGACGGCTGGGTTAACGTCTATGATCCGCTTGCCGACGGCATGACGGAACGCCAGCTTCATGGTGGTTAGCGCCTTTTTCGTAATGGACCATGAGCGGCCGCCGTGCTCAAGTGCATATACGAGATCGGAAGGCAGGACATTCCGCACCTCCAGCGAGCCCAGTCGCGGCCGGATGAAATGGTCGATCTGCCAGATGTGGCCGTCGATCGTCTCCCGGGCCAGCGGTGGCACAAGGTGCTTTTCGATGAAGTCGTCACAGAGCTGGTTGACGGTCCACGCGAGTGCGGTGCGGGCCTTTTCAGTCTTCTTCTCGGCCGCTGGGTCGGCACCGCTGTCGATCGCCGCGCGCAGGGTCCGTGCAGCCTTGCGCGCGGCTGCAAGGCTCAGGTCCGGGTACTGGCCAATGGTGAGTTCACGACGGTGTGGGCCACGGCTATAGCGCATGACCCAGGTTGCCGTACCATTGGCCGACAGGGTGAACGTCAGGCCACCACCGTCGGCTCGTGCGAGCGGCCTGCCGGCAGCCATCCAGCGGCGAAGGCGGGCGTCGCCGAGCGCGTAGAAAAGACGTCGCATGATGCAGGAGAGTCCGTGCTAGTTGTGCCACTATAGGCACGCTAGCTACCACTGTAGCTACCACTCAGATACGTGATATCGCGGTGTTTTCCGATGATGTAACGAGACGTCGCGGTATAGTAGTTGATTCTAGTCTATTGATTTTAAATGATAAATTTTATTTCGACCAGATGGCCCTGGGCGTCAAGGGACGAGTCATGACATATTGTGTCGCGATGTCCGTCGACGAAGGGCTCGTGTTCCTCTCGGACACGCGCACCAATGCGGGCGTCGATCACATCAGCACCGCGCGCAAGATGTCGGTGTTCGAGCAGCCGGGCGAGCGCATGCTCGTGCTGCTGGGCGCCGGCAATCTGTCGCTCACGCAGGCGGTGCTGCACGAGCTGTCCGAGCCCGTGGACGCTTCCCAGCCGACGCTCTGGAGCGCGCCCACCATGGCCGACGCGGCCCGCGTGATCGGCCGCGCGGTGCGTTCCGTGCACCAGCGCGAGGCGGAGGCGTTGCAGGAATTCGGCGTCGACTTCAATTGCAGCTTCATTCTCGGCGGGCAGATCGCCGGCAACCGGCCGCGCCTGTTCATGATCTATGCGGCGGGCAACTTCATCGAAGCGTCGGCCGTGAATCCGTATTTCCAGATCGGCGAGGCCAAGTACGGTAAGCCGATCATCGACCGCGTGCTGACGCCGTCCACGCCGCTCGACGAAGCCGCCAAGTGTGCGCTGATCTCGATGGATTCGACGCTGCGCTCGAACCTGTCGGTCGGGCTTCCGCTCGATCTGCTGGTGTACGAGAAGGATGCGCTGCGCGTCACGCGTTTCGTCTCCGTCGATCACGACAATGCGTACTTCGAGATGATTCACCGCACGTGGGGCGAGCGGTTGCGCCAGGTGTTCGGCGAAATTCCCGATCCGGACTGGCAGGCTTCGCCCAATGTGCCGCTGCTGCAGCGCGAGCGCGCGCTGGTGCTGCATCGCGCGCCGGTGGGCGCTGACGGCATCGAACATGAACTCGATGCGACGCCGGCGCAAACGCTGGCGCAGTCGGATAAGGGCAAGGGGCAGCGGCGGTAGGCGGTTGCGCATCCGCAGGTTTCAGGCGTCGGCCGGATATGGCCGGCGGCGCTTTACACGAAAGGCCGTCACGAGCCCGGTTGCGGGTTGCGTGACGGCCTTTTTTCTTTCCACGCACGCGGCTCGCTAGCGGCACCTGACGAAAAAAACCAGCCACGGACTTGCGCCCGTGGCTGGTTTTCAACTGCCGGTTGCTTCAGCAGTCCGTCAAGCTCGATTAGAACTTGTGGCGGATGCCCAGGCTGACGATCTCTTGCGAGCTGGTAGCCGAGTTGTAGCCGTACGAACCGATTGCCGCGCCTGCGTTGACCAGCGCGCCGTTCGAAGCACGTTGTTCGCCGCTTGCGTGTTGATATGCGCCGACCAGGTAGATGTCCGTGCGCTTCGACAGGTTGTAGTCACCGCCGAGGGACACCTGGTGATACGTTGCGCTCGAGTCGCCGCTAGCCTTCGTGTAGATGTAGCCCACGCCAACCAGCATGGCCGGCGTTGCCTGGTAACCCAGGTATGCGCCGCCGACGTTGTACTTCTCGGTCGAACCGAAGCCCGAATTTGCGTCCGGCTTGTACTGCGCATTGCTGTAACGCAGGTTAGCCGTGAACGGGCCTGCTACGTATTGCACAGCGACCGACGCGATGCCGATCGACTTGGCTGCCGCGTAGGCGCCGTTGACCTGGTTGTCGAACGTGCCGTCCGACGTGCTGCCGTTCCAGCCCGCCGTCGGCGGCGTGCCGGCCGTGCGGCTAGCCAGCGTGTTGCCGTTGTCGGCGCGGAAGTAGCCCGCAGCCACACTGAACGGACCCGTTGCGAACGTTGCAGCGCCCGACCACGTTTGACCCGAACCCGTCTGGCCGGCCACGCCGCCCAGAGCGTACATGCCTTCGAACTGGAAACCGCCCCACACCGGCGAGGTGTACTTGATGGCGTTGTTCGTGCGCGAGGAGTTGTCGTTGTTGTCGACGTCGCCCGGCGTGGTGAAGGTCGAACCGAAGTAGTTGTCAGCCGTCAGCGGCTGAACCAGGTCGACCACCGGATCGTACTGACGACCCAGCGTCAACGTACCGTATGCGTCGTGCGTCACGCCCACATACGCTTGACGACCGAACATCTTGCCACCTTGACCCAGCTTGCCGGTATTGATGTCGAAGCCGTTTTCCAACTGGAAGATCGCCTTCAGGCCGCCGCCCAGGTCTTCAGTACCCTTCAAGCCCCAACGGTTACCTTGAAGGTTGCCGCCTGCCATGCTGACTTGATTGCTGTTCTTGCCGGAAGCATCGACAGTGTTGTGTGCGAACTGGATCGATTCATCGATCAAACCGTACAGCGTAACGCTGCTTTGAGCATGTGCCGCGCCGGTGGCGCTCAGAAGCGCCAGCGAGAGGGTAGACAGTGCGAGTCGTTTCATCCATTTCTCCACGCAGATGATTGGTTTCGTTGTTGCGAAAAGGAGAATAGCTCACCGGCTCTATCGGCAAGAACTGGAAAAAAAAGAGTGTCGCCAAAATGTGACAGAAGGCGAAAAGCCTTGTATTTACAGCGCGTTAAGGATTGTTGCTGTTTAAGCAATAGTTATTCGTTGACTGAGCATTATTGTTGTTTTGCTGATAGTGACGGCTGCGGCCTCCGCACTTTAGGTACAGATTTGAAGGTATTTTGTAATCTAGTCGTCTAGTTGGACGCGCCGTTTTGTAGCGCCCCATAAAAAGGAGCCGCGATTCGCTTGATGGGCGCGCTGGACAGACTTCGTGCGTTGTGTCTTCGCGCAATCACCGTCGGGCGCCGGCTCGAAATGTTACCGCTCCCGGGTGTTCTCGTCGGCGTTGCGGCGCGCCACCGTGGCAGCGGCCAACCCGGCGGCCGCCGCGACCAGCACCGAAGTCCACGGGTGCCGCCTGACATAGCGGTCGGCCGCGACGGCCTTGCGGCCGGCTTCCAGCAGCGTGACCGCGGCGATACGGGTGGCCTGCGCTTCGGCCAGCACGACGGTCCGGCCGACCTTGGCCGCAGTTGCGGTCGCGCTCGCCGAAGCCCTCTTCCGTGGCTGCGTGTGAAAAGAGCCCGCCGACGCGCCGGAAAGCGCCCCGGCCGTTGTCGCGCGGGCCGCCGGCGTCAGCGCTGCGTCATCGGCTGCCGGTTCGCCGATGTGTGGCGCGGCATCGGCCGATACCGTCGACGCCGCCAGCACCGAAGCGAGCTTGGCGCGGCTGCCGGGCGGCGTGTTGTCCTGCATGCCCCAGCCTCCGCGCGGATCGTGCATGCGCCCGCGCGCCGCCGAAAATTCCGCGCCGAGCAGCAGCACGACGGCCGAGAAGTACAGCCACATCAGCAGCACGGCCAGCGAACCGGCGGCGCCGAACGAACTGGCCATTCCGGCATGCGCCAGATACAGCGCGAACAGCTTCTTGCCGGCCGAGAACAGCACGGCCGCGACGATCCCGCCGACCAACGCATCGCGCCAGCGCACGCGGGCGTCCGGCAGAAACTTGAGCAGGCCGGCGAAGGCGAACGCCAGCACCAGCAGGCCGACGCCGAGTTGCAGCAGATTGCCGATCACCACATACGGCGAGTCGCCCCACAGCCACTTGCCGATGAACGTGATGACCGTGTCCAGCACCAGCGAGACGATCAACAGGAACGCGACGCCGAGCACCAGACCGAACGAGATCAGCCGCACGCGCACCAGCGCGATCACGCTGGACCAGCGCGGCCCGGTGTACGGCCACACCACATTGAGCGCGCTATTGAGCGACGAGAACGTGGCCGACGCGCCGATCGCCAGCATCGTGAATGAAATGATGGCCGCGATGCCGCCCGCGTTGCCGCTGTGATGCGCGTTCTCGACGATGGTCTGCACGCCCGCGGCGGCCTGGTCGCCGAGCAGACCGTGAATGTGATCGAACAGTTCGCCGCGCGCGGCTTCGGCGCCGAAGAACCAGCCGGCCACCGCGATCACCATGACCAGCGTCGGCGCGAGCGAGAAGGCCGCGTAGAACGCGATGCTGGCGGCCATGGCGGCGCAACGATCTTCGGAGAACTGTCTGAAGGCGCCGATTGCCCAGTTGGCCTGCTTGCGTGCCACGAGTTGCAGGTTCTCGGCGGAAAGCGTGTCGATGTCCATGGTCGTCGTTCTCGATGGGTCCGTCTTCGCGACGGATGCGGCGTGTGCGCGCCGTTGAACCGGCCTTGACGCGGCCTTCGCATCCCTGCCTTTCGCAAGCCTTATGCCTGTGACTATAACAAGCGCCGTCAGCCGGGTGTGCCGTTAGAATGCCGGGGAATCCTCTCTCTCTCTGATCACCATGCACTCGCACGAACTCGTACAGCAGCTCGACATCATTGCAGCAGAAAATCTGGGCGCGCATTTGCCGGCGCACGTCGTCGCCCAGTTGCCGGCACACGGTGTGACCGTCTTCGCCGTGAGCGACGACGCTTCGGACACCGCCGAATTCAGCGCACGCTACGGCTTCGGCCTCGAGGACTGCGCGAACACGATCGTGGTCCGCTACAAGAAGGAGGGCGCCGAGCATTACGCGGCGCTGGTCTCGCTGGGTTCGCTGCGGCTGGACATCAACGGCGCGGTGAAGACGGCGCTCGGCGCGCAGCGGCTCTCGTTCGCCAAACGGGAGGCCGCGGTGGAGCATAGCGGGATGGAGTTCGGCGGCATTACGGCCTTCGGCTTGCCGGACGACTGGCGCATCCTGGTCGATGCCGCGGTGATGGAGCGCTCGCAGATCGTGATGGGCGCGGGAATTCGCGCCGCCAAACTGCTGTTCGCACCCGAGGTGTTGCGGCAGTGGCGCCGCTGTGAAGTTGCTTCGCTGGCGGTGGCTCCCGAGTGAGGGCTTGGGCGTCAGGCGTTCAGGCAGGACCGGACAAGGCAACGCATGGACTCCGACTTCTCACTAGCCGGCGAAATAGCCCTCGAGAATGTCTGCCACGCGCCACAGCGAGCATGGCCGCCGGCAGTGGCCGTCGAAACCGGCTTCCCTCAGCAGGCCGATCTGATCGAGCGGCCAGACGTTGCTCATGGCCAGCAGCAGTACGTCGGCATTGGATTGTTCGGCGCGCACCGCACGCGTGAATTGGTAGTCCGAAACAGAATCGAGCCGGGTGTCGAGCAAGACCACGTGCGGCCTCCACCACTTCAGAAAGGATTTCACCTTGATCAGGTCGGCGGTGTAGATCCCCTCATAACCCTTTAGTGAAAGCAGCAGCACCAGCGATTCGCCGATCGCCTTGTCCCGATGCGCGATCAATACGCGGCGCGATAGCGTCGGCTGTGCCGCGCAGCGGCTCTTCCAGATTGCAAACTCGGTTTCATCGTCAAGCGATACCCGTCTTGTCACGGTGGACTCCGAAGGACCGCATATCGAAACGTCTAATGTAGTGAAAAGAAAGGTATTCGGGGAGTCTTGCCGCAATCTTTCTCAAATATTACGTTTGATCAGTGTTTGCATAAACACGCGAGACGCCGCTTAACGGCCGGCTCATCTGGCGATTCCTTACGCGAACTCGATACCGGCGCGGGTCAGCAGGTGCCGGTTGCGCTCGGATAGATTCTTCATACGTAGCTGCTTGCCGGCTTTTCGATAGCGTTCGTACAGGCCTTGCAAGGCCGCAAGTGCGGAATGGTCCGCAAGCAGCAACTGACTGCAATCGATCGTGACATGGCCAGGATCCCGAACTGGGTCGAAAAGCTCGTGAAAGCGTGCGGTCGACGCGAAAAACAGCGTGCCGCGCGGCACGTAAACCTTGTCGCCGGCGTGATCCTCGACATGCGCGTGAATTTCGCGGGCGTGCTGCCATGCAAAGCTGAGCGCGGCGATCACGATACCGCACAACACGGCGATCGCCAGATCGGTGAACACCGTGATGATCGTGACCGCAACGATCACCAGCGCGTCGTTGCGCGGCACCTTGCCCAGCACCCGCAGCGAGCCCCACGCGAAGGTTTGCTGCGCGACCACGAACATCACGCCTACCAGCGCCGCCAGCGGAATCCGCTCGATCAGCGGCGACAGGAACAGGATGTACATCAGGATCATCACGCCGCTGACGATGCCCGACAGCCGCGAACGCCCGCCCGAATTCAGATTGATCATCGTCTGGCCGATCATCGCGCAACCGCCCATGCCGCCGAACAGACCCGAGGCGATATTCGCCGCGCCCAGCGCGAGGCATTCGCGGTTCGGCTGGCCGCGCGTTTCGGTGATCTCGTCCGTCAGATTGAAAGTGAGCAGCGTTTCCAGCAGGCCGACCGTCGCCATCAGCACCGCGTAGGGCAGCACCACATGCAGCGTGTCCAGATCGAGCGGCACGCCCGGCGCGTGCAGGCGCGGCAGGCCGCCGGCAATGTGCGCCATGTCGCCGAGCGTGCGCGTCGGCAGATGCAGCAACTGCGTGAAAAGTCCCACGCCGACGATCGCCACCAGCGCGGGCGGCGCGGCGCGTGTGAGTCGCGGCAGCAGATAGACGATCAGCATCGTGAGCGCCACGAGACCGCACATCATGAGCAACGCGCTGCCGTGCAGCCATTGTTCGCCTTGCGGCGTGCTCTGCCTGAAATGCGCGAGTTGCGCCGTCGCGATGACGATCGCGAGCCCGTTGACGAAACCCAGCATCACGGGATGCGGGACCATGCGGATCAGCTTGCCGAGCCGCAGCGCGCCGAACAGCACCATCAGGACGCCGCTGAGTATCACGGTGGCGAGCAGATATTGCACGCCGTGCTGCACGACGAGCGCCACGATGACGATTGCCATTGAACCGGCCGCGCCGGAAATCATGCCGGGACGCCCGCCGAACAGCGCGGCGACGGTGCAGATGAAGAACGCGCCGTACAGGCCCATCAACGGATTGAGGTGGGCGACCAGCGCGAAGGCGATGCATTCGGGCACCAGCGCGAACGACGAGGTCAGGCCGGCGAGCACATTGCTCTTGATGCCGGGAAGGTTGGCGAGCCAACCGTGGGTGGGACTAGCGGTGTTCATCTTCAACGATGCGGGAAGCGGGCACAAAAACAGGCGTGACGATGCACGCGGCCCAAAGCAGGATGGCTGTCCCGGCCTGGGACATGGCTGTGGCCGGGCAAGAGTGCGAAAGGCGTGGATTTTACAGCAGTGCGGCCGTTGTGGCCGCGAAGGCGGGCAGCACCGCGTGCAGGGCGGGGCAAGCCCGCCGCTTGAAACGCCATGCAGCCGGCCAGGCGGCTGCATGGCAATGACGTGTTCGCTCAGATCATCAGACGTGAGACCTTGGTGCCTTCGAGCGATACACCGGCCATCAAGCCCGCATTGGTGAGCACGAAAGCTTCGACCGGGCTCGTGGCGGTCGAGGTGTCGGCCGCGCCGTTCGCGCCGACGTTCAGCACGGCGACCGTGGCATCCGCGCCTGCCGCCCAGCCCTGGCTGCCGAGGAATTTGTCGAGCGCTTCCTGCGTCATGAACAGGAAGATCAGCGCTTTCGATTGCGCGCCGATCTGCAAGCCGAACGAGCCGGCCACCGTGCTGTAGTAGCCGGCCGTGCGGCCGCCCACGCGCAAGGCGCCTTCGCCGTATTGCCCACCGACCCAGAAGCCCGCCGAGATCACGGACGGAAACACCAGCACGCCGCGCGCCTTGGCAACCAGTTCACGCGAACCATTGACGTTCGTATAGAGGCGCGAAAGCGTGGAGTCGACACCCGCGTTGATCGTGTCGCGCTTGCTGGCATTAACCGCCGATGACGAGCCGGACGATGGCGACGTGGTGGTGCAGCCGGCAAGGCCAAGGCCGGCGGTGGCGAGAGCCGCGCTGGTGGTCATGATGAATTGTCGTCTGCGCATGATTGTTCTCCGGTGCGTTCGTGTTCGTTATAGGAAGTTCGGCGTTGCTGTCCGCGTTGCCCCGGCGCGACCGCGCCGGTGTCACACGTGTGACGCATCAACGCACGAGCAGTTCCCGTGCCTGGCCCACAACATCGCCTCGCGGTGTGCGCTCAGCGCCCCGCGCGCCGGCGAAAACCCCACCATCCGGCGAGCGCGGTGAAGCTGCCCACCATCAGCACCATGACCCAGAAGCCGTGCCGGTTTTCCGCCAACGGTATGCCGCCGACGTTCATGCCGAACAACCCGGCAATGATGTTGATCGGCAACGCGAGGACCGTCACGAGCGTCAGCGTGAAGAGCGTGCGGTTGCTTTGCTCGGTGAGCCGCGCGGCGATCTCTTCCTGTAGGAGCTTGATCCGCTCGGCAAGACCGGACAGATCGCCGAGCACCAGCGAGAATTCTTCCGTCGAATCGCGCAGACTCTGCACGTCCTGCTGGGAGAGCCAGGTTGGCGGCCTGACCAGCAGCCGGAAGATCGAACCGGGCTCGGGCGCCAGCAGTCTTTGCAGGCGGACGAGCACGCGCCGCATCGCGCCCAGGTCGCGACGGTTGTCGAAGGTTCTGCGCGACAGAAACTGATCCTCGAGCCGGTCCACCTCCGTACTGCTCCGGCGCACGATCGTGACGAGCAGATCGGCCTGGTCGCGCAACAGATGAATCAGCAGTTCGGCCGGCGTTTCGAAAATTTCGCCTTCACGCACCGATGCCCGCAGGCGGTCGACGGAACGCAATTGCTTCAGACGCGCCGTGATCATGATCCGCTCATGGGTGTAAACCCACAGCGTGGCGATGTCGGATGGCGTCTGCTCGAAGTCGAACATCACGTCGTTGACGACGGCGAGCAGCGCTCCATGCTGATGTTCGATTCGCGTCGAGTGCGAGCCTTCGCGCAAGGCTTCGAAAAAGGTCTCCGGCAGATCGAGGTGCGTGCGCATCCATTTTTCGCTGGACACGTGCGCGAGATTGAAATGCAGCCAGAGAAATTCGCCGTCGCCCGTGGACGGCCGCGGCGGCGGCCGATTCTTATCGTCATCATCGACGCCGGCGTGCTCGTGCGCGTTGTCGGCGAGCCATCGGGCGGCACCGTCCGTGTCGATCGACACACCGGGCTCGCCTGCTGAAAAACGGAAGCCGCACACGAGGCCCGAGCGGTCCGCACCGTAAGTGACAGGCGCAACATTCAGGTTCATAAGCCGTTCGAGAAGAGCGTTCCACAGCCGCGCATTCTGACACATCATATTAGGCTGGTGTCCGCCGGACGGGCCTCAAGAGTTTGGTGGCGGACACGCTCGTGTCATGATTTCGGTGTAGGGGCGCTCGTCGCTTGCTTTCGCCTTTACCTTTAGCGCACGGCTGGCTGAATGTTCTGGTTGTGACGGAACAGGTTCTGCGGATCGTAGCGGCTCTTCACGGCGACAAGGCGCTCGTAGTTCGGGCCATACGCATCAGCCACCCGGCCGCCTTCTTCTTGCGTCATGAAGTTGACGTAGACGCTGCCTAACGCGAACGGCGCTGCGGCGTCGAAGAACGCTCGCGCCCAGCCGATGCAGCGCTCGTCGTCGCTTGCATCGTCCCAGCGGCCGTGCACGTTCATCGCATACTGCGTGTCGCGGCTCGAGTAGGCGGTGGCGTCGACCGGCACGCGGCTCGTCTGGGCGCCGATCTGACCGAAAAAGATCTCGCATTGCGTCGACGGCAACGTGTCGATCGCATCGAGCAGCGCGTCGATCAGGCCGTCCTGTATGACGCCGATATTGTGCGACTTCCAGTAATTGCGCGCGCCCGGCGTGAGCAGCGGATCGAACGCCTGCTGCCACATCGCGTACGGCATCGGTCCGAGATGTTCGCCGACCGGCGTGCCGAAGCCGCGCACGAACTCGACGGTGAGCGGGCCGTTGTCGACGGGGCCGGAATAGCACATGGCGAACACGATCACCGGCTTGCCATGCGCTTCGGGCGGCAGAAACGGCAGTGGCGGCGCCAGCCGCAGCACGGCCCATACGCTCAGGTCCTCGGGCATGTTTGCCTCCGCCGCGCGATATTGGACGAGAGCGTCTCTCGCCTGGTCGAGCGGCAGGACAATCAGGCCGCCGTACACCAGCGGGCCGACCGGATGCAGCGCGAATTCGAATAGCGTGACGACGCCGAAATTGCCGCCGCCGCCGCGAATCGCCCAGAACAGGTCTTCGTGCGAATCGGCGCTTGCGTGGAGCAGCTCGCCATCGGCGGTGATTACATCCGCGGAAAGCAGATTGTCCACCGTCATGCCGTATTTGCGGCTGAGCCAGCCGAAGCCGCCGCCGAGCGTCAAGCCCGCCACGCCCGTGGTCGAGTTGATGCCGAGCGGGGTGGCGAGACCGAACGCCTGCGCCTCATGATCAAAGTCGGCGAGCGTCGCGCCTGGTTCGACGTAGGCGCGTCGCGCTGCCGGATCGATACGCACCGATTTCATCGGCGACAGGTCGAGGACCAAGCCGTCGTCGCACAACGCGCTGCCGGCGATGTTGTGGCCGCCGCCGCGCATCGCGAGCGGCAGGTTGTTGTCGCGCGCGAAAGCCACGCCGCGGCGTACGTCCGCGACACCCGCGCAACGCAGGATCATCGCGGGGCGTTTGTCGATCATTGCGTTCCAGATGCTGCGGGCTTCGTTGAAGCCCGCGTCGTCGGGCAGCAGCAGTTCGCCCCTGACAGCCGTTTTCAGTTCGTCGATGGCGCTACTGGACACGTGAACCATGGCACACCTCGTGAGATAGTGGAGGACGCTCCCAGAGCACTATTCAGCTAACCAAATCAAAACGAACGTGCCCTGGGTGATTTGATCGGTTTCAGTAGATCAGTAAACGGGCCTGCATCCTTAAGTCAAACATAGGTATACCCGCGCTTCCCGCCGGCGCTGCGCGGAAGCTCGCGCAGTAAGCGTCCGCGGAGCGCGCGGCCATTGTGGCTCGTGCCGGCGCCGCCGATGATGGGAATGCTTCGGGAAAAGATGGGGCGACGGAAACCGTGGTTTGCGACGCGAGGGGCGGGGTTCGATCAACCTTTAACCCATCCGGCGTCGACGATCTGATTTTGACCGGTTACCGCGCGCGCCCGCGGCGAGAGGAAGAACAGCACCGCGTCCGCGACCTCCTCGGGCGTCGTGACGCGTCGCACCGGCGTCGAACTGGCGATCAGATCGAAAACGAATTCGGGCGTGGCCGCGCTCGCGTCGGTCGTGCACAACAGGCCGCCCGATACCATGTTCACCGTGATGCCGTCCGGACCGAGATCGTGAGCGACCGTGCGCGTGCGCGACAACAGCGCCGCTTTCGCCGCCGTGTAGTCGTGGTACGGCACGACAGGATTCTGAAACAGGTTGGTCCCCACGCTGACGATGCGGCCGAACTCAACTGCCCGCATTCCGGCCGATAGAAGGATCTGTTTTTCCCGTTATCGATTGATTTGCGTTTCTTCTATTGTCGCCCTGATTCGGGGTTTCCGGCCGTTCAACCAGGTGATGTATGAGTCTGCGAATGCGTTTGACGCTTGCTGATTGGCGCGCGCATTCGAGATGCAGCGATGACGGAGGATAGGGTTGGGCTTTCTTATTTGGTGAGAGCGCCGGTTTACTCTGCGGGCACATCGTGTATGCCGCCTGGCAACGAAATGCGGCGTTTTCATTTGCTCGATATTTTTTGTGTCTTGGTGAAATCCGACGATAACGCTGTAGCAGTGTGAAACTGTCTGGTATCGGTTGTCTGTGGGATTGCCCTCACTTGCGCTATCCCAATCGCCCTGCTGCGTTCGGAGAAGCGCTTATGGGAAGCGATCCGGCTAGCCATAACCTATTGCGCCTCCAAGACGTGTTCGCGCTCGCAATGGCGAGGCTCGTCGCGACTATTCGGTTCATCCGGCGGGGCAAAAGGCAGACGTAAAAATAATAGTTCGGATTACGTATCCAAGATCAGGCTTATCGGAATTTGAAAATTCGGTAATTGACGATCTCTGACAGTCCCGTTGCGAAATTAATCGCAAAGGTGTCGGCAGTATCGCATTGCGTGGGCTAACGCACGGTCACTCAATGACGCTCCGCATAACTTTAACGTCCATCAGGCCCTGATGTGCGCTTTAACGGTTTTGTTCGCGCACAGACAGTCGTTTCTCTCGGATCACGTCGAATCGGACCGGGATTTTCCGCGAGAGAGATGCCGGATGCCATGCCATTTTGGTGTGACGCAAGGCAATGCCGACCGGGCTTTGAAGTTTCATTTTTACAGTGAGCGGAGATTCACTCGTAATCCGGTCCGGTCTTTCGAAAAAAAGTTAGGAGAGTGAAATGAAAAAGCAAAACGGGGATGCGCGGGCTTTGGGGACACGCAAGGTGGTATTGGCGGCTGCCGTGAGCCTGTATGCGGCGATGGCGGGCGCTCAAACGAATCCGGCGCTATTGGCTGCACCGCCGGTCAGTTCGGCGGAGCTGATAGTGGCGCAAGCATTGCCAATCGACTGCCCGATGTTCGACACGCTCGGTTGTAAACAGGAAGTCGATAGCTTGTCGACTTCTGTCGGGATCGGAGTGGCTGCAGCCGCGGCTGACGGTCTGGGCTCAACGGCGGCCGGGGGTGCTCTGGGCAGCGATGGCAGTGGTACCTCGTCGGCAGGCTTGGGAGTTGGCGGCGCGCGGGGAGGCGCTAACTCCGGCGCGGCAGCAGGAGTCGGCGCGGGGAGTACGGGTAGTGGTGGGCAAGGAGGCGCGGCTGCGGGTGGTGGAGTCGGTGCGGGTGCAGGCGATGGCGGTGGGACGGGCAGTGGCGGGACGGGAAGCGGTGGGACAGGCAGTGGTGGGACAGGTAGTGGTGGGACGGGACGCGGCGGGACGGGCAGTGGCGGGACGGGAAGCG
>DASPZL010000597.1:0-3545 GCA_035636295.1 Paraburkholderia sp.
GCTATCGGAACACACCGCCCGGCGAGCGTTAGGAGAGTCGGCTGCGCGTTTGCGCCAAATGGGTCAATGCTCGATGCGCCGCCCGAGCGCTCACGCCGCACTTCAATCGTCACTACCCGTAGCGCCCGGCGTCGCGATCCCGCTCACCGTATGCGCGGCCACGCGCAATAGACGAATCTGCTTGCGGTAGTTGCGACAGCCGCTGCAGGTCGGCAGATGCAGCCGGATCGCGACCCATTCGCCGGTCTTCAGAGGGCGGTCGAGCGCGTCGGACAACAGGCGCGTGATGTTCTTACACTTCCCCATTCGCATCCTCCCTCGATAGGCCCTTTTCGCTCAGGCAAGTGCGTAAGCGCAGCCGCGCGCGGTAGATCAGAACGCTGCAATGATTGGCGGTCATCTTTAGTTCAGCGCAGATCGCCTCGGTCTCGAGGTCGAGGAATTCGCGCATCATGAATACGCGCCCGATATGCTCCGGCAGATGTTCGAGGCACATCTCGAACAAGGTCCAGAACTGCTGCTGACGCAGCGCGGTTTCGGGCGTGGGCCAAGGTTGCGGCTTGGTTTCGCGCGACCAGTGGCCGTTGTCCTTGAACAGTTCGCGATCGAGCAGCGTCTCGCCGTCGAGTTCGGATTCGAGCGCGGACAGGTTCACCGTGCGTTGCCGCGATCGCAACGTGTCGACGAGCTTGTGACGCAGGATGCCGAACACCCAGGTCTTGTGCTCCGACTGCGCGGCGAACCGGTCGGCTTGCGTCCATGCGGCGGCGAGCGCTTCCTGGACGGCGTCTTCGGCGGCTGCGGCATCGCGCAGTTGCAAACGGGCGAAGCGGATCAGGTCGCGCCGCAATTGCGTCAGATAAACGGGATCGTCGAGCGCCGGCCCGTTCACGTGCGCCATGGCATGCTCCGCAGCCGCGCATTTTGTCTTGAATCGGTGTGGTTCATAAGCGGGTGGTTTTCCTCGCGCACTCTCTGAAATCGTGCGCCATTGTCCCGCACGTCCCTGCGCAAGCGAAACGGTATTGAACATATCCCCGCCGACAAGCGATGACCGATGCGCTTAGTCGCGCCGCGCCGGACTTTATGACAGCGAAAATAGATTATTGCGCGAATTGAAAACCGTCCACGCGAGGCATGCGGGCGTCAGCTGACTGTATGCAAAAAGCCCGCTGGGACGCCGGCCGTATAGCTTAGGCGATTGCACAGGCAATTATTTCATTATTTGAAAGAATGTCTTCCTGTCTTCGCTGTTTTTAGGCCGACGCTGAATCGCTATTCTTCGCTCCATCGATCGCACAGATCGCGAACCAAACGCCAAGGAGTAGCACCATGAAACGCATTCTTTCCGCCCTGATCGCTTCCGTCGCCCTGTTTGCCGCCGCTTCCGGCGCGGCCCACGCTGCCGCTCCCGCGCAATGCAACGGCCCGGCGTCGTACTGCAACGTTTTCTTCGGCAACTAATCGGACTGGGAGCGCCGCGCGGACGCACGTCCGGCGCAGAGGCCACCCAATCAGAAGCCAAGAAGAAGGGCGCCGATAACGGCGCCCTTCTTGCATTCAAGCCGGCGTCGGGCCAGGTGCATGCGATGCGTCTGATCTGTCGCGCAGCCCACGGCATGGAGCAACACCTCGCCGCTCGATAAACCGAAGCCGCGGGAAACCACATCTCCCCACCTCTACAGAGCGACGCCGCGACAAGCTGCCCACAATACACGGCACTCCGAAGCAACACCCGCGCCCGTCGTGCAAATGCGTCTAATGCTCACCCTATAACGTGTTACAGTGGGTCAACAGCTTGCAGTTCTCCTGCGCGCTTCGCGCAGTCCCTGACGCAAACACCTCTCGCCGCGGCGCCCTGGACCGAACAGGGTCCCTTCCTCCTACCCAGTTTTGCGGTGTCGTCAGCCCGGCCCGACTGAAGCGGCCGCTCTTCACGCGCATCGTCGATCACTGTTTTCGCAGAAGCGCCGCGATTCGGCCCGCATCACGCCACAGCGACACGGTTCACGAAAGCCTTCACTGGAGATCCGCACCATGAGCAATACGATCAGAAGTTACCGGGGCCTCGAGATTTATCCGCTGGTTTATCCGCACCAGCCGAGCGGTCTCGATCGCGTTCGCCATTACGATGCGGGCTTCGACGCCGCCGTGCGAATTTGCCGGCGGGGAACCGACGACACGGTGACCGGCAGCCGCGTGTTTCGCGTGCCGAGCCGTTCGCCTTTCGGCGCGGCCGGCGACGCGCGCATTGCCTCGGCCAGTTACGCTGAGCAGGTGATCGACGGCATGGTGGCCGGCCAGTCGATCGCTGGCCTCTGATGCGCGCGACAATGGCAAGTCCCGTTTCCAGGCGCTCGCAGAGCGCGCCTCTTCCGGCTCTCACAGGCCGCGCAAACTATCAGGTCACGGCGTCGTCGCGCCGCACCTCGAGCGGCACGGTGCCGACGCTAAAAGTGCTCCGATTGAGCGACGAACGGGTGATCTACCCGTTCCAGGGCCATGCGGATATGCCATTTTTCGCGGAAGCCGGAGCGGCGCAATCGTATGCCGAAGCCTATGGCTGGCAACTCGTGGACGGCGACATCGCGGTCCCGGAGTAAGCGCGAGGGCACGCGCAGCAGTCCGCGCATGAACGAACGTCCCTCGCCGCCAAGCCGCCCGCCTTGGCGTCTCATTTGCAGCAGGTCTCGCGGCGCCGGCCGCTACACGTCGCACGTCCTCGCGGCTCGATGCAACGTGCGGCGCTTCATCGCCGGTCAGATTTCCCGCCGCCGTCCATGCCATGTCCTTGGCGCCACACGTCCTTGCCGCGTTCGGACAGCTCGCCGCTGCTATGCGCCGCGTCCGCCTGCGTACCGTCGACGGCCATTTCGCCGCCGGGTTGTTCCTGCGACCGCTGCTTTTCCTTCTTTCGGGCCGCCAACGCTTCATCGTGCGACTTACCTGCGTAGTCCAGAGTCATCGTGGGTCCTCCATCAAGTGGCTTGCTTCAACCAGTGCAGCAAGCGCCGTTCTCGCCGCGCGCCCGCCCGCCGAGAACAGGAACTTGCCTCCGGCCACGACCGTCGAAGACGGCCATTTGCCTCAAATCGTCTTATCCCGAAAGCACGCTTGATTGACAAGGCAAAAGTACCAGTTATCCACAAGGTTATTCAGTAAATCTGTGGATAACTTTCTGCGCGCCGAGGTTATCCACCGGTTGTCGCGCATGGCGCTTTCTCGCGCCGTCAACAACACGCGTTTTTTGCCCTCGGCGCCGCCATGCCGCGCGGCTTTGCCTATGATGGACAGTTCATACCCGTTTTGCGCGTCAAGCGCCTTTCGTCGAGGAAGTGAACATGGCCCATCACATTGCAGTCGTCGTCGGCAGCCTGCGCCGCGAGTCGTTCAACCGCCAGTTGGCGCAAGCCGTGATTTCCCTCGCGCCCGCCGATTTCACGTTTGAATTCATCGACATCGGCGCCTTGCCGCTGTACAGCCAGGAATACGATGCCGACTATCCCGAGGCCGGCAAGCAATTAAAGCAGCGCATTGAAGCCGCC
>DASPZL010000598.1:0-3590 GCA_035636295.1 Paraburkholderia sp.
TGCCGTGGGCCCAGCCGGTCGCGACGTTCTCGAACAGATGCGAGCTCGGCACGAGCGAGAGCGGCACGCTGAATATTTCGCGCTCGCTCATCGTCGCGGCGCAGAACGCGACATACACGGGAAACACCACCAGCACGACGCCGAGAACTAGCACCGCGTGGCAGAAGAGGTCGAAACCGCGGCGGTTCTCGATCATGAGTATTGAACCCTGCGTTCGATGAAACGGAATTGCACGACCGTCAACGCGACGACGATCACCATCAGGATCACCGACTGTGCACCCGAGCTGCCGATGTCGAGTCCCTGGAAACCCTCGGCGAAGATCTTGTAGATCAGCGTGCGGGTCGATTGCGCGGGGCCGCCGCCGGTGGCCGCGTCGATCACGGGGAAAGTGTCGAAGAACGCGTAGGTGATGTTGATCACCAGCAGGAAGAAGCTGGTCGGCGAAAGCAATGGCAGTGCGATGCCGAAGAAACGCCGCACCGGACCGGCGCCGTCAATCGCGGCGGCTTCGATCAGCGAACGCGGAATTGCCTGCAAACCCGCGTAGAAGAACAAAAAGTTGTAGCTGACCTGTTTCCAGACCGACGCGAGCACCACCAGAAACATCGCTTGACCTGCATTCAACGCGTGATTCCACACGATGCCGTACTTCGCCAGCGCATAGGTGACGAGGCCGATGCTCGGATTGAACAGGAACGACCACAGCACGGCGGCGATCGCGGGCGCGACCGCGTACGGCCAGATCAGCAGCGTCTGATAGGTCTTCGCGCCGCGTGTCACCCGATCGGCGCAGACCGCCAGCAACAACGAGATCACGAGCCCGGAGACCGTGACGAGCGCGCAGAAAATCAGCGTCGTATTGAACGACGACAGATAGAGCGGGTCGGCGAAGAGCTGCTTGAAGTTGGCGAGCCCGACGAATTCGCTCGACGTACCGAACGCGTCCTGGCTTTGCGTGGATTGCCACAGCGCCTCGCCGGCCGGCCACAGAAAGAACAACAGCGTGATCGCGAGTTGCGGCGCCACGAGCAGGTAGGGCAGCACGCTGGTGCCGAAGCTGGAGCGCTTTTCCATCGAAGATTTCCTGGGTTCGACTTGCTGCAAGCACGGGTTCCGGCGCAAGCACGCCGAAACCCTGCCGGCTGGCGCAGCGCTTAGCTGCCGGCTTTTTCGAAGCGGCGCAGCAGTTCGTTGCCGCGCGTGACGGCGGAGTCGAGCGCTTCTTGCGGCGTCTTTTTCTGTGCCCACACCTGTTCGAGTTCTTCGTCGATGACGGTGCGGATCTGCGGCATGTTGCCCAGACGCAAGCCCTTCGTGTACGGCAGCGGCGGCTTGTTGAGCATCTGCTTGATCGCGGTGTCGCTGCCCGGATTCTTCTCGTAGAAGCCTTGCTGCTGCGTCAATTGATACGCGGCGGTCGTGACCGGTAGGTAGCCGGTGTCCTGATGCCACTTCGCGGCCACCGGCGCCGAGGACAGATACGCGAGGAATTTCGCCACGCCCTTATAGACCGCCGGATCCTTGCCCGCCAGCACCCACAAGCTCGCCCCGCCGATGATCGCGTTCTGCGGCGCGCCTTTCACGCTCGCGTCGTACGGCATCATGCCGGTGCCGAAGCTGAACTTCGCGTACTTCTTGATAGTGGCGAGCGAACCGGACGAGTTCGTGATGATCCCGCAGTCGCCGCTATAGAACTTCGACACCGGTTCGTCCTTGCGGCCGACGTAGGTGAAGCTGCCTTCCTTCTGCATGTTCTGCAGGAACTGGATGTGCGCGACTTGCAGCGGCTTGTTGAATTCGAGTTGCGCATCGGGGCCGTCGAAGCCATTGTTCTTCGACGCGAACGGCGCGCCGTGCCAGGCGCTGTAATTTTCAAGCTGAATCCAGCTTTGCCACCCCGACGAGTACCCGCACGCCATGCCCGAGGCCTTCAGCTTCTGCGCGTCCACCTGCAATTCGGCCCAGGTTTTCGGCGGCTGATTCGGGTCGAGCCCGGCTTTCTTGAAGGCGTCCTTGTTGTAGTAGAGCACCGGCGTCGAACTGTTGAACGGCATCGAGATCAGCTGGCCGGTTTTGGCGTCGCTGTAATAGCTCGCGATGGTCGGCACGAAGGCCTTTTCGTCGAGTGGAACGCCGGCTTCCTTGAACACGTCCGAGACCGGGATCACGGCTTTCTTCGCCTGCATCATGGTCGCCGTGCCGACTTCGTAGACCTGCAGAATGGCCGGCGCATTGCCGCTGCGATAGCCGGCGATGCCGGCGGCGAGAGTCTGGTCGTAGGTGCCTTTGAATACCGGCACGATCTTGTAGTCGCTTTGCGACGCGTTGAACGCGTTGGCGATGTCGTTCAGGCGTTCGCCCAGCGCGGCTTCCATCGCATGCCAGAACTGGATTTCAGTGGCGGCGTGGGCGGCCTGGCTGACGCCGAGGCTGAGCACGGCGGCCACGGAAAGCGAACGGAACAGCGGCTTGCAACTCATCGATTTGTCTCCTGGTCGGAACGGGGCGCGGATGGGAATCGCGCGATTCTATTTGTGTTCGATGACAGTCCGGCGTCGGTGGCCTGACGGGGGGCCCGTTTTTTGATAGGCGCCGAATGCCGCAATTTAACATCGGCTGTCGTGAAACGGAAAGAGGCCGTCTGCGAGCGCGCTCGCGCGAGGTCAGGAACGAGCCGTGTCCGCTGGACGTAGGCGCCCGCGTGTGGGCATGATGAAAGGCGAAGGGTGTGCTCGGCTTGATGCATGCTCATCACGTGATGGTGTTGTTAATCAGGATTCCAGATGCCAGGTTCAATACGATCGGCTGTTTGCGGTTCGATGATGAGTCTCATGCTGACGGCTTGTGCGCTGCCGCCCGTCACAACGAATAACGGGCCGGCGCCGGTGCACTCACTGCCAAAGATCATCGCGCATCGCGGCGGCACGGGCGACGCGCCGGAAAACACGCTCGAAGCGATTCGCCTCGCGATCGCACATCGCGCCGACGCCATGTGGCTCACCGTGCAATTGAGCAAGGACGGCGTGCCTGTTCTGTATCGGCCGGCCGATCTATCGGCGTTGACCGACGCGAAGGGGCCGGTGTCCGCGTACACCGCGGCCGAACTCGCGCGCGTGAACGCCGGTTGGACCTTCCGCCGCGGCGATGCGTATCCCTATCGCGATCACCCCGTCGGCATTCCGACACTGCGCGAGGCGTTGCGCTCCATTCCTTCGGGCATACCGGTCATCCTCGATATGAAGGCGCTGCCTGCCGCGCCGCAAACGCAAGCCGTGGCGCGCGTGCTGGACGAAGCAAACGCGTGGCCGCGCATATCGATCTATTCGACCGAAGCGGATTATCAGCGGAGCTTCGCCGCTTATCCGCAGGCCGAGCTGTTCGAATCGCGCGATGCCACGCGTGGCCGGCTCGTGCACGTATTGCTGAATCAGGGCTGCGTGGACGCGCCGGCCGAACACGCGATGACCGCGTTTGAATTGCATCGCGCGCTGACTGTGGTGGAAAAGTTCACGCTGGGAGAGGGACGCTCAGACGTGCGGGCAACGCTCTGGACGCCGGCCACGGTCGCCTGCTTCCGGCAGAAGCCT
>DASPZL010000599.1:0-2585 GCA_035636295.1 Paraburkholderia sp.
TGCGCAGCCGTTTGATTTGTCGCACGAATCCGCACGAACAGTCCGGCAAAGTAGTAAGGTAAAGCAGCAGGAATGGGCGCGAACGGCATTGCGTTCATGCAGCTTGTTGCATGAACGTAGTCTCGCACTGAAATGGCAGGATTCGATATGACGAGCAGTCCCACCGTCAACCTTCTCGACCTAGACGCCCAAGGGCTTGTCGCCTATTGCGACAGCCTGGGCGAGAAGCCGTTTCGCGCCAAGCAATTGCAGCGCTGGATTCACCAATACAACGCTGCCGATTTCGACGGCATGACCGATCTGGCGAAGTCCTTGCGCGAAAAGCTCAAGGGGCGCGCCACGATCTCGATGCCGGGCATCGTCAGCGACCACATTTCGACCGACGGCACACGCAAGTGGCTGATCGACGTCGGCAACAGCAACGCGGTCGAAACCGTTTTTATCCCCGAGGAAACGCGCGGCACGCTGTGCGTGTCGTCGCAAGCCGGGTGCGCGGTCAACTGCCGTTTCTGTTCGACCGGCAAGCAGGGGTTCTCGCGCAATCTCACCACCGGCGAAATCGTCGGCCAGTTGCGCATGGCCGAATTCGCGCTGCGCGCGTCGCGTGGCACGGCCGGCGGCCGGGCCGCGGGCGGTGACGGCAAGGGCGAGCGCGTGGTCACGAACGTCGTGATGATGGGCATGGGCGAGCCGCTGCTCAATTACGACGCGGTGGTGCCCGCCATGCGCCTGATGCTCGACGACAACGCATACGGCCTGTCGCGCCGGCGCGTCACGTTGTCCACCTCGGGCGTGGTGCCGATGATGGACCGGCTCGGCGCCGAATTGCCGGTGGCGCTTGCGGTCTCGTTGCATGCGCCTGGCGATCCGCTGCGCGACATGCTGGTGCCGCTGAACAAGAAGTATCCGCTGCGCGAATTGATGGCGGCTTGCCAGCGCTATCTGAAAGTCGCGCCGCGTGATTTCATTACGTTTGAATATTGCATGCTCGACGGCGTGAACGACAGCGAAGCGCAAGCACGCGAATTGCTGGCCCTCACGCGCGACGTACCGTGCAAATTCAACCTGATTCCGTTCAATCCGTTCCCGGAGTCGGGCCTCACCCGCTCGAAGCCGGAACAGATCAAGCGGTTTGCACAAGTGTTGATGGACGCGGGCGTCGTCACCACGGTGCGTAAAACACGCGGCGATGATATCGACGCTGCCTGCGGTCAGTTGGCCGGTGCGGTGAAAGACCGCACGCGTCTTGCTGAGCGCACCGGGAAGGCGGCGAAGGTAATCGAGGTTCGCGCCGTGTAATCGTGCTAGGCGGGCGGGGCGCCGGCGTTCGGTGGAAGTTCCACGAATGCGCGAAAGTCCTCGCCGCCACTCGCGATTGAAAAGAAAGTTTGCAGAAGCGATCGGAAGCGGCACATAGGGCCGCACATTTTGTTATAAACGGTCTGCGATTCGGGCGAGAGGCTTTAGCCCGTCCGGGCGCACAAGTGAAAAAGAATCGACGCGAAAGGATTTGGGATGAGTGAGCCGCAGCACCCGCAGCCGCACGACACAGACATGAACGAAGCCCATCCGGCGCCGGTCGCGCGGGCGGTGGCGCAGCCTGCAGTGCAACCGGGCCTGGATTCGTTGGCGGCGGTGGGCGCGCGCTTGACCCAGTTGCGCGAATCGAAAGGCTGGACGATCGACGACGTGTCGGCGCGCCTGAAGGTGTCCGCCGCCAAGCTTCGGGCGCTCGAATCGGGTGATATCAGCCACCTGCCGGATACGACGTTTGCGCTCGGCGTGGTGCGCAGCTACGCGAAGATGCTCGGCGCCGATTCCACCCCGTTCACGCAGGCCTTGCGCCGCGAGAAGGGCGTGCCTGCGCCGGATCTGTCGATGCCGGCGTCGTCGGGCAAGGATTTGCCGCGTGGCCGCGTGTCGCTGTCGCTCGGCGGTGGTGGGCAAAAGAGCCGCTCGTGGCTGTGGGGCGTGGCGGCGGTGATCGTCGCGGTGATCGCGCTCGCCATGTGGCATACCAATGGCGGCGATTCGTCGGCGTGGCTCGCGCGGTTGAAGGCGAGCGCGAACGGCGCCGCCGGTGGCGTGACCGGTGCATCGGGCGCGGTGGCGCAGGGCCAGCCGGCGGGTTCCGACGCAATGGCGGAAGAGGCGGCAGCTGCGCCGCAAACCCAGGTCGCAGCGGAGAATGCCGCGTCGGCCACGCCGATGCCCGCGCCGTTGCCTACCGGCACGGCGTCGTCTTCGGCGCCGCCCGTTACGGCAACAACGGCTGCGCCGAAGGTGGCTTCGCAGGCCCAAGCGGCGGTTGTTGCTCCTGTTGCCCCGGGCGCGAACGCGTCGACGGCAGCGGAGGCGCCTGCGGGCGCGGCGATCGTCGCGCTGCGCGTGACACAAGACAGCTGGTTCAGCGTGCGCGGCCAGGATGGTAAAGAGGTGTTCTCCGGCGTCGTGCGCGCGGGCGACACGAAGGAAGTGACGGGCGTGGCGCCTTTCAAGATCACGGTCGGCAACAAGGCGGGTCTCGAATCGTTGACGCTCGACGGCCAACCGGTCGATCCGTCGAAATACGCGGCGGCCAAGGG
>DASPZL010000600.1:0-4845 GCA_035636295.1 Paraburkholderia sp.
GATCGCCGAATCCGGACTGCCGCTGCTGGTGCATGCAGAACTGGCCGGCCCGATCGACGCCGCAGTCGCAACTCTCGGCGACGCGGACTGGCGCAGCTACGCGACCTACCTCGCGTCCCGTCCCGACGAGGCAGAGCTCCAGGCCATCCGCTTGATGATCCAGCTCTGCCGCCAGTACCGCTTCCGCCTGCACATCGTGCACCTCTCCACCGCACAGGCGTTGCGCGAACTGCAGGCCGCGCGAGCCGATGGCCTGCCTATCACCGTCGAGACCTGTCCGCACTATCTGCACTTCGCCGCGGAGGAGATCTCCGATGGCGCCACCCTGCTCAAATGCGCGCCGCCCATCCGCAGCCGCGGCAATCGCGCCGCGCTCTGGCAAGGATTGCGCGCCGGCATCATCGACCTCGTCGTCACCGACCACTCCCCATGCCCGCCCGGGATGAAGCGTCTGGAACAAGGCCGCTTCGACGTTGCATGGGGTGGCATTGCGAGCCTCTCTGTAGCGCTGCCAGTCGTGTGGACCGACGCTGCGCAGCGCGGCTTTTCGCTCGAGGCCATAGCGCAGTGGATGTCCTCTGCGCCATCGACGCTCGCGGGGATCGGCAACCGTGCCGGCGAGCTCAAACCCGGACGCGAGGCGAATTTCGTAGTCTTCGATCCGGAGGCCGAGTTCGTCGCAACTCCGGACCGCCTCCACTATCGCCACGCGATCTCGCCCTACCTCGGCGAGACGCTCCGGGGTGTCGTCGAGGCGACATACCTGCGTGGCGAGCCCATCTATCGGGCTGGCGAGTTCACGTCAGGCGCGCGGGGCAGGGAACTCAGGCTATGCTAGACAATCTGGCCATGACGACCACCCAGACTGCAGTCCTCGCTCATTGGAACGAACTCGACGCGGAATCAGCGGCGCGCGAAATCCTGCCGTGTTGCGCCTCGCGAGACTGGGCGAACTTCCTGGCAGCACGCAGGCCGTTCTCTGACGCACAACAGTTGCTCGAAGCGTCCGACCAGGTCTGGACAGCACTGGCCGAGCCGGCATGGTGCGAGGCCTTCGATTCCCATCCGCGCATCGGCCAGCAGCACGCGCGCGCAGCTACTGCCGAATCGCTCGCATGGTCTTCCGAAGAGCAGAGTTCGGCGATGTCGGATGAGGACGCGATCAAGCTTGCCCTGGCCGAGGGAAACCGTCAGTATGAAGAGAGATTCGGGCGCATCTTCATCGTGTGCGCCTCGGGCAAAAGCGCCGCGGAGATCCTCGCAATCCTCAACACCCGCCTCCAGAATGATGCGGCCGCTGAGATGCTCGAAGCCGCCGAACAGCAGCGCCAGATCACGCAACTTCGCCTTCGCCGGTGGCTGGGAGTGAATTAGCAATGGGCATCTCGACGCACATCCTCGATACCGCGCTTGGCCGTCCGGCCGCGGACGTCCCGGTCTCGCTCGCGTGCTGGCAGCAACACGAATGGCGCGTTCTCTCCGAGCACCACACCGACGCCGACGGGCGATGCCGCCAACTTCTACCGGAAACCGGGGCGCTCGAAGCCGGCCTCTACCGCATACGATTCGAAACCAGCGCTTACTACCACTCGCAGCATCTCGCCGGTCTCTATCCTTACGTCGAAATCGCCTTCGAAGTGCGCGATTCCGCGCAGCACTATCACATTCCGTTATTACTGACCGCAAATGGTTACACAACGTATCGCGGAAGCTGAACTGTCGCAATTTTGTAACAGGAAAGAGAACGAATGATCGAACTCGCTGAAAATCGTTATGGCAAATCTCGCGTCCGCCTGATGAAGGTAACGCGCAGCCCTGAAGGCAACAGTCTGCGCGAGTGGACCGTGCAGGTGCTGCTCACGGGCGACTTCGACTCGGCGCACTACGACGGCGACAACAGCAAAATCCTGCCGACCGACACCATGAAGAACACCGTCTACTCCGTGGCGCGCAACTCCGCCGCAACGTCGATGGAGCACTTCGCGAAGGAACTCATCGACTTCCTGCTCGGCCGCAACCCGCAGGTATCCTCCGCGTCGGTCGCGATCGAGAGCACGATGTGGAAGCGCCTGACCGTGGACGGCAAGCCGCATCCCACCTCGTTTATGCGCGGCTCCGGCGAGCAGCAGACAACGACGGTCTCGCGCGCGCAGAAGGGAAGCTTCAGCATCCTCTCGGGCTTCAGAAATCTCGTCGTCATGAAGACGGCGGACTCGGGCTTTGAGGGCTACATAATGGATGAGTTGACAACGCTGAAGGAAACCAGCGACCGGCTCTTCTGCACCGCGGTCACCGCGGAATGGCGTTACACCGCAACCTCCCTCGAGTTCGATGCGACGCGAAACGCGCTACGCGAAGCGATGCTCAAGGCCTTCGCCGAGCACAAGAGCAAGTCCGTTCAGGAGACGCTCTACGTCATGGGCAAAAGCGCGCTCGAACGCGTCGCGGAAGTCGACCAGATAGACCTCATCATGCCGAACAAGCACTGCCTGCTGGTCGATCTCTCGCGCTTCGGACAGGACAACCCGAACGAGATCTTTGTGCCGACGGACGAACCGGCCGGACACATCGAGGCGCGCGTGAGGCGCAAGGCTTGAACGGAATCGACCCACAGACCATGAACGAACCAGCCACAGATCCGGCGCAGCAGATCATCGGCCGTTGCCGCGAGCTTGCCCGCTGCACCGAGGTTGACGGCGAGACCACGCGTACATTCCTGGCGCCGTCGATGCGCCGCGTTCATGCCCTCGTCGGCGGTTGGATGGAGGCCGCAGGCATGCAGGTGCGCGTCGATGCCGTGGGCAATCTGCGTGGAGTGCTGCCGGGAGCCGACCCCGCCGCGCCTCGGCTCCTCATCGGATCGCACCTTGACACCGTCGCGAATGCCGGAGCATTCGACGGCATCCTTGGCGTGGTGCTCGGCGTTGCTCTGGTTGAGAAACTGATCGAGGACAGCGGCGCGAACTCTCCCGCCGAAAAACTCCCTTTCGCGATCGAAGTGATCGGCTTCTCCGAAGAAGAAGGCGTGCGTTTCGCCAAACCATTTCTAGGCAGCCTTGCGCTGATCGGCGAACTGGACGCTGCAACCTTGGCGCGCACGGATCGCAGCGGCATCAGTGTAGCGGACGCCATTCGCCAGTTCGGCCTCGACCCCGCGGAACTGCCCAACGCCGTGATTGACGACTCGACCTGCGGCTATCTCGAATTCCACATCGAACAAGGACCCGTACTCGAAAGCGAGGCGTGTGCGCTCGGAGTGGTTGATGCAATCGCTGGTCAGACGCGCATGCAATTCGTCTTCACCGGCCGGGCAAATCACGCAGGCACAACGCCCATGGGCTCGCTGCGCCACGACGCACTGGCTGCGGCAGCCGAGTGGATCGTCGAAGTCGAGCGCTACGCCAGCGCAACTCCCGGTCTCGTCGCCACCGTCGGCAAGATCGAGGTCCCTTCAGCCGCGGGCAATGTCATTCCCGGCGCATGTATTGCAACGCTCGACGTGCGCCACCCGCAGGATGCGGTCCGCAAAACGGCGATCCAACACTATCTCGACGCCGCTAATGCGGCGGCTGCGACCCGTGCGGTCGCAGCCGCCCACACGATCTCTCTCGACCAGCCCGCCGTCCCCATGGATCCCACACTCACCGCGCTCTTCGCGGATGCAACCGCCCGCACCACCGGCCGCGCCGCCCGCGTGATTAGCAGCGGAGCCGGCCACGATGCGATGATCGTCGCCTGCCGCGTACCTGCTGCGATGATTTTCCTCCGCACTCCCGGCGGGCTCAGCCATCATCCCGATGAGACTGTTCTGCCCGCGGATGTCGAGGCCGCGCTCGCAACAGGAGTGGAGTTCCTGCGAAGCTTGCGCGATGATAGAGCGATGCTCGAACGAATCGCCGCGCGCACCTCGCCACGAAAGCGGGAAGACCTCCATGCATAACCTTGGCCACACCCGCAGCGCGAATCGTCGCGACCACCTTCTGCTGACGCCGGACACATTCGTGCGCACGCCAATGCCCGGGATGCAGAACGGCATGGCCATCGTCCACGTCTCGCCCGCCGTCGGCGCAGCCTTCACGCAGTACACGGCGGAACTCGATCCGGGCGGAGCGCTCGGCCCCACCACTACGCAGCGCTTCGTCTACGTGCTCAGCGGCGGCGGCGTCGATCTCTCCACCGACACCAGCTTTCACGCACTCTCGCCATACGACTACGCGTACATTCCTGCAGGTCTGGCCCACACAGTGACTGCACAGTCGGCGACGCGACTCGCCGTTATCGAGAAGATCTACCAGCCGCTGGCAGAAATCGCCGTGCCCGCCCTGCTGGTTGGCAGCGAAGCGAAGGTCGCGTCGACTGCACTGATGGGCGATATCGGCCTGCAAGTTCGCAGCCTTCTGCCCGATCAGCCGGGATTCGACTTCGCCGTCAACACCATGACCTATCAACCTGGCGCGTCACTCAGCATGATCGAAATCCACATCATGGAGCATGGCTTGCTGATGCTCGAGGGCGGCGGCATCTATCGCCTCGGAGACGCCTGGTACCCGGTTACCGCGGGCGACTTCATCTGGATGGCGCCCTTCTGCCCGCAGTGGTTCGGCGCACTCGGCAAACAGCCCGCAAAGTATCTAATCTATAAAGATTGGAACCGGCATCCGCTGGGCTGACGGCCGCCGGCGTTGATTTCATCGACTCGCAGCTCACACGTCGCGAGAAAATTTCGCAGGCGCAGGAGGCAGTGATGCAGACCCATACCGGAAACCCGAGCCGCACCGCCACAGGCGAAATCGAGATCGACGCGGATCGCCTGCTCGCGGACCTCAACAAACTCGCCACCTTCAC
>DASPZL010000601.1:0-11218 GCA_035636295.1 Paraburkholderia sp.
TGATGCTGGCCGGCCCGATGCCGACTCCGGGCATCGCCTATTTGACGCGTGCGCTGCGGCTTGCCGCGGGCGTGGTGATCAGCGCGTCGCACAATCCGTACTACGACAACGGCATCAAGTTCTTCTCCGCCGACGGCAACAAGCTGCCCGACGAAGTGGAGGCGCAGATCGAAGAGCAGTTGGACCTGCCGCTGGCGTGCGCGGCCTCCGAGCAGCTCGGCAAGGCACGGCGTCTCGACGTCGCGGCCGGCCGCTACATCGAGTTCTGCAAGAGCACGTTCCCGGCTGCGTTCGACCTGCGCGGTCTGAAGCTGGTGGTCGATTGCGCGCACGGCGCCGCGTACGACGTCGCGCCGCACGTCTTCCATGAACTGGGCGCCGATGTGATCCCGATCGGCGTCGCGCCGAACGGCTTCAACATCAACGACGGCGTCGGCGCGACCGCGCCCGACGCGCTGATGCGCGCGGTGCGCGCGAACCACGCGGACCTCGGCATCGCGCTCGACGGCGACGCCGACCGCCTGCAGGTCGTGGACGCCGCCGGCCGCCTGTATAACGGCGACGAACTGCTGTACGTGCTGGTCAAGGACCGCATCGCAACCGACGGCAACGTGGAAGGCGCGGTCGGCACTTTGATGACCAATATGGCCGTCGAAGTGGCGCTGCAAAAAGCCGGCGTGAAATTCGTGCGCGCGGCGGTGGGCGACCGCTACGTGCTCGAGCAGCTACGCGAGCACGGCTGGCAACTCGGCGCCGAAGGCTCCGGCCATATTCTCTCCCTTGACCGCCATTCCACCGGCGACGGCATCGTCTCGGCGCTTCTCGTGCTGGCGGCCATGAAGCGCAGCGGCAAGACGCTCGCCGAGTTGCTCGACGGCGTCACGCTGTTCCCGCAGAAGCTGATCAACGTGCGGATGAAGCCCGGCGCGGACTGGAAGGGCAGCGACGCGATCCGCCGCGCCATCAGCAAGGCCGAGGGCGCGCTGAATGGCCGCGGTCGCGTGCTGATCCGCGCCTCCGGCACCGAGCCGGTGCTGCGCGTGATGGTCGAGGCGGAAAAAGTCGACGACGCGCTGTTTCACGCTGAATCGATCGCCGGCGCGGTCAAGGAAGCGACCGCCTAAGCCACGGTTTTCCTCCACGGCGGCGGGACGGTACTGACATCGTCCCGCCGCCCAAAATCCGCCTTCCACGTACACGCAAACGTTCGCGCCCCATCTTTTTCGCCTACTCTGTAGGGCGATGCCGACCCCGCCGCGAAAACCGGCGATCCCGCCGCGCAAACGCCTTTCACATTCGTAAACCGACTGTCACATTCGTTTCACGATCAGTCACGTTACTGTCACAAAGAGACCCTAAGCTTCGCGGTGTTCGTGTTACTCGCTCACACCGCTCACACCCTTGGAGGTCTCATGAAATTGATGCAAACCGTGTTCGCTGGCGTCGCTGGCGCGCTTTTCGCGATCGCAGCGCAAGCCGCAGACATCACCGGCGCGGGCAGCACCTTTGCAGCACCGATTTACACGAAATGGGCCGACGCCTACCAGAAGTCCGGCGGCGGTAAGGTTAACTACCAGGGTATCGGTTCGTCGGGCGGCGTGAAGCAGATCGTCGCGAAGACGGTCGACTTCGCCGGGTCGGACGCTCCGCTGAAGGACGACGAACTCGCCAAGGAAGGCCTGTTCCAGTTTCCGACGGTGGTGGGCGGCGTGGTGCCGGTCGTCAACGTGCCGGGCGTGAAGCCGGCTGAACTGACGCTGTCGGGCGAAGTGCTCGGCGACATCTACCTCGGCAAGATCAAGAAGTGGAACGACCCGGCGATCGTCGCGCTGAACCCGAAGGTCAAGCTGCCGGATACCGATATCGCCGTGGTTCGCCGCGCCGATGGTTCGGGCACCAGCTTCATCTGGACGAACTATCTGTCGAAGGTCAACGCCGACTGGAAGTCGAAGGTCGGTGAAGGTTCGACGGTCAACTGGCCGACGGGTACGGGCGGCAAGGGCAACGACGGCGTCGCCGCCTTCGTGCAACGTCTGCCGGGCGCGATCGGCTATGTGGAATGGGCGTACGCCAAGCAGAACCACATGACCTACGTCGCACTGAAGAACTCGACGGGCACGGTGGTCGAGCCGAAGACGGAAACGTTCAAGGCGGCGGCAGCGGGCGCGGACTGGTCGAAGTCGTTCTACCAGATCCTGACGAACGAGCCGGGCAAGAACGCATGGCCGATCGTCGGCGCGACGTTCGTGCTGGTTCACACGACGCAGGAAAAGGCGCCGCAAGGCTCCGAAACGCTGAAGTTCTTCGACTGGGCATTCAAGAACGGCACGCAAGCCGCCAACGATCTGGACTACATCTCGTTGCCGGATTCGGTCGTGTCGGAAATCCGCACGCAGTGGAAGTCGAAGGTGAAGGACGCTTCGGGCAAGTCGCTCGCGGAGTAAGTGAGGCTGTAGACAGTCGCATCGTGTAATACATTGGCCGTCCTCGTGTGAGGACGGCCAATGGCATTGACCCGGCATCACCGCCGCGCGACAAGTGTCGTACGGCAACTGGAAACAGATCCATCAGGCTCTCATGTCCGATATCCATTTAGCGTCCGGCTCGTCGCGGTCGACCCCGCCCGGCAGCGCGTCGCAGCAGAAAGCGCCCAGCCGCGCCGGCGATATCATCTTCGGCGGCCTCGCACGCCTCGCCGCCGTCGTCACGTTGCTGCTGCTCGGCGGCATCATCGTCTCGCTGATCGTCGCCTCCATGCCCTCGATCAAGCAGTTCGGCCTCGCCTTTTTGTGGACCGCCGAGTGGGACCCACCCAGCAAGCAATTCGGCGCATTGGTGCCGATCTATGGCACGGTCGCGACCTCGCTTATCGCACTCATCATCGCGGTGCCGGTCAGCTTCGGCATCGCGCTTTTCCTCACCGAACTCGCGCCCGCGTGGCTGCGCCGGCCGCTCGGCATCGCGATCGAACTGCTCGCCGCGATTCCGTCGATCGTGTACGGCATGTGGGGCCTGCTGGTGTTCGCGCCGATCTTCGCGACATGGTTCGAGAAGCCGCTCGGCGCCGTGCTCGGCGGCATTCCGGTTGTTGGCGCGTTGTTTCAGGGCGCGCCGATCGGCATCGGCATTCTGTGCGCGGGCGTGATTCTCGCGATCATGATCATCCCGTACATCGCCTCGGTGATGCGCGATGTGTTCGAAGTCACGCCGGTGCTGCTGAAGGAATCGGCGTATGGCATCGGCTGCACGACGTGGGAAGTGATGTGGAAGATCGTGCTGCCCTTCACCAAGAGCGGCGTGATCGGCGGCGTGATGCTCGGCCTCGGCCGCGCGCTCGGCGAGACGATGGCGGTCACGTTCGTGATCGGCAACACCAATCTGCTCGACAACGTGTCGCTGTTTTCGCCGGGCAACAGCATTACCTCGGCGCTCGCCAATGAATTCGCCGAAGCCGATCCGGGCCTGCATACGTCGGCTTTGATGGAGCTCGGCCTGATCCTGTTCGTGATTACGTTCATCGTGCTGGCGATTTCGAAAATGATGCTGCTTCGCCTCGAAAAAGGGGAGGGCGCGAAATGAGCCAGTCCAGTTTGAATATGCCCGGCTCGAACGACGCCGTTGCCCTGGAAGCAATGCGCGTGCGCCTGCAAGGCCGCCGCCGCATGAAGAACGCCGTCGCGCTGACGCTGTCGCTCGCGGCCATGGCGTTCGGCCTGCTGTGGCTCGTGTGGATTCTCTACACGACGCTGCGCCTCGGCATCGGCGGTTTGTCGGTCGAATTGTTCACGCAATCGACGCCGCCGCCGAACACCGATGGCGGCGGTCTCGCCAATGCGATCGTCGGCAGCGTGATGCTGGTTGTGCTGGCAACTTTCGTCGGCACGCCGATCGGCATTCTGGTGGGCGTCTATCTCGCCGAATACGGTCAGAAAGGCTGGCTCGCGAGCGTCACGCGTTTCATCAACGACATTCTGTTGTCGGCGCCGTCGATCGTGGTGGGTCTGTTCGTCTACGCACTCGTCGTCGCGAAGATGGGTCACTTCAGCGGCTGGGCCGGCGTGTTCGCGCTCGCGCTGCTGCAAATTCCGATCGTGATCCGCACGACCGAAAACATGCTGAAGCTGGTGCCGAACGCACTGCGTGAGGCGGCTTTCGCGCTCGGCACGCCGAAGTGGAAGATGGTGCTGTCGATCACGCTGAAGGCGTCGATCGCCGGGATCGTCACCGGCGTGCTGCTCGCGATCGCGCGCATTGCCGGCGAGACCGCGCCGCTGCTCTTCACGGCGCTGTCGAACCAGTTCTTCTCGTTCGACATGGGCCAGCCGGTCGCAAACCTGCCGGTCACGATCTACAAGTTTGCGATGAGCCCGTTCGCGCAGTGGCAATCGCTCGCGTGGGCCGGCGTCTTCCTGATCACGCTCGCGGTGCTGGGATTGAACATCCTCGCGCGCACGATCTTCTCGAACAAGTAAGGGCGGAGTGTAATCCGATGAATATGGCAGAAACTCAACTCAATCCGATTTCGCGCCCGACCGCGCCCGCTGGTTTCGATCCCGCCCAAAGCGGCCAGGCGCAAGCGCCGTCGCGCCCGAAGATCGAGGTCAACGACCTGAACTTCTTCTACGGCAAGTATCACGCGCTGAAGAACATCAATCTGCGGATTCCCGAAGGCAAGGTGACCGCGTTCATCGGCCCGTCGGGCTGCGGCAAGTCCACCTTGTTGCGCACGTTCAACAAGATGTACGCGCTCTATCCGGAGCAACGCGCCGAGGGCGAGATCCTGATGGACGGCGAGAACCTGCTGACCTCCAGGCGCGATATCTCGCTGCTGCGCGCGCGGATCGGCATGGTGTTCCAGAAGCCGACGCCGTTTCCGATGTCGATCTACGACAACATCGCATTCGGCGTGAAGATGTTCGAAACGCTGCCGCGCTCGGAGATGGACGACCGCGTGGAATGGGCGCTGACCAAGGCCGCGCTGTGGAACGAAGTGAAGGACAAGCTCGGCCAGAGCGGCTACGGGCTGTCTGGCGGCCAGCAGCAGCGTCTGTGCATTGCGCGCGGTATCGCGATCCGTCCCGAAGTGCTGTTGCTCGACGAACCGTGCTCCGCTTTGGACCCGATTTCGACGGGACGTATCGAAGAACTGATCGCCGAACTGAAGAGCGATTACACGGTGGTGATCGTCACGCACAACATGCAACAGGCGGCCCGCTGTTCGGACTACACTGCCTATATGTACCTCGGTGAACTGATCGAATTCGGCGACACCGAAAAGATCTTCATCAAGCCGGTCCGCAAGGAAACCGAGGATTACATCACTGGCCGCTTCGGCTAAGCCGCCGAGCAAAATAACGGAGTACGACATGTCCGATAAACACCTGTCCAGCCAGTTCGACGCCGATCTGAATCTGGTTTCCTCGAAGGTGCTCGAAATGGGCGGCCTCGTCGAATCGCAGATCGTCAATGCCATGCGGGCGCTCAACGAATTCGATCTCGACATCGCCGAACAGGTGATCGCCGCGGAAGAGCGCCTGAACACGATGGAAGTCGAAATCGACGAGGAGTGCAGCAACATCATCGCGCGCCGTCAGCCGGCCGCGCGCGACCTGCGCCTGTTGATCGCGATTTCGAAGACGATCACGAATCTCGAGCGAGCCGGCGACGAAGCCGAAAAAATCGCCAAGCGCACCAAGCGTTTGATGGAAGACGGCGCCTCGCGCACCATCAATATCGCCGAGATCAAACTGTCGGGCGAAATGGCGGTGTCGATTCTGCGCCGCGCGCTGGACGCGTTCGCGCGTCTCGACACGGTCGCCGCCGCGCAGATCGTGCGCGACGACAAAGCGATCGACGAGGAATTCCGCGCGTTCGTTCGCAAACTGATTTCGTACATGACTGAAGATCCGCGTTCGATTTCGGTGGGCCTCGATTTTCTGTTCATCGCCAAGGCGATCGAACGGATCGGCGACCACTCGAAGAACATCGCCGAATTCATCATCTACATCGTGAAGGGCACCGACGTGCGGCACAAGTCGCGCGACGCGCTCGAACGCGAAGCGCTCAGTTAATCCAGAGATAAGGACCAGAGGTGCCGATGCCCAGCAGCATTCTCGTCATTGAAGATGAGCCCGCCATTTCCGAACTGATTTCGGTCAATCTTCAACACGCCGGACACTGCCCGATTCGCGCGTACAACGCGGAGCAGGCGCAAAACCTGATCAGCGACGTGTTGCCCGATCTCGTCCTGCTCGACTGGATGCTGCCGGGCAAGTCCGGCATCGCGTTCGCGCGCGATCTGCGCAGCAACGAGCGCACCAAGCACATTCCGATCATCATGCTGACCGCGCGCGGCGACGAGCAGGACAAGGTGCTCGGCCTCGAAATCGGCGCGGACGACTACGTCACCAAGCCGTTCTCTCCCAAGGAACTGATGGCGCGCATCAAGGCGGTGTTGCGCCGCCGCGCGCCGCAACTGACCGAAGACGTGGTTGCGATCAACGGCCTGAAACTCGATCCGGCGACGCACCGCGTGGCTGCGCATGCGGAAGGCAGCGAGATCAAGCTCGATCTCGGACCGACCGAATTCCGCCTGCTGCACTTCTTCATGACGCACCCGGAGCGCGTGCATAGCCGCACGCAACTGCTCGATCAGGTGTGGGGCGATCACGTGTTCGTCGAGGAGCGCACGGTGGATGTGCACATCAAGCGTCTGCGCGCGGCGCTTAAGCCGGCCGGGTGCGATGCTATGATTGAGACGGTGCGCGGCAGCGGCTACCGGCTTGCGAAGAGCGCCTGACGCGCGATAGCGGCGCTCGAACCGCCCGCGTCGCTTATGTCGCATTTGCAACCGCATTGAGCCGGTGCATCAGGCAACAAGGCGCCGCGATTTACGATTCCTGTGCGTACGTTTTTCTCTTCGATCGCTAGACCATGAACATCATCTGGGCGCGCTCCATCGTGTCGGTCGTGCTGCTGGCTGTTCTGTGCGTGGTGGTCGGCGCGCTCGTGAACGTCAAGGCAGCACTCGTCCTCGCGATCGTCTTGCTGCTCGCGCAGAGCTTCTTCAGCACCTTCCACAAACAGCAACTCTGGCGCTTGCTCGACGCGCCGGTTTACGGCGAAGTGCCGAGCGCTCCCGGCATCTGGGGCGAAATCTACTACCGTCTGCATAAGCTCGCGAAGCGCTGGCACGCTCAGGTGCGCCAGGTCGAACAGCAGCATTCGCGTTTCATCCAGGCCATTCAGGCGTCGCCGAACGGCGTCGCGATGCTCGACGATCACGACCAGATCGAATGGTGCAACGCGATCTCCGAACTGCACTTCGGTCTCGATGCGAAGCGCGATCTGCGTCAGCACATCACGCATCTGGTGCGTCAGCCCGACTTCGTCCGCTATCTGAATTCGCATCGCTACGAAGAAATGCTGATCATGCGCGGCATGGGCGACAAGCGCCAGAACGTGCTGTCGGTGCAGGTGTTTCCCTACGGCGAAAACCGCAAGCTGGTGCTGTCGCAAGACATCACCGAACTGGAGCGCACCGATGCGATGCGGCGCGACTTCGTCGCCAACGTCTCGCACGAATTGAAGACGCCGCTCACGGTGCTCTCCGGTTTTCTGGAGACGATGCGTGAGCTGCCGTTGAACGAAGCCGAACGCGCGCGCTATCTGGAACTGATGGAGCAGCAGGCATCGCGTATGCGCCACATCGTCAACGACCTGCTGGTGCTCGCCAAGCTCGAAGGCGATAACAAGCCGCCGAGCGATCAGATGATCGATATGCGCGCGGTGCTGCGGCATCTCAAGCATGATGCGGAAAGCCTTTCGAGCGACCACCACAAGATCGCGTTCGACGTCGACGAAGGCCTCACCGTGACCGGCGTGGAAACGGAAATCCTCAGCGCGCTCGGCAATCTCGTCACCAATGCGATCCGTTACACGCCGGACGGCGGCGCGATCACGGTGAACTGGCAGGCGAATGGCGGCAGTGCGGTGTTCTCCGTCACGGATAGCGGCTTGGGCATTCCGGCCGCGGACATTCCGCGGCTGACCGAGCGCTTCTATCGCGTCGATCGCAGCCGCTCGCGTGACACGGGCGGCACGGGCCTTGGTCTCGCAATCGTCAAACATGTGTTGCAACGGCATGATGCGCAACTCGAGGTGAAGAGCGAGGAGGGGCGCGGCAGTACCTTCACCGTGCGCTTTCCGGCGTATCGCACGGCACGCCGTCAACCGGCGCCGGTTTAAGCGACGCCCAGCCGCCGAAAAGACAAGCCCGCCTGGAAGAACACCAGGCGGGCTTTTTATCGCGCGTGGCCCGCTCACGCTCACCGAAGCGAGGCAACCGTCAGCTCACGGACAGAAGCTCACGGACAGAATTTCCCCAGCAGACTCATTTGCGCATTGCGCGACGATTTGCCCGGCCGCCGCCGCCGATAGTGGCCGTCGCTTTGCATCAGCCACGCGGACTGGTTGTCGCCGAGAAACGCCGACAGACCTTCAGCGATCACGCGCCGCTTCAGGCGTCGGTTGTTGATGGGAAACGCGACTTCCACGCGCCGGAAGAAGTTGCGGTCCATCCAGTCAGCGCTCGACAGATAAACCTGTTCCTTGCCGCCGTCGTAGAAGTAATAGATGCGATGATGTTCGAGGAAGCGCCCGACGATCGAGCGTACCGTGATGTTCTCCGACAGCCCCGGCACGCCCGGCTGCAACGAACACACGCCGCGCACGATCAGATCGATCTTCACGCCCGCCTGTGACGCTTCGTATAACTCGGCAATCACGGTGGGCTCGAGCAGCGCGTTCATCTTCGCGACGATGCGCGCCTTGTTGCCGGCGCGCGCATGCTCGGCTTCGGCGCGAATCGCTTCGACGAGTTTTGGATGCAGCGTGAACGGCGACTGCCACAGCTCATGCAGCTTCAATTCGCCGCCGATACCGGTCAGTTGCTGGAAAACGTGGTGCACGTCTTCGCAGATTTTCTGATCGGCGGTCATCAAGCCGAAGTCGGTATAAAGACGCGCGGTGCGCGGATGATAGTTGCCGGTGCCGAGGTGGACGTAGCGCTTCAACGTCGTCTTGCCGCCGGCCGACACGCGCCGCACGATCAGCATCATCTTCGCGTGGCACTTGTGGCCCACCACGCCGTACACGACGTGCGCGCCCACCGCTTCGAGCTGCGCCGCCCAGTTGATGTTGGTTTCCTCGTCGAAGCGCGCGAGCAGTTCGACCACCACCGTGACTTCCTTGCCGTTGCGCGCGGCTTGCATCAGCGCGTCCATCAGCGGCGAGTCGGTGCCGGTGCGGTAAATGGTTTGCTTGATCGCCACCACGTTCGGATCTTTCGCCGCCTGCAACAGCAGTTCGAGCACCGGCTGAAAACTCTCGTACGGATGATGCAGCAGCACGTCGCCCTGATCGATCACGTCGAACAGGCTGGCGCTGTTGGCGATCTGCGGTGGAATCGAAGGGATGTGCGGCACGAACTTCAGATCGGGCCGGTCCACCATCTCCGGCAATTGCATCAACCGCACCAGATTGACGGGGCCGTCGGCGAAATAGCAGTCCTTGGTGGTCAGGCTGCTCTCGTCGAGCAGGCGCCGCACGACATGCGTGGGCGTTTCCGCCGACACTTCGAGCCGCACCGCATTACCCAGATGCCGCGCCGGCAATTCGCCCTGCAACGCGACACGCAAATTGGTGATTTCGTCCTCGTCGACGAACAGTTCGCTGTTACGCGTGATGCGAAACTGGTTGCAACTGCGCACCACCAGATTCGGAAACAGCTCGCCGACAAAGCGCTGCAACAGCGAGCTCAGCAGCACGAAGCCATGCGGATAGCCCGACAGTTCCTGCGGCATGCGCACGAGCCGCGGCAGCGCGCGCGGCGCCTGCACGATGCCCATCATCGCCTGGCGGCCGAACGCATCCTTGCCTTCGAGTTCCACGACGAAGTTCAAGCTCTTGTTGAGCACGCGCGGGAACGGGTGAGCCGGGTCGAGCCCGATTGGCGTGAGCACCGGCAGCAGTTCGTTGAAGAAATAGTCGCGCGCCCATTCGGTCTGCGCTTCGTTCCATGCTTCGGTGCCGTGAAAATAGATGCCTTCCGCTTCGAGCGCGCTCAGCACCGTGTCGTGCAGCATGGTGTATTGACGATGCACGAGCTTCTGCGCGCGCTCGACCACGAGGTCGTACACGTGCTGCAACGACATGCCGTCCGGCGACAACGCGCCGGGGTTGTCGCGCATCTGTTCCTGCAGTCCGGCCATGCGGACTTCGAAGAATTCGTCGAGATTGCTACTGGTGATGCAAATGAAGCGCAGGCGTTCGAGCAAAGGGACGGCGGGGTCGGCAGCTTGTGCCAACACACGCTCGTTGAAACCCAGAATGCCCAGTTCGCGATTCAATAACGGGTAGCGGATGGACATCGGCAGCGAGAATGGAGGATCAGGAAGAGACGCGAAAAGACGCTCGGAAATTCTCACAGTATGATGACAATGTTATGACATTCTCGATGCTATAAATTCTACGCCGTATTTGCCGCGTGTCGTCAATATGACGCAGTCCATATGGGACCATGGGGCACCCCATTGCTGCGAGGTGACATCGTGAGGCCCGGTACGCTTAGAATGGCGTCTTTGAACAGCGCGGCCGGCCACAAGGCGCCCAGGGCGCCAGGTGGACATCCGGCGCCTTCCGCATCCACCGTCGCCGCGCTCGCGCGCATGGAGTCCGCTTACCCGATGGTCAATACTCCACAACTCCTCGCCGCCGTCGACCTCGGCTCGAACAGCTTCCGTCTGATCGTGGGCCGGGTCGAGGAAACCGGCGCGGGCAGCCAGATTTATCAGGTCGACGCATTGCGTGAGCCGGTGCGTCTTGCCGCTGGTCTGTCGCGCGACAAGATGCTCGATCGCGCCTCGCAAGTGCGCGGCTGGGACGCGCTCAAGCGTTTCGGCGAGCGGCTGCGCGACTTTCATCCCGATCACGTTCGCGCGGTCGCCACCAATACGCTGCGCATCGCCAAGAACGCGGGCGAATTTCTCGGCGAGGCGCAAGCCGCACTCGGCTTCCCGATCGAGGTGATCGCCGGGCGTGAGGAAGCACGCCTGATCTATGCGGGCGCCGCGCACTCCGTGCCCGCGAGCGCCGGCAAGCGCCTCGTGGTCGATATCGGCGGCGGTTCGACGGAATTCATCATCGGTTCGCACTACAA
>DASPZL010000602.1:0-6468 GCA_035636295.1 Paraburkholderia sp.
TGCCCTTCGAAGACGATCTTCTGGATCGGCTGATGCGGTGCCTGATGTTGCTGCTCGCCGGCAATGCGCGGATGCCAGATATCGGCTACGTGCAGAAACGCGGCGCGTTCGAGACCGATGTCGATGAAGGCGGATTGCATGCCCGGCAACACGCGCACGACCTTGCCGAGATAGACGTTGCCGACGCGCCCGCGCGACAGCGTTCGTTCGACGTGAAGTTCCTGGACGGCGCCTTGCTGAACGAGCGCGACGCGCGTTTCCTGCGGCGTGACATTGATCAGGATTTCTTCATTCATGGTGTTATTTTAGAAGTCGATGCGCGCTGCACGCAGGAGCGCAGCGGTTTCAAAAAGCGGCAAACCCATGATACCTGAATAGGACCCGTCGATATGCTCGATAAACTCGGCGGCGCGTCCCTGCACGCCGTACGCACCCGCCTTGCCGAGCGGCTCGCCGCTTGCGGCATAGCGACGGATCGCGTCTGCGTGCACTGCAGCAAAACGCACCTTCGACACCGATAGCGCGGCGGGCAGCAACGCGCCTTGCGCGTCCACCACGGCAACGGCCGTCAGCACTTCATGATCGCGGCCGGCGAGGCGCGTAAGCATCGCGACGGCATCGTCGGCGTCGACGGGCTTGCCGAGAATCGCGTCGTCGATCGTGACGGTTGTGTCCGCAACCAGAATGGGCCGCGCGGCATGTCCGCCGGCCACGAGACGCGCGCGCGCGGCGTGCGCCTTGGCGACGCACACGCGCTGCACGTAGTCGCGCGCGCGCTCGCCGGGCAGTTCGACTTCGAGCGCTTCGGCATCTTCATCGGGACGCGGCAGCAGCAATTCAAGGCGCACGCCGAGTTGTTGCAGCAACTCCTGGCGGCGCGGACTTTGGGACGCAAGATAAACGAACGGATGCAGCGAGGCGGCAGGCGTGGGCATGAACAGGTCTCGATGAAGCGGATGGCGTGAACGCGCGAGTGAGCTTGGTACTCGGGCGTCAATCAGGCGTCGATCAATCAGCATGCGAAAAAACGCGCCGACGAACGTATCGAAAAAGCGCGTCAACGCATGCGTCAAATAACGCAGGCGGAACTCAGGCGCAAGCAACGAGACAAAAAACGCGCAATCTCTCAGCCGCCTCGTCCGCTCACACGCGGTGATAGGGGTGATTTTGCGTGATGGTCCACGCGCGGTAAAGCTGTTCGGCAAGCAGCACGCGAACCATCGCGTGCGGCAAGGTCAGACTCGACACACGCAACAGCATATCGGCGCGCGCTTTCAGATCGGGATCGAGCCCGTCAGCTCCGCCGATCAGAAACGCCACGTCGCGGCCGTCCTGCTGCCAGCCGGGCAGGGCGCCGGCGAGTTGCATCGTGGTCCAGTCCTTGCCGCGTTCGTCGAGCGCGACGATGCGCGCGTTCTTCGGCAACGCGGCTTCGATCTTCTGCCGCTCGGCCGCCATCACGCTTTCCGCCGGCCGTCCCGACGAACGCTGCTCGGGCTTGATCTCGCGCAGCTCGATGCGCAGTTCGGGCGGCATGCGCTTTGCGTATTCGTCGAAGCCGGTGGCGATCCAGTCCGGCATCTTGTGGCCGACGGCGAGGATATGCAGTTTCATCACGGATGTAATCACAGGTGTGATCGCGGACTATGGCGCGTGCCGGTTACAGCGAGCTTACTTGCGGCGTGCCGTCGTCTTGCGCGCGGGCTTCGCAGCGGGCGCTTCTTCTTCCTCGTCCTCGTCGTCGGGCTCGCTCGAGCGCGCGCCGCCGAACGGATCGGGTGTCGACAGCTTGATGCGCACCGGCTTGTCACCCCAGATTTCCTCGAGGTTGTAGTACTGGCGCAGCGCCGGTTGCAGGATGTGCACGATCGCGTCGCCGCAATCGACCAGCACCCATTCGCCGATGTCCTCGCCCTCGGTGCTGATGATGTCGCCGCCGGCTTCCTTCACGCTTTCCCGCACGCTCGAAGCGAGCGCCTTGGTCTGGCGGTTGGAGGTGCCGCTCGCGACGATCACGCGATCGAACAGCGCGGTCAGGTGGCTGGTGTTGAACACCTTGATGTCTTGCGCTTTGACGTCTTCGAGAGCGTCGACGATCACGCGTTGCAGTTTGCGAATATCCATGAGGTTACCGGTGGTACAGATGATGTTGAAGAATATAGTCCCACACCGCGGTGGGGACATGGCTCGCGGCCTTGGCCTGATCCTGGTCCTGCGGTTCGCCGCCCGCATGCTGGGCGAGCCGCCGGTTCACCTGTTCGCGCAGATGCGCGCGAATGTCGGTGGCCGAGACGTTGAACGCAAGCGTCGTATCGATCAGCAAGTGGCCGCAGGGCGTGGCTTGCAGAACGTCGGCGCGGGCCCGGCGCGCGTCGATTTCCCGGGCGACCACCGATGGAATCGACGCAAGGTCGAAACCGGGGCGGGTGGCCGCGCAAATGTGCGCGTAGTCGAACAGGCGCCGCCAGTCGTGCCATGTGTCGAGATGCACGAGCTGATCCGCGCCGATCAAAAGCGCAATCGACGCCTCCCGACCTTCGCGTTCACGCCAGCGTTGCAGCGTGTCGACCGTGTAGGTCGGGCCGTCGTGTTCGATTTCGTCGGTCGCGATCCGCACGGTCACGCCGGGCAGCACCAGTTCGCTTGCCGCTGCGCGTGTCATCGCCAGACGATGCACGGCCGGCGACACGTCCGATTTCTGCCACGGCTGGCCGGCCGGCAGCAGCACCAGTTCGGTCAATCGCAGCACGTCGGCGAAACGCCGCGCGAGCGCGAGATGGCCGTCGTGGATCGGATCGAAAGTGCCGCCGAGCAGTCCGATCCGGCGAGGCAGGGCGACAGGATGAGCGTTCGGCTTCAGGTGAGGATCCTTTGTCGTGTCCACGTGCAGTGCGGTGCGGGCCGGCCGGGCCTCACACCCACTCGCGCGGCACGAGAAAATCGCTGTAAAGACGCGCTTCCGGCGTGCCCGGCTCGGGCTGCCAGTTGTAGCGCCAGTTCACCACAGGCGGCATCGACATCAGAATCGATTCGGTGCGTCCGCCGCTTTGCAGCCCAAACAGTGTGCCACGGTCGAAGACCAGATTGAACTCGACGTAGCGGCCGCGCCGGTAAGCCTGGAAATCGCGCTCGGCCTGGCCATACGGAATGTTGCGGCGCTTTTCGATGATCGGCAGATACGCTTTGAGGAATCCCTCGCCGACGCTCTTGAGCATCGCGAACGATTGATCGAAGCCCGGCGCCGAGAAATCGTCGAAGAAAATCCCGCCGATGCCGCGTGGTTCGTTGCGGTGCCTGAGAAAGAAATACTCGTCGCACCAGCGCTTGAAACTCGGGTAGAGCTCCGCGCCATAAGGCTGCAGCGCATCGCGGCAGACGCGGTGAAAATGCTGTGCGTCTTCCTCGTAGCCGTAGTAGGGCGTGAGATCCATGCCGCCGCCGAACCAGAACACCGGCTCCTCGCCGGCCTTGGTGGCGATCAGTAAACGCACGTTCATATGCACGGTCGGGCAGTGCGGATTGTGCGGGTGCAGCACGAGCGACACGCCCATCGCCTCGAAACCGCGCCCTGCCAGTTGCGGACGCGCCGCGCTCGCCGAACCCGGCAACGCGTCGCCCGCGACGTCCGAGAAGCCGATGCCGGCGCGCTCGAAAAAATTGCCGCCTTCCAGAATCCGCGTGCAGCCGCCGCCGCGCAGCTTTTCGCCGGGGGCGCGCTGCCATGCGTCGGTCGCGAACGGCGTGCCGTCGAACGCGCCCAGCGTGTCCGCGATATGCGTTTGCAGGCCTTGCAGCCAGCTGCGCACGGCCTGTGCGTCGTAGCTCGAATCGGTCATGAATGCAGATGCTGAGGGCGGCACGCTCGTCGTGCCGCGGGTTCTTCGTGAAGGGCGACGGCCGGGCCTTCGTCAGGGTGAACCTGCAAAGGCGCGGCGGTACGGGGTTTCGCGCCGGGCGACCTGGCTATCTGTCCGCATGAGCCAATCTCGGCCCACATGATGCAATGGGCGCGGGAATGGCCGCGAAAACCCGCAGTGTAGCGCCGTTGGCGCCGCACGCGGGCGAGTGGGGTATGGCCTACTGCTTGCCTTCGGTCCTGGCGTCGTGCTTGCGGTTCAACGCGCGGTAGCCGATGTCGCGGCGATACTGCATGCCGTTGAACGAAATCTGGTTGATCGTTTCGTACGCGACCGATTGCGCGCTGCGCACCGAATCCGCCAGACCCACCACGCACAGCACGCGGCCGCCCGAGGTAGTGAGCTTGCCGTTCGTGAGCGTGGTGCCGGCGTGGAACGTGACCGAATCCGCGGTTTCAGCGGGAATGTCGCTGATGCGGTCGCCCTTGCGCGGCGTGTCCGGATAGTTGTACGCGGCGAGCACGACGCCGAGCGCGGTACGGCGGTCCCATTCGAGTTCGACCGTATCGAGGGTGCCGGCGATCGCCTGCTCGACCACCTTCGAATAGTCGCCCTTCAGACGCGCCATGATCGGCTGCGTTTCGGGATCGCCCATGCGGCAGTTGAATTCGAGCGTCTTCGGATTGCCTTGCGCGTCGATCATCAGACCGGCGTAAAGGAAGCCCGTATAGCGGATGCCTTCCTTTTCCATGCCGCGCACGGTGGGCAGAATGATTTCACGCATCACGCGCGCATGTAGTTGCGGCGTGACGATCGGCGCGGGCGAATACGCGCCCATGCCGCCCGTGTTCGGCCCCAGATCGCCGTCGAGCAGACGCTTGTGGTCCTGGCTCGATGCGAGCGGCAGCACGTGCTTGCCGTCCACCATCACGATGAAGCTCGCTTCCTCGCCGGCGAGGAATTCCTCGATCACGACACGCGCACCCGCATCGCCGAGCTTGTTGTCCGACAGCATCATGTCGACGGCGGCATGCGCTTCTTCCAGCGTTTGCGCGACCACCACGCCCTTGCCGGCGGCGAGGCCGTCGGCCTTGATGACGATCGGCGCACCTTTGGCGTCCAGATACGCGTGCGCGGAGGCGACGTCGGCGAAGGTTTCGTATTCGGCGGTCGGGATCGCGTGGCGCTTCATGAACGCCTTGGCGAAATCCTTCGAGCTTTCGAGCTGGGCAGCCTCTTTGGTCGGCCCGAAAATCTTCAGGCCGCGCGAGCGGAACAGATTCACGATACCGGCGGCGAGCGGCGCTTCCGGCCCGACCAGCGTGAAGGCGATCTGTTCTTGCTCGACGAAATCGGCGAGCGCGGCCGGTTCGGTGATGTCGATGTTGCGCAGACGCTCGTCCTGGGCGGTGCCGCCGTTGCCGGGAGCGACGTAGACGAGCTGGACCCGTGGCGATTGCGCGAGCTTCCATGCGAGCGCATGTTCGCGACCGCCGGAACCGACGACGAGTAACTTCATGAGAATCCCCGAGACTTAAAAACCATAAACGGCTGACGCAGCGCGCTCAGCCGTGGATATCGGCAAGGTTCGCACAGAGCCCGCAGCCAGGAAGTGGCGCAGGGCACATAAGCGAACCGGAGTGGCGGCGTGACAGGGGGCGGGAACACCCGCCCAAGTCCACCAACGCCCGTGCAGCAACAACGCGAGGGCCGGCCGGCGGCGTGGGGCGGTTCGGTGTGAAATCCGCGCCGCGCGCCGCCGGGGCGCGCTCATTCGTCGGCGATCGCGGCGTTTGTATAGACTTCCTGCACGTCGTCCAGATTCTCCAGCGCGTCGAGCAGCTTCTGCATCTTCACCGCGTCGTCGCCGGTGAATTCGACTTCCGTCTGAGGTTTCATCGTGACCTCGGCCAACTCGGCCTTGAAGCCCGCGGCTTCGAGCGCGGTCTTCACCTTCGGGAAATCGTTCGGCGGGCATAGTACTTCGATGCTGCCGTCGTCGTTCGTGACGACGTCGTCGGCGCCGGCTTCGAGCGCGGCTTCCATCAGCTTGTCTTCCGGCGTGCCGGGCGCGAACAGGAACTGGCCGACGTGATCGAACATGAACGACACCGAGCCGTCCGTGCCCATGTTGCCGCCGTTCTTCGAGAACGCGTGACGCACTTCCGCCACCGTGCGCGTGCGGTTGTCGGTCATCGTATCGACGATCACCGCCGCGCCGCCGATGCCGTAGCCTTCATAGCGGATTTCTTCGTAGCTTGCGCCGTCCACGCCGCCCACGCCGCGCTGGATCGCGCGGTTGACGTTGTCTTTCGGCATGTTGGCGTCGTACGCCTTTTCGACGGCGAGCCGCAGACGCGGGTTCGAGTCGATGTCGCCGCCGCCCATGCGGGCCGCGACCTGAATTTCCTTGATGAGCCGCGTCCAGACCTTGCCGCGCTTGGCATCGGCCGCTGCTTTCTTATGCTTGATGTTGGCCCACTTCGAATGACCCGCCATACCTTTCTCCGTCGCGCGCGCCAGCGGGGCGCACGCATAGTGCAATTGTCGTTGCGATGCCGGGCGCTTGCGCGTGCGATCGCGATCTTGCGCCTCGATGTCAGACCGCCCG
>DASPZL010000603.1:0-5814 GCA_035636295.1 Paraburkholderia sp.
TACGTGCTGCGCCGGATCGTGCGCCGCGCGATCCGCCATGGCTACAAGCTGGGCAAGAGGGGTTCGTTCTTCCATCGCATGGTGGCCGACCTCGTCGCGCAGATGGGCGGCGCGTATCCGGAACTGAAGGAAGCCGAACAACGCGTGACGGACGTGCTGCGTCAGGAGGAAGAGCGCTTCTTCGAGACCATCGAGCACGGCATGTCGATTCTCGAAAGCGCGCTGGCCGATCTGGAAGCGAAGGGCGGCAAGACGCTCGACGGCGAGCTCGCATTCAAGCTGCACGACACGTACGGCTTCCCGCTCGATCTGACGGCGGATGTGTGCCGCGAGCGCGAAGTCACGGTGGATGAGCCCGCGTTCGACGAAGCCATGGCGCGCCAGCGCGAACAGGCTCGCGCGGCGGGCAAGTTCAAGATGGCGCAGGGCCTCGAATATTCGGGCGCGAAGACCACGTTCCACGGCTACGAAGAAATCGTCTTCGACGACGCGAAGGTGATCGCGCTGTATGTGGACGGAGCGTCGGTGCGGGAAGTGAGCCACGGCCAGCAGGCTGTCGTCGTGCTCGACCACACGCCGTTCTACGCGGAGTCGGGCGGCCAGGTCGGCGACCAGGGCCTGCTCGCCAACGCGAGCGTGCGCTTTGCCGTCGCGGATACGCTGAAGGTGCAGGCCGACGTGGTCGGTCACCACGGCACGTTGGAGCAGGGCACGCTGAAGGTCGGCGACGTCGTCAAGGCGGAAATCGACGCGGTGCGCCGCGCCCGCACGGCCCGCAATCACTCGGCGACTCACCTGATGCACAAGGCGCTGCGCGAAGTGCTCGGCTCGCACGTGCAGCAGAAGGGCTCGCTGGTCGATCCGGACAAGACCCGTTTCGACTTCGCGCACAACGCGCCCATGACGGACGAGCAGATCCGCCGTGTCGAAGAGATCGTCAACGCCGAAGTGCTGGCGAACGCGCCCGGTATCGTGCGCGTCATGCCGTTCGACGAAGCGGTGAAGGGCGGCGCGATGGCGCTGTTCGGCGAAAAGTACGGCGACGAAGTACGCGTGCTCGACCTCGGTTTCTCGCGGGAGCTATGCGGCGGTACGCACGTGCATCGCACGGGCGACATCGGCTTCTTCAAGATCGTGATGGAAGGCGGTGTGGCTGCCGGCATTCGTCGCGTGGAAGCGATTACGGGCGATAACGCCGTGCGTTTCGTGCAGGACCTCGATGCGAAGATCAATGCGGCTGCGGCCGTGTTGAAGGCGCAACCGTCCGAGCTGACGCAGCGGATCGTGCAGGTGCAGGATCAGGTGAAATCGCTCGAGAAGGAACTGAGCGCGTTGAAGTCGAAGATGGCTTTGAGCCAGGGCGACGAGCTGGCCGGTCAGGCGATCGAAATCGCTGGCGTGCATGTGCTGGCGGCAACGCTCGACGGCGCGGACGTGAAGACGCTGCGCGAGACGGTCGACAAGCTGAAAGACAGGCTCAAGAGCGCGGCGATCGTGCTGGCCTCGGTCGAGGGCGGCAAGGTAAGCCTGATTGCAGGCGTAACGGCTGACGCCAGCAAGAAGGTCAAGGCCGGCGAGCTGGTCAACTTCGTTGCGCAACAGGTTGGCGGCAAGGGCGGCGGACGGCCGGATATGGCCCAGGCCGGCGGCACCGAGCCGGCGAATCTGCCGGCGGCGCTTGCCGGGGTCAAGGGTTGGGTCGAAGCCCAGCTTTGATTCGGGTTTGATCGGGCCGCGCGGGCGCTGGTGGTTTTGGCGTCTCCGTGTGGCCCGCGATCAGGCCACGCCGACCGCTGCAGCCGCAGGCCTTTCCACCGCATCCTCGTGTGCCAGAAGCGTGTGCTTCAACGCATTGAGCGCCGACGAAAAATGTCCGTGCCGCCAGACAAGAAGCGTCTCGATCACGCCGATATCCGGGAGATCATGAACCGCGATATTGCTGGCATCGGTCTGCAAATTCAGCACTGACCGTGGCGCCACGGCCACCCCGGCGCCCGCCGCCACACATGCCACGATCGCGTGATAAGAGCCCAACTCCAGCACGCGCGCCGGCCTGACCCCGTGCTCCAGATACCACTTCTCGATGTAAGTCCGGTAAGCGCACCCGCGCTCGAACGCGATCAGCGTCGATAGCGCAATATCCCGTACTTCATGAATCGGCCGATGCCCGCGAGGCGTCAGCATCACCAGTTCTTCCCTGAACACCGGCACCGTCTCGAACAATTCGCCGAGCGTAGCCGGGTCCAGCGGCGTGGCCACCAAAGCCGCATCCACCTCAAACTCGCGCACGCGTTCGATCAGTTTGCCGGTCGTGCCGATCTCGAGTTCCAGCGCGACAGCGGGCCACTGCTGGTGATAGCGCGCGAGCAATCCCGGCAGACGGGTCGCCGCGACGCTTTCCATCGTGCCCAACCGCAAGCGCCCGCCAGGACGGTCCTCGCGCACCGCATGACGCGCCTCGTCAGCGAGCGCAAGCAGACGCTCCGCGTAGGGCAGCAGTGTCTCGCCGGCCGGCGTCAACACGAGGCGGCGGCCGTCGCGGATGAACAAGTCGGTGCCCAGTTGCTCTTCGAGCTGCTTGATGCGCGTGGTGACATTCGATTGCACGCGATTGAGCTTGGCAGCGGCGCGCGTCACGCCGTTTTCTCTCACGACGGCACGAAAGATGGTCAATGCGGCCAGATCCACGATTCTCTCCCGGCGATGGGTTGTATCCCAATTATTCATTTTTCGTGATTGAAAGGTCAAGCTAATATGGTTTGAGGGCCGGTGACCGCCGGGCCCGATGTCATTTTTTGTCTGCTCATGAACAATCTCGCTTCCAACGCGCAACACATTTCCACCGAACGGGACGCCGCCCGGCGCGCGGCGCTTGGCTGCATGGTGACGCTGGCCGTTGTCCTCGGCATCGGGCGTTTTGCATTCACGCCGTTATTGCCGCTGATGCTCCACGGCAGTGCGCTCGGTCAGCCGCAGATCGATATCCAGCACGGCGGTTGGCTCGCGTCGTTCAATTACGCGGGCTATTTTGTCGGCGCGGTGACTTGCGCGGCGCTGCGGGTCGAGCCGGCGCGCATGGTGCGCGCGGGGCTTGTCGCTACCGTGCTGTTGACGCTGGCAATGGGCGTCACGAGCCAGTTCTGGGTGTGGGCGGCGGTACGCTTCGTCGCCGGTGCGGCCAGCGCGTGGACTTTCGTTTTTGCGTCGCAGTGGGGCTTGCGGCGGCTCGCCGAACTCGGCGCGCATGGGTGGGGCGGGGTGATCTACACGGGCCCGGGCATGGGCATCGTCGGGACGGGTTTGCTGGTCAGCGCGGCGGGCGGTTACGGCGCCACGGCAGGGTGGATCGGCTTCGGGCTGATCGCGGCGGTTCTGTCAATCGTGGTTTGGCCGGTTTTCGGGGCTGCGTCCGTGTCCAGCGCGAGAAATGCGAATGCGCAGGTGGCCGATTCCGCCGGCGCTGCTGATGCAAACCAACGCATTGCAGGCCGATACCCCACGAGCCAACACGCCACAAACCCAACCCCGGCAATCCCGACCCCACGCCGCGCCGACGCCTTCTGGCTGGTCCTGCTCTACGGCGTCCCCGGCTTCGGCTACATCATCACCGCGACTTTCCTGCCGGTCATCGCGCGCCATGCGCTGCCGGGCTCGTCGTGGCCCGATCTGTTCTGGCCGATGTTCGGCGCGGCGCTGATGGTCGGCGCACTGCTCGCGGCGCGCTTGCCGGCGCATTGGGATAACCGCGCGCTGCTCGCCGGCTGCTACGTGCTGCAGGCTTCGGGCATCGCGCTTGGCATCGTCTGGCCGACGGCGGGCGGCTTTTCGCTCGGCAGCATTCTGATCGGCCTGCCGTTCACCGCGATCACGCTGTTCGCGATGCGCGAGGCGCGGCGTCTGCGCGGCGAAGATGCGGCCGGTCTGATGGGCTATGCGACGGCGGCCTACGGCGTCGGTCAGATTGTCGGCCCGCTTGTCGCCGCGCCGATCGCTGAACAGACCGGATCGTTTTCGCCCGCGTTGTGGCTGGCGGCGGGCGCGTTAATGCTGGGCGCGGCCGGTCTGATCGTCGTGGCGCGCGTGCCGCGCAACCGTGGCCGGATGCCCGATTGCCGTTGCGATTGACGGGCGTGTCGAGGCGACTGCGGCGCGCGTGCCGCGCGGCCGTGGCCGGATGCCCGATTGCCACTGCGACGAACGGCATGTCGAACCGGCCGCGGAGCACATCGCCGTAACCGTCGCCAGATGCGCGATTGATATTGCACCAACGGCCTTCTCAAGCGGCTGCGGAGCATCGCCGCGACCGTCCACGCGCTCACTTGCCGCTGCAGTTAACGGCGTGTCAAAACGGCCACCCCACACCTCCCACAACCCAATCCTGCTGCCAAAAAACAAATAACCCCCCGGCGCACTAAAATGACCGCTTTCCCGCCATCTCAGCGCGCCTGTCGCCGGGCGCGCCGCCATCCATGCAACATTTCGCGTCCGACAACTACGCCGGCATCTGTCCCGAAGCGCTAGAGGCGCTGATCGCCGCCAACCACAGCGGGCACGAACCGGCCTACGGCGACGACTCCTGGACCAACCAGGTCTGCGACCGTCTGCGCGAACTGTTCCAGACCGACTGCGAAGTGTTCTTCGTGTTCAACGGCACGGCGGCCAATTCGTTGGCGCTCGCGTCGCTGTGCCAGTCGTATCACTCGGTCATTTGCCACGAACTCGCGCACATCGAAACCGACGAATGCGGCGGCCCGGAGTTCTTCTCGGGCGGCTCGAAGCTGCTGACCGCGCCGGGCGTCGGCGGCAAGCTCACGCCGGATGCGATCGAGGCGGTCGTCACGCGCCGCGCCGATATCCATTACCCGAAGCCGAAGGTCGTCACGCTGACCCAATCGACGGAAGTCGGCACCGTCTACAGCGTCGAGGAAGTGCGGGCGATCGCGGCGATCGCCAAACGGCGGCATCTGAAAGTGCATATGGATGGCGCGCGCTTTGCGAATGCGGTCGCCGCGCTCGACGTGCATCCGTCGGAGATCACCTGGCGCGCGGGCGTCGACGTGTTGTGCTTCGGCGGCACCAAGAACGGCTTGCCGGTCGGTGAAGCGGTGGTGTTCTTCGACCGGGCGCTCGCCGACGACTTCGCCTACCGGCTGAAGCAGGCCGGCCAGTTGGCCTCGAAGATGCGCTTCATCTCCGCGCCGTGGCTCGGTCTGCTCGATAACGACGTCTGGTTGCGCAACGCGCGTCATGCGAACGCGATGGCGCAATTGCTGCAAACGCGGTTGCAGGAAATCCCCGGCGTGAGCATCATGTTTCCCGGAGAATCGAACGCGGTCTTTGCGCAGTTGCCCGCGCAAGCCGCCAAGGCGATGCGCGCGCGTGGCTGGAAGTTCTACGAGTTCATCGGCGCGGGCGGTTGCCGGCTGATGTGCGCCTGGGACACGCAGCCGGAAACCGTCGAGCGTTTCGCCGCCGAACTGCGGGAATTGTGCGCGGCGTGAGCCACAAGCCACAAAAAAAGACACCCCACTACTCGCCATGACCGAATACCGATTTTGTCCGCGCTGTTCCACACCGTTGATCGAGCGCGCCGATGCGGAGCACGAAGGCGGCCGCATCCGTCAAACCTGTCCCGATACGGAATGCGGCTACGTCCACTGGAATAATCCGTTGCCGGTGGTCGCGGCGATCGTCGAGTACGAGGGCAAGATTCTGCTGGCGCGCAACGCGGCGTGGCCGGAAGGCATGTTCGCGCTGATCACCGGTTTCCTCGAAAACGGCGAGACGCCGGAACAGGGCATCGCGCGTGAATTG
>DASPZL010000604.1:0-11404 GCA_035636295.1 Paraburkholderia sp.
GGTGAAGAGCACATGTTCGCTGCGTTCGAGCACGCGGCGCGCTGCCAGAATCGGATTGCGCACGTGCTTCACGCAGCAGATCGCGCCGGCTTCGAGCGTGCCGCCGTCCATGATGGCCGCGTCGAGTTCGTGCGTGCCGGCCGCCGTGTAGACCGCGCCGCGGCCCGCGTTGAAGAGCGGACAGTCTTCGAGCAGACGCACGGCTTCGCTGACGGCGTCGAGCGCGCCGCCGCCGTCGGCGAGGATGCGCTGGCCGGCGCTCAGCACGGCATGCAAGGCCGCGTGGTATTCGGCTTCGGCGCTGGACGACATCGACGCGCGCAGGATCGTCCCTGCGCCGCCATGAATGGCAATGACTGCGTTGGAGTTCATCGTTTGGCTTTGGTAGTGCGGGAGGTGCCGGTGGTGCGCTTATCGCGGGCCGCGCCGGTAGAGGCGCGCGCGGGTTCGGCCGCTGCGGCGATCGGCGCAGGTTGAGGATCGGTGAGCCAGGGCAGCACGAATTCGGTGACGTCGGCGGCTGCCTTCACCGAGCGCTTGGCGCGATACGCGACCGCGTCGCAAAGCGCTTCGATCACGGCCAGCACGGCGGAATCGGCATTGGCCGCGAGCCGCCGCTCGGAGCGAACATACAGCGAGAGATCGGCGAATTGCGCGAGCGGCGAGCGCGGGCCGTCGGTTAGCGCAAGCACGCGCGCGCCGCGGCTTGCGGCACGGCGCGCGAGTTCGATGGTGTCCTCCACATAGCGTGGGAACACGATGCCGATTACCAGATCGCCCTCGTCCGAAGCGAACAGGCGGCGCGCGGCATGCGACGGCCCACCTATCAGCGCGAGCGACTGCACGTTGTCGTGATACGGCATCAGCCCGTGCTCCATCAGGCCGGCGAGAAACGCGCTGGTGCCCGCGCCCAGCACGAACACGCGGCGCGCGGCGAGGATCGCTTCGACGGCGGCTTCGGCTGCCGCGCTATCGATCGCGCCGCGCGTGGAGTGCAAGTTGGCGGCGGCCTGTTCGAGCGACGCGTCGATCAGATGGTCGCCGGCCGCAAGCGATTCCCGCGCGCTGCGCAGCCGCTCGACCGGCGCGAGCGTCGCTTCGAAACCGCGCACGAGCGCCTCGCGAAACTGCGGATAGCCGTCGAAACCGAGCGTGCGCGCGAAGCGATTCGCCGTCGCCACGGATGCGCCGACCACGCTCGCCAGTTCGTCGATACGCATGGTGGCCGCGCGAAACAGATTGGCCAGCACGTATTCGCCCATGCGCCGGTGAATCGGCGTGAGGGTCGGCATGGCTGCGGCAATGCGCGAGGCGATGGCCTGCTCGGCGAGATTGGGAGCAACGGACGGGTGATGAATCATGCGAGCGAGGCGGGACACCTGATGTAAGCGAAATGCATGAAAGTATATTTACATAAAAACTTTCTCGAAAAAAATTCATTTTCATTTTCGAGGGTTTCCCCGACGCTTTAGGCGTGAGCAAGGCGACTCGCCCACGCATGGACATCTCGCGATGAAAATCCGTTTTCAGCAGGCGACCGCGGTCGGCTCAGGAATATGCGCGAGCCGCGCCGCCGGCGACATCACGATGATCAGCGCCTGCGCGAGAAAAGCCGCGGCCGCCGCGATCAGACAGGCGTCCATGCCCCATCGCGCGCTGATCGCCGCGCCGAGCAGCGCGCCCAGCGGACGCGCGCCGTAGGTGGCGGTGCTGTTGAGCGCCGACACGCGGCCCATCATCCGTTCGGGGGTGATCGCCTGACGCAGCGTGGTCGAGCCGACGGTCCAGAGAATCGGTCCGGCGCCGAGCAGGAAGAAGCTCAGCATTGCCAACCAGAACGACGGCGCGACGAGCGTCGCCACCATCACGAGCGACGCGAGTAAACCGCAAAGCGGCCCGATAATCAGCACGCGGCCGAATGCAAGGCGCCGCGCGATGGCCGGCGCGGCGAGCGCGCCGCATACCATGCCGACACCATACGCGCCGAGCGTCGCACCTACTGCCGACGCGCTCAGGCCAAGCCGATGCACCGCGTACGGTACATACACTGCCTGCAATACGAAGAAACCGATGTTGAAGAAAACCGCGGTCGCGAGCATCGGACGCAGCAGCGCATCGCGCAGCACGAAGCGTGTGCCGTCGCGCAGTTCCAGCAGGAAGTGTCGCTGCAAAGCCGCGGCGCGCGGCGGCTCGCGCAAGCCCGCCAGCAACGCGACCGCCAACGCCGACAGCGCGGCCGCGCAGCCATACGCCCAGCCCGCGCCGATCCAGCCGACCAGCAAACCGCCGAGCGCCGGCCCCGCCGAATACGCGACACTGCGCGCGAGTTCGAGCCGGCCATTCGCGCTCGCGTAGGCTTCACGCGGCACGATCGAAGGCACCAGCGACGGCGCCGCGACGTTATAGGCCACCGTGCCGGTCGCGGCAATGAAGCCGAGCGCGGCGAGCAGCGGCAAGCTGAGCGTGTGCGTCATCACGAGCAGCAGCACGCACAGCATCGCGATCACGCGCACGCCTTCGGCGAGCGTCATCAACATGCGGCGTGAGCGGCGGTCGGCCCAAACGCCGAGCGGAATCGACAGCAACAGGAACGGCAGCGTCTGCGCGGTTTGCAGGAGACCCGTATCGCGCGCGCCGGCGCCGAGCGCGAACACCGCGACGAGCGGCGCGGCGGCGAGGCTGATCTGCTCGGCGGACTGCGCGACCAGGTTCGACCACGCGAGCCGCTGGAAGGCGGCGGGCAGACGGATCGCGGATGACGCCCGTGAAGAAGACGAAGAGGACTTGGCGTGCATCGATGAACTCCTGCAACGAGGTATGAGAGACCATCGTCGCCGGTATCGCGCGGCACGGCGCTCCGCTTCTTGCGGTGTTATTCTTCGCTCGCCATGAATCTCGAAAGCATCCTCTTCAATCAAGGTTTCGGCTCGCGCCGCCAATGCCGCGCACTGATCGCCGACGGCCGCGTGAGCATCGGCGGCGCCGTGCGCACCGATGCCGACGCCGATTTCCCAACCGACGACAGCGCGTTCAGCTTCAGCGTGGACGGCGTCGTCTGGCCGTATCGCGAGCGCGCCTATCTGCTTCTGAACAAGCCTGCCGGTTACGAATGCTCGCGCGAGCCGCAGCATCATCTGAGCGTGTTCAGCCTGCTGCCGCCGCAGTTCGCCGAGCGCGGGGTGCAATGCGTGGGGCGGCTCGATCAGGACACGACCGGCCTGCTGCTGCTCTCCGACGACGGCAAGTTCGTGCATCTGTTCACGTCGCCGAAACGCAAGGTGCCGAAGGTGTATGTCGCAACCACGCGTCATCCGATCGACGACGCGCAATTGGCCGCCCTGCGCGACGGCGTGTTGCTGCACGGCGAGCCCAAGCCGATCGCCGCGGTCGAAGCCGAAGCGCGCGGAGACCACGAGTTGGCGCTCACCGTGATGGAAGGCAAATACCACCAGGTCAAGCGGATGATCGCGGCAGCCGGCAACCGTTGCGAAGCGCTGCATCGCGAGCGGATCGGCGGACTCGCATTGCCCGCCACGCTAGCGCAAGGCGCATGGCAATGGCTCGATGAAACCGACCTCGGATCTTTACGGAGCGGGTAAACCGGTAGCGCCCCTTTAAAGCCTTGATGCAGCAGGAAAAGCATGTGCGCGGCCGCACACATGCGCAGCGAGACGCGCGTCGGCGCGCTGCATCGCAGCATGCTGTTCCTTACACCTCGCCCTATACTCGTTTAAACAAGGACTAAAAAGAGTTCAAGGAGGGGTGCCATGGTCGTCCACGACACTAGCGGGATCTGGTACGTGATGGTTGCTTTCGCGTGCCTGGGGCTGGTCGTGATCGGCGGACTGCTGATCATGATGCGGCTGCGGCACAAATATCAACCGAACCTGATCGGCGCGTTGATCGGCGCGATGCTGTGCTTCCTGCTGCTCGAAGCATTGCCGGCGCTGACTTGAGGCAACGAGGCCGCACGACGTTGGCGCGTTGAGTCGTTTGGGTCGGCGTGATGCGGGTGTGGGTTGCCGGAGGACGTCCGGCACGCGGTTCGTTGGCCGTTCGTCGGTTAGCCCTCACGCAGCCACACGTTCACGGCTCGCGCGTTGCGCCCTCACGCAAAAAATCTTCGACGCTCGGATAGCGCAAGCGCACACGCAGTTCCTCTTTGAGGCGCCGGTTCACGAGCCGCCTCGATTCACGCATGAAAGACAGCAAGGTCGGCTCGATCTCCTCTTCGGCTTGCGCGCGGGTGATGCGAGGCGCGTGCTCCAAACCGAACGCGTCGGCCACCCGATCGAAATACGCTCCCATCTTCAGCGATGAATCGTCGGACGCATGGATGACCCGCGCCGGCCTGCCGTGCGTCGCGAGACGCACGAGGATCGCGGCGAGATCGTCGGCGTGGATATGGTTGGTGTAGACGTCGTCGGCATCGATCAATGCGGGCGTGCGCTTTTCGAGGCGCGCCAACGGCAGACGGTTGCGCGCATAGATGCCCGGGATCCGCGCGATGCTGGCGGCGAGCACACCGCGCGCCGTCGCGCGCCGTAATTGCCGCTCGGCCGACACCCGGCGTTTCGCTCGCGCATTGGCCGGTTGCGTGATGCGCGTCTCGTCGATCCAAGCACCGCCGCAATCGCCGTAGACGCCCGTCGTGCTTGCGTAGATGAGCCGCGTCGGCGTACGCGAGCCGGCGGTCCGGCGGACCCCGTCGGGTACAATATTGGCTGCTTCAGATTCCGCCCACGAGGCGCTCATGGCGCGCAACCCGCGGCGCAGCCGCCCCACCGGCGCCACCGCACCGCGCGCGGCGCGCAGCGCACGATCGCGGCGAGTGCCCAGCGTGGCAAGCAAGGCACGGGTCCGGCGGTCGTCATCGCCGGTCTTTTGCGGTGGCGCGAGGTGCAGCACCGTCGGCGCGAGACCCGCGAGCCGTTTCAGACTGTGACGTGCGTCGAGGTCGCCGACGAGCGGCGTGACTCCCGCGGCGCGCAATTCGGCGCTGCGTTCGGCGTGACTGGTCAGCGCGAAGACATGGGCGCGCGGTCGCAGCAAGGGCACGCAGCGCATGCCGACGTCGCCGCAACCTACGATTAACACGCGCGGCCGGCGTAAGTTTCGTGTCGCTTTCATGGTGCACGCATTGTAGCCGTCAAGCGCGGCAGGTACCGCGCAGTTGAGACCGTCGGTCCAATAACGCGGGTCCGATAACGATTACCGACTTTTCGATTTCGAACACTCTATGGCATTTAACGTCACGCTCCGGCAAAGCGGCCGGCAGTTTCAGGTAGAACAGGACGAACCGGTGCTGAGCGCCGCCTTGCGCCAGGGCATCGGCCTGCCGTACGGTTGCAAGAACGGCGCCTGCGGTTCGTGCAAGGGCACCGTGGTGAGCGGTGAGATCGAACAGCGGTCGCATTCGTCATCGGCCTTGTCGAACGACGAGAAAACGCGCGGCATGGCGCTGTTCTGCTGCGCAACCGCATGCTCCGATCTCGAAGTGGACATCCGCGAAGTGGCCGGTGTCGGCGATGTGCAGATCAAGAAGCTGCCATGCCGCGTGAACGCGATCGAACGCAAGGCCGACGACGTGGTCGTGCTGAAGCTGCAGTTGCCCGCCAACGAACGTCTGCAATATCTGGCCGGCCAGTACCTCGAATTCATCCTGAAGGACGGCAAGCGCCGCAGCTATTCGATGGCGAACGCGCCGCACACGGAAGGCCCGATCGAACTGCACGTCCGTCACATGCCCGGCGGCGCCTTCACCGATCACGTGTTCAACACGATGAAGGAGCGCGACATTCTGCGTTTCGAGGCGCCGCTCGGCACGTTCTTCCTGCGTGAAGAGTCGGACAAACCGATCGTGCTGCTCGCTTCGGGCACGGGCTTCGCGCCGCTGAAGGCGATCGTCGAGCACGCGGTGTTCAAGAATCTCAACCGGCCGATGACGTTGTATTGGGGCGCGCGCCGCAAGAAGGATCTGTATCTGCTCGAACTGGCCGAGCAATGGGCTCGCGAGATTCCGAACTTCAAGTTCGTGCCGGTGCTCTCGGAGCCGGACGCGAGCGATGCGTGGACGGGCCGCGTCGGGTTCGTGCATCGCGCGGTGATCGAGGATCTGCCTGATCTGTCGGCATACCAGGTGTACGCGTGCGGCGCGCCCGTGATGGTCGAGTCGGCGCAGCGCGATTTCACCCAGCATCATGGGCTGCCGGAAGACGAGTTTTATGCGGATTCGTTTACCAGCGCGGCGGATCTGGCGAACCCGGTTTGAACAGGTGAACGGCCTGCGAAGTGTCGATGATGCGTCGATCGGGCCGTTCGAACCACGTGTCAGCATTAAGGCGGATGCAAAAAATCCGCTTTGACGCCAATCTGTGCAAATTCATGGTTTACACCAGCGCTTCCCTTGTCGTATTCTTTCGCGCATGAACCGCATCCAGTCCGAACTCCGACGTCGCCGCTCGCCGCTCCCTTAGGGGCGCCGCTGGCTTCGTCACGGATTCGCGCCGCACAACGGCGCAAGCTGTTCGAATCATGAAAGCCACGGCATGCCGTGGCTTTTTTGTTTTTCCTGGCCCCCGTTCCCTATCCGGCCACCCGTTCATTCACCCTTCACCCGCTGTCTGGAGCCTGCCGTCATGAACTTCACTGAGTACCCGATCGAGTCGCTGATGTACATCACGAACCGGCCCGAAATCGTTTTCACGCACGGCAAGGGCTCGTGGCTCTACGACAATAACGGAAAGCGATATCTGGACTTCATCCAAGGCTGGGCGGTCAACAGCCTCTGCCACTGCAACGAAGGCATGATCGAAGCGTTGAACAAGCAGGCGCAACGGCTGATCAATCCGTCGCCCGCGTTCTACAACGAGCCGATGGCGCAGCTCGCCGATCTGCTCACGCAACACAGCTGCTTCGACAAAGTGTTCTTCGCGAACAGCGGCGCCGAAGCCAACGAAGGCGCGATCAAGCTCGCTCGCAAGTGGGGCAGGAAATACAAGGACGGCGCGTTCGAGGTCATCACGTTCGATCACAGCTTCCACGGCCGCACGCTCGCCACCATGTCGGCAAGCGGCAAGCCGGGCTGGGACACGATCTATGCGCCGCAAGTGCCGGGTTTTCCGAAGGCGGATCTGAACGACATCGCATCGGTGGAAAAGCTCATCAACGCGAAAACGGTTGCCGTGATGCTCGAGCCGATCCAGGGCGAAGGCGGCGTGATTCCGGCCACGCGCGAATTCATGCAGCAACTGCGCGCGCTGACGAAGAAGCACAGCCTGCTGCTGATCGTCGACGAAGTGCAAAGCGGCTGCGGCCGTGCAGGCACGCTGTTCGCGTATGAGCTCTCGGGCATCGAGCCGGACATCATGACGCTCGGCAAGGGCATCGGCGGCGGCGTGCCGCTCGCGGCGCTGCTCTCGAAAGCGGAGATTGCCGTGTTCGAAGCCGGCGATCAGGGCGGCACCTACAACGGCAACCCGCTGATGAGCGCGGTCGGCTATTCGGTGATCTCGCAGCTGACGGCGCCGGGTTTCCTCGAAGGCGTGCGCGAGCGCGGCGAGTATCTGCGCGCGAAACTGCTGGAGTTGTCGGAAGAACGCGGTTTTAACGGCGAACGCGGTGAAGGTCTGCTGCGCGCGCTGCTGCTCGGCAAGGACATCGGCAACCAGATCGTCGAAAAGGCGCGCGACATGCAGCCCGACGGTTTGCTGCTGAACGCGGCGCGTCCGAACCTGCTGCGCTTCATGCCGGCACTGAACGTGACGAACGGAGAAATCGACCAGATGATGGCGATGCTGCGTTCGATCCTCGATACGCTGTAATCAATCGGACGGAAACGCGCATATGACGAAGAGCGCCATGCTATCGATCCGCCGCTTCGAGGCGAGCGACACCGATGCCGTGGTCGCGCTGTGGCAGGAAGCGTTCCCCGAGTACCGGGACGTGACGCGGCCGCAGCGCAACCCGCATCTGTCGATCGCCAACAAGCTGGCGACGCAACCGGAACTGTTCTTTGTCGCGGTGCTCGGCGAACGAATCGTCGGCACGGTGATGGGTGGATACGACGGGCACCGAGGCTGGCTGTATTCGCTCGCGGTAGATGCGTCGCTGCGTCGTCATGGCATCGGCACGCGTCTGGTCGCGCACGTCGAAAACGCGTTGACCGGGCGTGGCTGTCCGAAGCTGAATCTGCAAGTCCTGTCCGCGAAGGCCGACGTGCGCGCGTTTTACGAGGCGCTCGGTTATCGCGCCGACGCGGTGATCAGTCTCGGCAAGCGCCTTGGCGAACTGGCGGACGCCGTGCCCGCTGCTTAGACCCGCGCCGCCTGAATGGAAAAAGGCCGCATGCGCGTTCATTTGCGCATGCGGCCTTTTTCATAGGCATAGCAAACTAATCGGGCTTATTCACCCACTTATTCACCCAAATACGCCGCCCGTACCTTCGGATCATCGAGCATCTGCTTCGCGTCGCCCGACATCGTGACGAGACCCGAGTCCATCACGTAGCCGCGGTTCGCCGCCTGCAACGCGAGACGCGCGTTCTGCTCGACCAGCAGCACAGCGACCCGGTCGCTCTCGTTGACGGCGCGGATGATGTCGAAGATCGAGCGCACGACCAGCGGCGCGAGCCCTAGCGACGGCTCATCGAGCAACAGCAGCTTAGGCTTGCTGATGATCGCGCGCGCCATCGCCAGCATCTGCTGTTCGCCGCCCGACAACGTGCCCGCGTACTGCGTCGCACGCTCCTTCAGGCGCGGGAAGAAGCCGAACATGCGATCGACGTCCGCCTTGATGCCGTCCGTGTCGTTGCGCAGATAAGCACCCATCTGCATGTTCTCGACAATCGACATGCGCGCGAAAATACCGCGGCCTTCCGGCACCATCGCAAGGCCGCGCTTCAGAAGCTCGTGCGCCGGAATGCCCTTGATCGACTGCCCCATGTACTCGATGTCGCCCGCCGAGTACGGCTTCAGACCCGTGATCGCCTTCATCGTCGTGGTCTTGCCCGCGCCGTTCGCGCCGATCAGCGTGACCAGTTCGCCCTGCCCGACTTCGAGGTCGATACCCTTGACTGCCTGGATGCCGCCGTAATTGACCTGCAGGCCCTTGATTTTCAACATTGCTTGCGTTGTGGACATCAGTGGACTCCCGCACCCAGATAAGCTTCGATCACCTTCGGATCCTTCTGCACGTCTTGCGGCAGACCTTGCGCAATCACCTTGCCGTAGTCGAGCACCGTCATCTGGTTGCACAGACCCATCACGAGTTTCACGTCGTGTTCGATCAGCAGGATCGTCTTGCCGTCCGTGCGGATCTTGTCGAGCAGTTTGGTCAGCTCGACCTTTTCCGTTGCGTTCATGCCGGCAGCCGGTTCGTCCAGCGCGAGCAGCTTCGGATCCGTTGCGAGCGCGCGGGCGATTTCCAGACGGCGCTGGTGCCCGTACGACAGGTTGCGCGACGTGTAGTCCGCGTACTGCGCGATGCCGACGTATTCCAGCAGTTCGATTGCGCGTTCCTTAATCTCGCGCTCTTCCTTGCGCTCGGCCGGCGTCTGGAACACCGCGCCCAGCAGGCCGTGCTTCGTGCGCACGTGGCGCCCCACCATCACGTTTTCCAGCGCGGTCATGCCGCCGAAGAGACGAATGTTCTGGAACGTGCGCGCGATCCCGGCCTTCGCGACCTGGTACACCGCGGTCGGCGTGTAGTTCTCGCCATCGAGCTTGAAGTCGCCCGAATCCGGCGTGTACAGACCCGTGATCACGTTGAAGAAAGTGGTCTTGCCGGCGCCGTTCGGGCCGATCAAACCGTAGATCTGCCCGGCCTTGATTTCGAGGCCAACGTCGGACAGCGCCTGCAGGCCGCCGAAGCGCTTGTTGACGCCCTTCACCGACAGTCGAATGTTATCGCTCATATGATTTCTCCTTGTCGCCCAGAGTTGGCGCTTTAGCGCCTTACTCTGGTCCCATGCAAAGCTGTCGCCCAGAGTTGGCGCTTTAACGCCTTACTCTGGTCCCATGCAGGGCAGTCGCCCTGCCCGGTTCTTTACGCGCGCACCGGCTTCTTGGCGCCGCGCTTCGCCAGTTTCGCAATCTTGTCCTCGTGCTTCGGCGACGGCCACAGGCCTTCCGAGCGGTACAGCATGATCACGACCATCGCGAGGCCGTACAGCAACTGACGGATCACCTCGGTATCGACGATTTCATGGCCGAACACCATGTTCTGCAACGGACCCATCGTCGAGCGCAGGAATTCCGGGAACACGGCGAGCAGCACCGCGCCGAGAATCACGCCCGGAATGTGGCCCATGCCGCCGAGCACCACGCACGCCAGCACCACGACCGATTCCCAGAACGTGAACGATTCCGGCGACACGAAGCCCTGGAACGAACCGAACATCGCGCCCGACAGGCCGCCGAACGACGCACCCATCGCAAAGGCCAGCAGCTTGACGTTACGGGTGTTGATGCCCATCGCCTTGGCAGCGATTTCGTCTTCGCGGATCGCCGCCCATGCGCGGCCGATACGCGAGTGCTGCAAACGCGTACAGGTCCAGATCACGATCAGCGAGCACAGCACGAACAGGTAGTAATACATGTACACCGACGGGAACGAGAACCCGAGGAATGTATGCGTCTGCGCGAGGCTGAAACCGCCGACGTTGACCGGATCGATCCCCGTGATGCCCTTCGGGCCGTTGGTGATGTTCACCGGACGGTCGAGATTGTTCATGAAGATCCGGACGATTTCCCCGAAGCCCAGCGTCACGATCGCGAGATAGTCGCCACGCAGACGCAAGGTCGGCGCGCCGAGCAGGACGCCGAAGGTCGCGGCGAGGCCCATGGCGATCGGCACGATGATCCAGATAGGCAGGTGCAGCCCGGCCGGCGCCAGATGCGCGATCCACTCGAACTGCGAGGTCAGGTGCGGCGAGCTCAGCAGCGCCGCGGTGTACGCGCCGATGGCGTAGAACGCGATGTAGCCCAGGTCCAGCAGGCCGGCGAAGCCGACCACCACATTGAGGCCCAGCGCGAGCATCACATACAGCATCGCGAAGTCGAGCACGCGGACCCAGTAGTTGCCGCCGGCCGCACCGATGATCATCGGCGCCGCGATCACGAAGATCGCCGTGATGACGCCGACGATCAGCGTCCTGGTGAGGTTCTTTTCAGGGATGAGCGTCGTGGACGGCTCGATCGGTTGAATTGAGGTCATTGTATTTGCTCCTTTCCCTTACGCGCGGTCCGCGACACGTTCGCCAAGCAGGCCCGACGGACGGAACACCAGCACGATGATCAGCACGATGAACGCGAACACGTCCTGGTAGTTGCTGCCGAACACACCGCCGGTCAGGTTGCCGATGTAGCCGGCGCCCAACTGTTCGATCAGGCCGAGAATCACGCCG
>DASPZL010000605.1:0-7801 GCA_035636295.1 Paraburkholderia sp.
AAGACCAGGGTTTACTCTCACCGAGCCGCGAAGGATCGAGCGGCTTGCGCCGCGTCTATTCGGGCCGTGATAGAACGCGCCTGAAGCTCACGCTGCGCGGCAAACGGCTCGGCTTCACGTTGTCGGAAATCCGCGATCTGCTGGATGTGTATGAATCGCCGACCGACACCGTCGCGCAATTGCACGCGTTCCTCGCCACGGTGGCGCGCCATCGCGACGTGCTCGAACGCCAACTGGAAGACCTGAACGCGACGCTCGAAGACCTCGCGCAGTACGAAACCCAGGCGCGCGCGCTGCTGGAGAACGGCACACGCGAAGCCAAGCCCGCATGAACGCGGAGCGGGCAAATTATTTTTGCTGACAGTTGAGCCGGTTAAGGCATGCCAAACTGACGCATTGAGCGGAGATAGTCGGAAAGTCGGCGAACGCCTCACAACGCGCAACACGCGCGAAGGCACGAGTCGAGCGGCGCGATGCGTCGCGGGCCCACCCGGACGATACAATCACGGGTGTCTTCACGACATGGGACGAATGCACGATCGACATGAATCACTTCCCCAAACTGTTGTCGTCGCAGATCGGCTTTGACGTCGCCCAGACGATGCTCGAAGGATTCGAGCGCCATTACCGGATCTTTCGCGACGCCGCGATCCACGCCAAGACGCTGTTCGAAACCGCCGACTGGCACGGCCTGCAAAAACTCGCGCGCGATCGCATTACGTCATACGACGATCGCGTCGAGGAATGCGTCGAACTGCTGCAAGACGAATACGACGCGGAAAATATCGACAGTGAAGTGTGGCAGCAGATCAAGCTGCACTACATCGGCCTCCTGACCACGCACCGCCAGCCCGAGTGCGCGGAGACGTTCTTCAATTCGGTCTGCTGCAAGATCCTGCATCGCTCGTATTTCAACAACGACTTCATTTTCGTGCGGCCGGCGATCTCGACCGAATATATCGAGAACGACGAGCCGGCCGCGAAGCCGACTTATCGCGCGTATTACCCCGGCAAGGACGGTCTTGCCGCCACGCTCGAGCGCATCGTCACGAACTTTCAGCTCGAGCCGCCGTTCGAGGACCTGACGCGCGACGTCGGCTGCGTGATGCAGACGATTCACGACGCGTTCGGCGTGTTCGACGAAGCACCCAACTTCCAGATTCATGTGCTCTCGTCGCTGTTCTTCAGGAACAAGTCCGCTTATATCGTGGGACGGATCATCAACGGCGATTTGCTGCTGCCGTTCGCGGTGCCGCTGCGTCATGTGAAGCCGGGGGTGCTCGCGCTCGACACGGTGCTGCTCAAGCGCGAGCAGTTGCTGATCATCTTCAGCTTTTCGCACTCGTATTTCCTCGTGGATATGGAAGTGCCGTCCGCTTACGTGGAATTTCTGGGCATGATCATGCCGGGCAAACCGAAGGCGGAAATCTATACGTCGGTCGGCTTGCAGAAGCAGGGCAAGAATCTGTTCTATCGCGACCTGCTGCATCACCTGTCGCATTCGAGCGATCGATTCATCATCGCACCCGGCATCAAGGGACTCGTGATGCTGGTGTTCACGCTGCCTTCTTTTCCGTACGTGTTCAAGCTGATCAAGGACAGCTTCCCGCCGCCGAAGGAAACCACCCGCGAGCGGATCCAGGAAAAGTATCAGCTCGTCAAACGGCACGACCGTTTGGGCCGCATGGCCGACACGCTCGAATATTCGAGCGTCGCGCTGCCCGTTTCGCGGCTCGATGAAGCGCTCGTGCGCGAGCTCGAAAAGGAAGTGCCGTCGCTGCTCGAATACGACGGCGAGAACCTCGTGATTCGCCATATGTATATCGAACGCCGCATGGTGCCGCTCAATCTCTTCCTGCAAAACGGCACGGACGAAGACGTCGATCATGGCATCAAGGAATACGGCAACGCGATCAAGGAACTGATGCAGGCGAACATTTTTCCGGGCGACATGCTGTACAAGAACTTCGGCGTGACGCGTCACGGGCGCGTCGTGTTCTACGACTACGACGAAATCGAATATTTGACCGACTGCAACGTGCGCGCGGTGCCGGCGCCACGCAATGAGGAAGACGAAATGTCGGGCGAGCCGTGGTACTCGGTCGGCGTGCACGACATTTTTCCGGAGACGTACGGCACGTTTTTGCTCGGCAACCCACGCGTGCGCCGTTCCTTCATGCAGCATCACGCGGACTTCTTCGATCCCGCGCTGTGGCAACGGCACAAGGATCATCTATTGAAAGGCGAACTGCCCGACTTTTTCCCGTACGACAGCAGCGTGCGCTTCTGCATCCGCTACCCGGAACGCTTTGCCGATGCTTCGCAAGCATCGGACAGAGCAGACGCAACGGCCGCGCAAGCGGACGAGCGCAGCGTGCGGGTGGCGTGAACATCATGCGCCGCCTGCATTGTTGAATGCATCGTCCGAATCTTATGTAACGACACCGACCGGTCAATCGGTCGAGCAACCGCCAAGACGCACCATGAACTCGAACGCTTCCACTCCTCCCAATCCGCTTGCACATCTGTTCGACAACAACGACGCGTGGGTGGCCCGCAAGCTGTCCGAAGACCCCGAGTACTTCTCGCGTCTCGCTCACCAGCAGACGCCCGAATATCTGTGGATCGGCTGTTCCGATTCGCGCGTGCCGGCCAACCAGATCATCGGCCTGCCGCCGGGCGAAGTGTTCGTCCACAGAAACATCGCCAACGTGGTCGTGCATACGGATCTGAACTGCCTGTCGGTGATCCAGTTCGCCGTCGATCTGCTGAAGGTCAAGCACATCATGGTGGTCGGCCACTACGGCTGCTCGGGCGTCGGCGCGGCGCTGCACGGCCGTCGCGTGGGTCTGGCGGACAACTGGCTGCATCACGTGCAGGACGTGCGCACCAAGCATGCGGCGCTGCTCGAGGAATGGCCGCTCGGTGAAGCGCGGCATCGGCGGCTGGTCGAACTGAACACGATCGAACAGGTGATGAACGTGTGCCGCACGACCATCGTCAACGATGCGTGGGCGCGCGGCCAGGAATTGACCGTGCACGGCTGGGTGTACGGCGTGCATGACGGCAAGGTGCGCAACCTCGGCATGACCATCGGCGAGCCGGGCGCGCTCGGCGCGGCTTATAAGGGCTGCGTCGCGGCGGTGTCGGCAAGCGGCGCGCACGGAGCGGACAACGACATGGTCGCGGCCGATGCCGCGCAACTCGGCGACGTGCCGGCCGTCGTCGAAGGTGTGATCAAGGAGCTTAAACATGAGTGAGACAACTATGAGCGGGACACAGGCTGATCCGATCGTCATCGTGGGCGTTGCCCGCACGCCGATGGCGGCATTTCAGGGCGATTTCGCTTCGTTGACCGCGCCGCAACTCGGTTCGGTCGCAATCGAAGCCGCGGTGCAACGCGCGGGCCTGAAACCCGAACAGATCGACGAAGTGGTGATGGGCTGCGTGCTGCCCGCCGGGCTCGGCCAGGCGCCCGCGCGTCAAGCGGCGCTCGGCGCCGGCTTGCCGCTCGCAACGGGCAGCACCACGGTCAACAAGATGTGCGGCTCCGGCATGCGCGCGGCGATGTTCGCGCACGACATGCTGGCCGCGGGTTCGGTCGACGTGATCGTCGCAGGCGGCATGGAGAGCATGACGAATACGCCGTATCTGCTGCCGAAGGCGCGTGGCGGCATGCGCATGGGCCACGGCCAGGTGATCGATCACATGTTCTACGACGGCCTCGAGGACGCCTACGAGAAAGGCCGTCTGATGGGCACGTTTGCAGAGGAATGCGCGGCGTCGTTCGACTTCACTCGTGAAGCGCAGGATGCGTTCGCCGTCGAGTCATTGAACCGTGCGAAGCGCGCGAACGAAGACGGCTCGTTCGCATGGGAAATCGCGCCGGTGAAAGTCGCAAGCCGCAAGGGCGACGTGAGCATCGATCACGACGAGCAGCCGTTCAAAGCCAACCTTGAAAAGATTCCGACGCTCAAGCCCGCGTTCAGCAAAACCGGCACGGTGACGGCGGCGAACTCGTCGTCGATTTCAGACGGCGCGGCCGCGCTCGTGATGATGCGTGAGTCGACGGCGAAGCGTCTCGGTGTCGAGCCGATCGCACGCGTGGTCGGCCACTCGACCTTTGCGCAGGAGCCGGCGAAGTTCACCACCGCACCGGTCGGCGCGATTCGCAAGCTGTTCGAGAAGAACGGCTGGCGCGCGGACGAAGTCGATCTGTACGAGGTCAACGAAGCGTTCGCCGTCGTCACCATGGCCGCCATGAAGGAACACCATCTGCCACACGAGAAGGTCAACGTGAACGGCGGCGCTTGCGCGCTCGGCCATCCGATCGGCGCATCGGGCGCGCGGATTCTCGTCACGCTGATCGGCGCGCTGAAGAAGCGCGGTTTGAAGCGCGGCGTCGCGACGCTGTGCATTGGCGGCGGTGAAGCGACCGCGATGGGCATTGAACTGGTTTGACGCGTTGTTCGAGGCGTTGAAGCGTTTGAAGTATTCGAAGGCTCGAGGTGATTCGATGAAGACAGTGTTGATCGTCGGTGCGTCGCGCGGCATCGGCCAGGAGTTTGTGCGTCAGTACAAAAAAAGCGGCTGGCGTGTGCTCGCCACCGCGCGCGACGGCGCCGCGCTCGACGCATTGAACGCCCTCGCCGCTGCGACTTTTTCGGTCGACGTCACCGCGCCGGAAGACATCGCCGCGCTAGGCTGGAAGCTTGACGGCGAACGGCTCGATGCGGCGATACTCGTGTCGGGCGTGTACGGCCCGCGCACCGAAGGCATCGAGACGGTCACCGCCGAGGACTTTGACCACGTCATGCACACCAATGTGCGCGGTCCGATGCAGTTGATGCCGATCCTGCTGCCTCTCGTCGAAGAAACCGGCGGCGTGCTCGCGGTGATCTCGAGCAAGATGGGCAGCATCGGCGACGCGGGCGGCACGACCGGCTGGCTCTATCGCGCGAGCAAGGCGGCGCTGAACGACGCGCTGAAACTCGCGTCACTGGATGCGAAGCGCGCGACCTGCATTTCGCTGCATCCGGGTTGGGTGCGCACTGACATGGGCGGTGCCGAGGCGGCGATCGATCCGGCCCGCAGCGTCACGGGCATGCGTGAAGTGCTCGCGCAGGCCGCGGCCGCGCGCGAGGCGTTCAATGGCCGCTTCTATCAATACGACGGCACGCTGCTCGACTGGTGAGAAGACGAATGAGGAGACAGAGCGATGGTGCTTGATCAGGACCACCTGATGGTGCGCGACGCGGTGCGCACGTTCGTGCGCGATGCCGTCACGCCGCACGCGGCGCTGTGGGACCGCGAGCGCATCTTTCCGCAGGACGTGCATCGGCAGCTCGCCGAACTCGGTGCATATGGCGTGCTGGTGCCCGAAGCGTACGGTGGCGCCGGCATGGACGCGCTGGCGCTCGCGCTGATCCTCGAGGAAATCGCCGCCGGCGACGGCGGTACGTCGACCGCGATCTCCGTCAATAACTGCCCGGTGTGCAGCATCCTGCTGACCTACGGCAACGACGCGCAGAAGCGCGACTGGCTCACGCCGCTCGCGCGCGGCGAGATGCTCGGCGCGTTCTGCCTGACCGAACCGCAGGCGGGCTCCGACGCCTCCGCGCTGCGCACCACCGCGACACGCGACGTCGACGCGTACGTGCTGAACGGCGTCAAACAGTTCATCACGAGCGGCAAGAACGGCAACGTCGCGATCGTGATGGCCGTGACCGACAAGGCAGCGGGCAAGCGCGGCATCAGCGCGTTCATCGTGCCGACCGATACCAAAGGTTACGTGGTCGCGCGGGTCGAGGACAAGCTCGGCCAGCATTCGTCGGATACGGCGCAGATCATTTTCGAAGACTGCCGCGTGCCGGCCGCGAACCTGATCGGCGCGGAAGGCGAAGGCTACCGGATCGCGCTGTCGGGGCTCGAAGGCGGGCGCATCGGCATCGCCGCGCAAAGCGTCGGCATGGCGCGCGCCGCGTTCGAGGCTGCGTTGGCCTACGCGAAGGAGCGCGAGAGCTTCGGCGCGCCGCTCTTCTCGCACCAGGCCGTGCAATTTCGCCTCGCCGACATGGCGACGCAGCTCGAGGCCGCGCGTCAACTGATCTGGCATGCCGCTTCGCTGAAAGATGCCGGCCAACCGTGCCTCACCGAAGCCGCGATGGCCAAGCTGTTCGCCTCCGAAGCCGCCGAGCGCATCTGTTCCGCGGCCTTGCAGATTCATGGCGGCTATGGCTATTTGAGCGACTTCCCCGTCGAGCGTATTTACCGCGATGTCCGCGTGTGCCAGATCTACGAAGGCACCAGCGACATCCAGAAGATCCTGATCGCTCGCGGTCTTGCCTGAAAGTCCAATGAATAAGCCATTGTTGCCGACGCAACGACCGTCCGACTGCCCCTGCGGCGGCGCCGCGCCCGACCTGCGCGGCGGCGCCAAGGCGCCCCGCTTCGCGCAATGCTGTGGCCGTTACATCGACGGCGGCGAAGCGGCGCCCCGCGCGCTTGAACTGATGCGCTCGCGTTACAGCGCATATGTTGTCGGCGCAACGGATTATCTGCGCGCCACCTGGGCGCCGAACACCTGCCCCGCCGACCTCGACGCGAACCCCGCCGCGCCCGACGCGCCGCGTTGGCTCGGACTCCAGATCAAGGCATTCGCTGAAATCGACGCCGACCACGCGGCGGTCGAATTCGTCGCGCGTTACAAGGTGGGTGGCCGCGCGTACCGGCTCCACGAACTGAGCCGCTTCATACGCGGCGAAGATGGCCGCTGGCGCTATGTCGACGGCGACGTGAGCGAATAGACCCAAAGGCTTTCCGACCCTTACACGACGCGCAAGCATGCATGGCGCAGTGTTCACATATGGCCCTCATAGGAGGGCTTTTTTCGTGTTGGCTCGACGCCACAGCGCAGGCGCCGCGCCTGATTGCTTCGGGCAGCCAAGCACCGTCGACACCAGTGCCTCAAGGCCGCATGAGCCCAATCCGCACACGACAATTTATTCGTCGCGGGTTCTCCTTGATTGCACAAAACAAAATTGTCGTGCCAGGATGAGGCCGTTGCATCATGACGTCACGTTGCGAGAGCCGGTCGTATCGGTTACGCAAAATGCGCAGGCGCCCTGCCGGTCACCAGACAGTGTGGGTTCGGCGGCGGTTCCAGGCAGCATGGGTGGCGTTCATCATCGGCGCGTGGGGTCGCGTCGGCCGTTTGGGTTCAATCCCGTGGCGATCCAGATTGGCGTGCGTGCGCTTCGCGCATTACGTACGCGGGTCTGTTTTTGTTTGTCGAAAACGCCGGTGAAAGCCAACTGTCAGCAGCGGTTTTCGACAAATGGGCATCACGGTATTCAGGGCAAGTTTTTGAGGCAGGTGCGTTAATGGTGTTCAGCAAGGTTCTGACGAAGTGTGCGGTGATCTGTGCAGCGGCTGCGTGCGCTGTCGCCGTCGCGCGCGCCGACTCGCTCGCCGACACCCAGGCGGGACCTCTGGCCCGCGCGCAGGTGCCGCGCATTGCGCTCGACGACGACGTCTATCTGCCGGCTGCCGGCCTCAACGAAAAGATCATCCGCGTGCCGGTGGACGCTGCCGGCACGGTCACGCTCGAAACGACGATCTACAAACCGGACGGCGCAGGCCCGTTCCCGATGATCGTGTTCAATCACGGCAAGATTCCCGGCGACCCACGCACGCAGGAACGCAGCAACCCGCTGCCGTTCGCGCGCGAATTCGTGCGCCGCGGCTACGTGGTGGTGGCGCCGAACCGCCAGGGCTTCGGCCATTCGGACGGCGTTTATCA
>DASPZL010000606.1:0-34735 GCA_035636295.1 Paraburkholderia sp.
CCGTGCTGGAGCAACTCGTCGAAACCGGCGTGTCGGACGATACCCACGAGCGTGCGTGGGCGCATCGGGTCGTCGACGCGATCCGTAACGGCGCACTCGTGTGCGGCGCCGATGGCCAGGCGACGCTGCAAGGAAGCCCCGCGCTCGACGCCGCGACCCTCCAGCCAAGCGCCAATGCGCCGGCGGATTCGCCTTATGTGCCGAGCATCGTGATGATGCGCAAGCTCGCGGTGGCGTCGGCGGAAATGGATCTGTTCTCGACGCAGCGGGATACCCGGGCGGCAGCCGCGCAGCAAGTGGACAAGTTCTTTGCATTGCTCGATCCCACTTTCGTCACGCGTGCGATCAAGGCGCGGCACGACCCGGATATCGCGACCGTTCTCACGCTGGCGCTGGCCAAGCGCGGGCTGAACAGCAACGTCAAGGCCGAGCGCCTCGCGGCGATCAAGGCCGTGGCCGAGGTACCGAGCGAAACAGCGCGCACCGCGCTGATGAACTTCGCGGCGCAGGATTCCGTGCGCTCGGATTCTGACGTACTGGCTGCGGTGCGAGGCGCTATTCACGACATGGACACGTGGCTCTCGCTCGGCAAGGGCCTGTCGATTCTCTTTAGCGGCCTGAGTTATGCCGGCGTGCTGTTGCTGACGGCGCTCGGCCTGTCGATCGTGTTCGGCCTGATGGGCGTGATCAATCTCGCGCATGGCGAATTCATCATGATTGGCGCGTACGCGACGTATCTCGTCGAACGGTTCATGCAGTCGCATCTGCCGGGCTTGTTCGACGCCTACATTTTCGTCGCAATTCCGGTGGCGTTCGTGATCTGCGCGGCGTGCGGCATGTTGTTCGAGTTCTTTGTCATTCGCTTTCTGTATCGCCGGCCGCTGGAGACGCTGCTCGCCACCTGGGCGGTCAGCATCGCATTGATCAAGCTCGTCCAGGTGCTGTTCGGCTCGCAGAACGTCGAGTTCATCACCCCTGGTTTTCTGAACGGCGGCATGCAGGTCGCGCCCGGCTTTTTCGTGACCTACAACCGCGTGTTTGCAATCGCGCTCGCCGTGCTGATCTTCGCTGCGACCTTTGCCGTGGTCCGCTTCACGAAGCTCGGCTTGCTGATGCGCGCCACCACGCAACTGCGCGACATGGCGCGCTGCCTCGGCGTGCCGGCTGAGCGCGTCGACCGTATCGCGTTTGGTCTCGGCGCAGGGCTCGCAGGACTGGCCGGCGTGGTGCTGACGCAGATTGCCAGCGTCAATCCGTCGATGGGCACGGGCTTCGTCGTCGACTCGTTCATGGTGGTCGTGCTCGGCGGCGCGGGCAGTCTCGCGGGAACCGTCGTGTCGTCGCTCGCGCTCGGCGAAATCAATCAGTTTATCGAACCCTTCTACGGCGCGGTTGCCGCGAAGGTGGCCGTGCTTCTGCTCATCGTGCTGATTATCCAGAAACGCCCGCAAGGACTCTTTGCTTTGAAGACCCGCGTATGAACACATTTCCCGATCCGCGCACCAACAGGAGCTTCACCTTGTCGGCACTCGCAACAAGATGGATAGGCCAGACCGTGGAGGTCGGCATCGTTCCGGTGCTGGTCCTCGTGGCGCTCTATCTGCCCGTTGCCTATTTTGTGATTCCGGAGTCGAATGCGCTGCACCTGTCGCTGTTCGGCATCAACCTGGTCGGACAGATCATGTGTTTCGCGCTGCTCGCGCTGGCGCTCGATCTGGTCTGGGGCTATGCGGGGATTCTGAGCCTCGGTCACGGCATCTTCTTCGGCATAGGCGGCTATATGATGGCCATCTATCTGCTGAACGGCGCCTACGCCGAAACCCACGTATTGCCGGATTTCATGCAGTACATGGGCGCGAGCGACTTTCCCGCCGCATGGAAGATACTCTCGCGGCTCGACGTGACGATCCTGGCCACCATCCTCGTCGCCGTGCTGGTTGCCGGCGTGTTCGGCTTTGTCACGTTTCGCTCGCGCATCAACGGCGTGTATCTGTCGATCATCACGCAGGCGCTCACGTATGCGCTGATGCTGCTGTTGTTCATCAACGACGTCGGCCTTGGCGGCAACAACGGCATGACCGGCTTCACGAGCCTGGCCGGCTGCAAGCTCGCCGATACGTCCACGCAGATCGGCCTCGCGGTGTGTTCGTGCCTGCTGCTGATGGTGGCCTATGTCGGCGTGCGCTATCTCGCGCGCTCCAGTTTTGGCCGCGCGCTCATCGCGGTGCGCGACGACGAAGCCCGCATGCGTTTTCTCGGCTACCGCACGCATACGCTGAAGCTCTTCGCGTGGTGTCTCTCTGCGGTCCTCGCGGCGTTTGCCGGCATGCTGTACGTGCCGCAGGTCGGCATCGTCAACCCGACCATCGTTTCGCCGCAACTGTCCGTCGAGATTGCCGTGTGGGTCGCCATCGGTGGACGCGGCACACTGATCGGCGCAATCGTCGGCGCGGTCGCCGTCAACGGACTCAAATTCTGGCTGACCGCGCAACTGCCGGCGGTGTGGCCGTTCGTTCTTGCCGGCGTCACGCTCGTGATCGTCGTCTATTTCAGCAACGGCGTGTGGGGCACGTTGACGACCGCCCGCGATGAAAGCAGGGGAGGTGGTCAATGAACCAGCCGCAACCGGCCACCGCCATCTACATCAGCGGCCTGTCCGTCACATTTTCGGGTTTCGCGGCGATTACCAATCTGTCGATGGAATTTCGTTATGGCGAGATTCGCGCCATCATCGGTCCGAATGGCGCCGGCAAGACGACCTTGATGGACGTCATTACCGGAAAGACGCGGCCGGCAGGCGGCGAGGTCTTTCTCAACAAGGTCACGAATCTCGCGGTGCTCGACGAAACGTCGATCGCGCGCCTCGGCATCGGCCGCAAATTCCAGAAGCCGAGCGTGTTCGAAGCACTGCGGGTCCGCGAAAACCTCGAACTTGCGATTCGCAACGGCCGCGGCTATGCGGATATGGTTCGTTCGCGCCTCGGCGCGCAGCAGAACCGGCGCATCGACGAAGTGCTCGAGACGATCGGTCTCGAGAAAGAAGGGCGCCGCATTGCCGGCACGCTGTCCCATGGCCAGAAACAGTGGCTCGAAATCGGCATGCTCCTTGTCGCCGATCCGCAAGTGATCCTGCTCGACGAACCCGTTGCCGGCATGACCGATCACGAAACCGCGCGCACCGCGGAACTGATCGCGCGGCTCAGGTCGCCCGAGCGGGCCGTGGTGGTGATCGAGCACGACATGGATTTTGTCGGCGAGATCGCGGACCTTGTCAGCGTGCTTCATGAAGGGCAACTGCTCGGCGAGGGATCGATGGAGAGCGTGCGTCACGATGCGCGCGTGATTCAGGTTTATCTCGGACGGTGAGCATGCTGAAGATTTCCGCACTCAATCAGTTTTACGGGAGCAGCCACACGTTGCGGGACGTCTCGCTGAACGTGGCCGAGGGCGCTTGCACGGTCGTGCTCGGCCGTAATGGCGTGGGCAAGACAACCTTGCTGAAGTGCCTCGTCGGCCTGCTGCCGGTGAAGGGCGGCGAGATCGAACTGGCGGGCGAACCGCTGACCCGCGCGCCGTCGCACCGGCGCGTGCTGGCGGGGCTCGGCTACGTGCCGCAGGGCCGCGAGATCTTTCCGCAACTCAGCGTCGAAGAAAACCTGCGCATCGGCGCTTACGCCGGCGAGCGCAATCAGACCACCCGCGGCAAGCAATTTTCCTTCGACGACGTCTTTCATACCTTTCCGGTGCTGAAGACGATGCGCCGGCGCATCGCAGGAAATCTGTCCGGCGGACAACAGCAGCAGCTTGCGATCGGCCGGGCGCTTCTGACCAATCCCAGGTTGCTGATTCTCGACGAGCCGACCGAGGGTATCCAACCGTCGATCGTGATGGAGATCGAGGCCGTGATCCGTTCGCTGAAAGGATCGCTATCGATTCTGCTCGTCGAGCAATTTTTCGATTTCGCGCAGGCGGTCGCCGACGACTATGTCGTGCTGGTACGCGGACAGGTCGTCTCGGCGGGGCGCGGGGACCAGATGGAAGCCAACAACGTCAGAGCGCTCATTTCAGTGTGATGCGGCGCAGCGTTGCGCCCATCCACTTCGACAACCCTCAATTGAACAGGAACACCATGCAGAACTGGCTCGAACAATCCATCATGCACACGCGCGGCGTCGCTCGCGGTCAAGTCCGCGAGACACATGAACTCAGCGAATCCCGTCAGGGTACCTTCCACTACACCATCGGACCATACTCGACGCCAGTGATGAAGATCGTGCCCGGCGACCGCGTGGTCGTGCAGACACGCGATGCATTCGACGGCAAGATCCTCACGGAACAGGATTTGCCGAGTCAGAAGCTGCGGGTGCCGTTCCTCAATCCGCAGAGCGGCCCGATCATGATCGACGGCGCGGAGAAGGGCGACGTGGTGGCGGTGTACATCGAATCGATGCTGCCGCGCGGCGATAATCCGCGCGGCACCTGCTGCCTGATTCCGCGCTTCGGCGCGCTGACGGGCACGGAATACACCGCAACGCTCAACGAGCCGCTGCCCGAGCTGACCCGCAAGATCGACGTGGATGAGGAAGGCGTCTATTGGAGCAAGCGCGTCACGCTGCCGTACAAGCCGCATATCGGCACGCTGAGCCTGTCGCCGGAAATCGACTCGATCAATTCGCTCACGCCGGACAACCACGGCGGCAACATGGACGTGCCTGACATGGGCCCGGGCAGCATCACCTATCTGCCGGTGCGCTCGGCGGGCGCGCGGCTTTTTATCGGCGACGCGCACGCCTGCCAGGGCGACGGCGAGGTGTGCGGCACCGCCGTCGAGTTCTCCAGCACAACAACCATTCACGTCGATCTGATCAAGAGTTGGCACATCGAATGGCCGCGCCTCGAAACCGACGAGTTGCTGATGGCAATCGGCAGCGCGCGTCCGCTCGAAGACGCGACACGCATTGCTTACCACGAGCTGGTGCTATGGATGGAGAAGGAATACGGCTTCGACCGCTGGGACGCCTACATGATGCTCAGCCAGTGCGGCAAGGTGCGGCTCGGCAATTTCGTCGACCCGAAGTATTCGGTCGGCGCGGCAATCAGCAAGAAATATCTGGCGCCGGGCGCCTGAGGAGACGTCACCATGGATCTGCAACTCAAAGGTTTGAAGGCGCTTATCACCGGCGGCACGAAGGGTATCGGCCTCGCCATCGCGCGCACGCTGGCAGCCGAAGGTGCGGACGTCGCGCTCTGCGCGCGTGACGGCGCCGCGGTCGAACGGACGGTGGCCGATATCGGGCTGGCCACCGGCGGTGCGGTCAAGGTGTGCGGCGCCCCGGTCGACGTTTCGAACGGCCCGGCATTGCAGGCCTGGACACGCGACGCCGCGGCGCAACTGGGCGGCATCGATATCGTGGTCGCCAATGTGAGCGCGCTGTCGATCGGCAACGATCCCGAATCATGGCGCAAGGAATTCGAAACCGACCTGATGGGCACGGTCAACCTGGTCGACGCCGCGTTGCCGTTTCTTAAAGCGAGCAAGGCCGCATCGATCGTCGCGATCTCGAGCGTGTCCGGCCGCGAAATCGACTTTGCCGCCGGGCCTTACGGAGTATTCAAGGCGGCGCTGATCCACTACACGCAAGGCCTCGCGTATCAGCTCGCGCCGAAGGGCATCCGCGCGAACGCGGTATCGCCGGGCAACGTCTATTTCGAAGGCGGCGTGTGGGATCACATCGAACACAACGATCCGGCGCTGTTCGCGCAAGCGCTTGCGTTGAATCCCAGCGGACGCATGGCGCAGCCGCAGGAGATCGCGAACGCCGTCGCGTTCGTCGCGAGTCCGGCGGCGAGTTTCGTGAGCGGGGCGAATCTTGTAGTGGATGGCGCGCTCACGCGCGGGGTGCAGCTTTAAGTGTTGCCGAGCTGCGTCAGCTTTCAACGAAGGGGGCGAAGTTCAGCGAACGAATCGAAGTGATTGGCCTGAGTTCGTCCCATGCCGCAGTCTTTCACCTGTCCCCCGCCACACGTTAGTTTCGAATGACTTATGGTTTCATTCCTTCCGGGCCGATACCCAGAACCCGAATGCGATAGTTGAGCTGGCTCAGCGTCAATCCGAGTTGTTGTGCTGCTCTTGATTTTACGCCCCCAGCCCGCGCCAATGCCGTGACGATGCGTTGGCGCTGATCGAGGCTGACGTGACGTGATAGTTCGACGCGGTCGACACCGTCTACCGGAGGTGATTCCGTTGCCGGCGCCAACGAGTTGCCTTCCGTTTCCAGAACCGGCAGAACCTCGCGCGCATCGATGAGCGGCAATTCGGTCAATAACGTCAAGCGGTCAATCACGTTTTGTACCTGGCGTACGTTTCCAGGCCATGGATAGCGGATCAAGGCGGCCAGCGCTTCACCGGAGAGCCGTGCGTTACGTTTGAACCTGGTGTTGGCTTCCTGCAAGAAATATTGGACCAGTGAGGCAATGTCTTCGGGGCGCTCGCGCAGCGGCGCAAGATGAATGGGTACGACATAGAGTCGGTAGAACAGGTCGAGACGAAATTTTCCTTCGCTTACGCGTTGTCGCAGATCCTGATTGGTTGCAGCCACGATGCGTACGTCCACGCGTTGCTCGCGGCGCGCGCCGACGCGCAGGACAGTTCGTTCCTGCAGCGTGCGCAACAGCTTGACCTGCATGTTAAATGGCAGGTCGCCGATCTCGTCGAGAAACAGCGTACCGCCGTTTGCTTCCTCGATGCGGCCGGGACGGGCACTGGTGGCGCCGGTGAAGGCCCCTTTCTCGTGTCCAAACAGTTCCGACTCGAACAGCGCCTCGGGTACCGCGCCGCAGTTGAGCCTGACAAATGGAGAGTCGCGGCGCGGACTGGCGAGATGAACTGCATGGGCGAACAGCTCCTTTCCTGTGCCGGACTCACCCAGTAGCAGGACGGTAGCGTCGCTGGGGGCGACCTGCTCGATCTGCCTGATGGCTGTGCGAATCTTCGCCGACTCGCCGATCACCCCGTAGCTGCGTGCTTGCCGGTCCAACGCCTGCTTGAGCGTGTGGTTTTCGTATTCGAGCGCCGCGGTGCGGGTCTGAATGCGTTCGGCGATGAGGTCGTCGAGCCGCAACAACTGTCCGATCTGAGCCGCGACTTCACGCAGTATTTCGAGGTCGGCCGTCAGGCTGCGCGAGATGCCCCGGAACCGGTTGACGCTGAAGACGCCTCGCGTATGCCCGCTTACCTGGACCGGGAAAAAGAACATCGATGTCGTGCCGTTCGGCAACGCGCTGCGCGGCACCGTACGCCACAGATAACGTGGTTCGGCGTCGATGTCCTGCACGATGGTCAGCTGGCCGGACTCGAACACTTTGCCCGTAATGCCTTCGCCGGGCGCGAATACGCCGCGTGCCATCTCGTCGCGGGTCAGGCCGTAAGCGCACCGGAGCGTCAATCTGCCGGTGGCCGGATCGGACAGGAACAGCCGTCCTCGATTGAGCCCGAGGATCTCCGAGAGCAGGTGGAATACCTCGCGCAGGTTTTCGGCGGAGTTCGAGAACCGTCCCACCACCTTGGCGAGTTCGCGCCGGAAGAACAGTTCGTGCAATGACCAGTTGACGTCGACGTGGACTTCGAGCGCGAGGTCCGCGCGCGCGGACGAACGGTTGATTGCGTTGACAGTGCCGTCACAGGGCGAACTGGCAGACAGGGGAGTGGACATGACGGTGTTCCGCAGATTGATTGAGGGCGCATCCCGGCAGCGTTCAGGAACAGCCGCGAACGGGATGATGCATTGCACAATTTATGTTAACAAAATATGCGTTTGTTAATAAATCGACGGCTCACGAACGATCTGGTTCACGAGACATGAATAGCAATGCCGTGTGGCGCTTCGCCCCACCTGACAGGCGTGGCGTACAGATGAAGGCACATCACGGCGCGCCTAGCACGGATATTGCCTATAGCGTCACTCATCAACGGGCACTCCCTTACAGCCGATCGATTCAGAGGGATAGCGAATGCATGCAAGCGTAGAAGCGATATATCCAACGCCGATGGCCGTGGCGCCAAAGCGTCCTGCGGTCACAGTGAAGGGTCTAAGTAAGATTTTTGGCGCACAGCCGCTCTATGACGGATTCGATCTGGAGATTCCAGCGGGTAGCTTCACGTCGATATTCGGCCCGAACGGCTGCGGCAAGTCCACGCTGATCAACATGATGGCGGGTCTCGCACCCTACGATGCAGGCCAGATCCTGTTCGACGGACGAGACGTGCGCGATGTCACGATCGGCTATGTCTTCCAGAACTATCGCGAGGCGCTGTTTCCGTGGCGGCGCGCGTTCGAGAACATCGAGTATCCGTTGAAGATCCAGGGCATGAACGCGAAGCAGCGGCGTGAGCGCGTGCACGAACTCGTCGAGCAGTTCGACGTACGGTTCGATCTGAACCGCTATCCGTACGAGTTCTCCGGCGGGCAGCAGCAATTGATTTCGATTCTGCGTGCACTCGCACCCCGTCCCGAAGTTGTCTTTCTCGACGAGCCGTTTTCCGCGCTCGACTACGAGATGACCCTGTTCATCCGTGAGAAGCTGCAGTCCGTGTTTGTCCAGAGCGGGGTGACGATGATCCTCGTGTCTCACGATCTCGAAGATGCCGTGTATCTGGCCGATCGCGTTCTGATGTTGACCCGGCGACCAACCCGGGTGGCGGCGGTCGTACCGTTCGAGTTGCCCTATCCCCGGACCGACGCGACCCTGCATCATCCGCAATTCATTGCCGCCAAGCGCCGCAGCCTGGAAGTCTTTCAGCGCGAGGTGCGTCGATGATGGCGATCCGTTCGGTCTGGCGGGCGCGCATCGTCCGTCCTGGCCTGATCGGTCCGATTGGACTGATTCTGCTCTGGAGCATCGCACATTCGGCGCATTGGGTGACGCCGCGCCTGCTGCCCGGGCCCCTCGAGACTTTCGGCACGCTGTGGTCGAGCGTCGTGCAAGGCACGCTGTGGCCGGACCTGGCCGCCACCGCGCTACGTACCGGTTATGCCTTCGTCATTGCGGCGGTGGCGGGCATTCCGGTTGGCGTCGTGCTGGGTTCGAGCCCGGTGATTTACCGCTCCACCGAATTCGTCATCGACTTTTTCCGTTCGACGCCGGCCACCGCCATGTTTCCGCTGTTTCTGCTGGTGTTTGGCATAGGCGAGGAATCCAAGGTCGCGGTGGCGGCATTTTCCGCCTGGCTCGTGATCGTGTTCAACACGGCCTATGGCGTGATGAACGCGCGCAAGACACGCATCCTCGCGGCGCGCGTGATGGGAGCATCGAACTGGCGAGTGCTGCGCGACGTGATGTTCTACGAGTCCTTGCCGCAAACGTTCGTCGGGCTGCGACTCGGCGTGTCGTATGCGCTCGTGGTCATCATCGTCGCCGAAATGTTCATTGGTTCATCCGACGGGATGGGACGGCGGATTATCGACGCCGAGCAGATCTATGACCTCGGGCAGATGTACGGAACGATCATTGCCACCGGTTGCATTGGATATGCGGTCAATCTGGGCTTCCTGGCTCTGGAACGGTTCTTTGTGAAGTGGTCCGGCAAATAGCTTTCCTTAAGAAATCAGATTTCCTTAGAAACGTCCTCACGGGATCAACATGAGATTGGCAAATATTCTGGCCGCGGCCTCCGCGGCCATCGCTCTGCTCGCCACGACTTCGGCGCACGCAGCGGAAAAGATGGAAAAGGTGACCATCGCGTGGTTGCCGATCATGCAGACGACGGCCTTCTACGTTGCGATGGAAAACAAGCTGTTCGAGAAGGCCGGCATCGAGCTCAAGGCGGTCCGCTTTGAAAACCCGAACCAGATCGTCGACGCACTCGTGTCCGGACAGGCTGACGTCGGCGCACCCGGCACGGCGGCGGGCATCACAGCACTTGCCGAATCGCGTTTTCCAGGCAGCTTCAGGATATTCGGGCTGGAGGGTGGCGGAAACAAGGCTGGCCGCATCAATGACGGACTGATCGTCGCGAAGAACTCGTCCATCCACTCCTTCAGGGATCTGAAGGGCAAAAGTCTTGGGCACCTGCCGGGCATCCAGTGGCGCACTATCGCCCGCTACATGGTGAGGCAGGCGGGCCTCGACCCGGACAAGGATGTCCGCTTACAGGACATTGCCACTGGCCTGCAGGTGCCTTCCGTGGTGTCCGGCAGCATCGACGCGACGTTGTCGCTGGAACCGGTCGGCTCGATCGCCGTGGCCTCCGGCGACGCGAAGCGCGCGATGACCAACCCGGCCGAAACCATGGTGGCCGACCCGTTCTATTCCGGCGTTTCGGTGCTGACCACCCGTTTCATCAAGGAGCGGCCTGAGACCGCCCGCAAGGTCGTAGCCGTGCTTGACGAGGCCACCCGCATGGCCAACCAGTCATTCGATACCTATCGCCCGGTGATTTCCAGATACACCGCTATCAAGCCTGACCAGGTGGGCGTCGTGGCCCAGCCGTATCTGCGTGCCTGGAACGAGATCGACCCAACCGACATCGCTTCCTATCAGGCTCTGGTCGATGTGTTTCAGAAGGAAGGTGTTCTGAAGAAGCGCGTCGACGTCTCATCCCTCATTCTGACCAGCAAGGACTTTGCGAAATGAGCAGTTCAAACATGATCAAGACCTTCCGCGCAGCGGTCGTACAGACCCTCGCCGAACTCGGCGATGTGCAGGCCAACATCGCGCTCGTGAAACGATACGTCGAGGAGGCCATGCGGCAGGGGGCACGACTCGTGGTGTTCCCCGAGTGCATGAACTCGGGCTACCTGTTCGATTCGGCCGAGCACTGCCGGAAGCTGGCCGAACCGCTCGACGGCGCCTACTGCGAAGCACTCAAGGCCCTTTGTCGCCAACATGACATCTACATCGCTTCGGGATTCACGGAAAAGGGCGCCGACGGCAAGGCCTATAACACGGCGCTGCTGTTCGATCCGCACGGCGAGCTGATCTGCCACTACCAGAAGCAGTTCCTTGCTACTCACGACCAGAACTGGTTCGAGGTGGGCACCAAGGGCAATCCCGTGGTGGACACGGAACTGGGGCGCATCGGTCTGCTGATCTGCTTCGACGGCCGGATTCCTGAAATTGCCCGTTGCCTCGCCGCGCAGGGCGCCGAAGTGGTGCTCGACATGGCGAATTTCTTTGCCATGGACCAGGCCGAAATGTGGGTGCCGGCGCGGGCCTACGAGAACGGCGTGTGGTTCATCGCGGCGACCAAGGCGGGCGTCGAGCGCAGCATTTACTATCCAGGCGGCAGCATGATCGTCGCCCCCGATGGCCAGGTGCAGGCAAGGATTCCGTACGATATGCACGGGGTCGTGTCAGCGGATATCGTGGTAGGCGGTCAAGGGGCGGGCAGGTGGCAATTCGGCGGTGACAAGATGCAGGACCGCCGTCCGGAGACCTATCGGATATTGTCAGTGGACTTTGAGCGCACGCCGTTGAACGCAATGCTCGACGAGTCCGTCGTGCCCGAAACCCGTACTACCAAGGTCGCTGCGGTGCAGGCGCATGTTACGCGGGGCCGCTCGCTGGACGATGCGGTCGACATGGTCGAGCATGCGTGCCGCCTCGGGGTGAAAGTCATTGCGCTTCCGCTCTATTTCGGCACGGCGGACTGGACCTTGCCCGCCGCGGCGGCACGTGAACAGGCGGAGAGGGCGCCCGAACTGATCGGGCGGCTGGCCGAAATGTGTGACCGCTACGATGCGCTGGTGGTCCTGCCGGGCGTCGGGCAACATGAGGGCGAACTGTATCCGGATGCGGTGCTGGTGGACAGGTCCGGCGTGGTGGGCCGTCAACGTCAGGTGCACGTTGGGCCGCGCGAGCGAGCATGGGCGCAGCCGGGCACGGACGGCTTCGCTGTCTTCGAGACACGCTATGGACGGCTCGGCATATTGGTTGGCTATGACGGCATGTTCCCTGAGTCGAGCCGCGTGCTGGCGCTCATGGGAGCGGAAATCATTGTCTGGTGTTGCGCGTGGGAGCACGTGAACCAGCGCCGCCTGCTGGCGGTGCCCAAGGCCGAGGACAATCGCGTGTATGTGGTGTGCGCAAATCGCATGGACGCCCCTTATTCCGGAGGTTCGTTCGTCGTGCCGCCAGATGGATTCCCTACCTGGGACTTTGAGCAGGTCGCCATCCCGACAGCCCGCTGGGGAGCGGTGATGCCGGGCTACGCGAATCTGACGCTGGCGCGCCAGAAGCGGATGATCCCGGGGGTGGACATGGTGCGTAATCGCCTGGTTAAAACGTATGCCATCCTGACGGACGCGGCATAGCGGCGAGGGCACGCGTCACACGGTCCGTGTGACGCGGGACGATGAAAAGAAAGAGTTGACATGGTCATCGGCGATATTGATCTGCGGTTGCTGCGGGTATTCCGGGCAGTGGTCGAGTCGGGGGGATTTTCGAACGCGCAGGTGGTACTGAACGTCAGTCAGTCCACGATTAGCACGCAGATGGCGCAGCTGGAGTCAAGGCTCGGCGTCACGTTGTGCCACCGTGGCCGAAGCGGCTTCAGTCTCACTGCGGAGGGCGAGACCTGCTATCGGCACGTCGTCGATCTGTTCAAGTCGATCCATGCATTCCAGATGCACGCGGACGAATTGCGCGGCGAACTCAGCGGCGTTCTGCGCGTCGCTTTCCTCGACAATGTCGTCACAGACCCGGACTCGCCGCTGCACGAATTGTTCACGGGCTTCGTCAAGCACCCGGGCAATCGCGTCCGGCTCGCGCTGGATGTGCTTTCGCCGCAGGAGATGGAGCGTCGATTGCAGGATCACACGCTCGATGTGGCGGTCGGTATCTTCTATGGCCGTTTGCCCTCTCTCGTGTACAGGCCGCTCTATCGGGAGACGGACAGCCTGGTGTGCGCGCGGTGCCATCCGCTTGCGGCGGGGCTCGAGCCGGAAGTCTTGCGAGAGGCAATTCCATCGGCGCGTAAAGTGGTGCGCGGTTTTCTCGGCGCGCTCGAATTTCCCCAGCCCGATGCTCTCGCGGACGATACCAGTGCCGTGGTGACGAATGTCGAGGCGGCCGTCCATCTGATTCTTACGGGCGCATACATCGGATTTCTGCCACGACATTATTCGCGGGCGTGGGTCGAGCGTGGCGAACTGGTCGAACTGCTGCCCGGACATTTCGTGCGGCACTCCGATTTCTTCCTGGTGACACACGCGAGCGGGATGCGCCAACGAGCGATCCAGGCGTTCATCGACTGCCTCGATCCGATGCGTCGAGACAGATCATCTGCGAGTTCGCGATAAGCAACATCGGCGAAGAGAGTGAGGATGTCTCGCACGTCCACATTGCCTGCGTCGATGCAAACATTGAAACACCACTATTTTTCAACGATTTTGTGCTCGCTACGATCGGCTCCGTTATTTCACCCATTGTCCGTTACCCAACAGAACAAGTCGGAGAATCTTTGATGCGAACTCTCGTCGCAGCGCTATTGTCAGTCACGCTTCTGCTCGTCGCCGGAGTCGGCGAGGCCAATGCCGGGCAGGCGTTGACGAAGGTAAAGGTCGGTCACCTGGTCGCGCTCGATATGGCGCCTCTTTTCGTCGCGAAGGAGAGCGGCTGTTTTGCGCAAAACGGACTGGACGTCGACACGGTATTTTTCGCGAATCCAGGCGATAACAACGCCGCGCTCGCGGGCGGCAAGATCGACTTCAGCATCAATCCGTTCACGCTGCCGTTCTTTGCAGCGAACAGCGGCGTGCCGATTCGCGTGATTTCAGCCGCCGGCGGATGGGGCGTGATGGAAGTGATTGCCAGCCACCAGTTGGGCTTCAGGTCGTTCGGCGATCTGAAAGCGTATATCAAGGCAGGTAAGCCGAAACTGAAGATCGCGACGCTGCAGGGCGACACGCTGGAGTTGATTCTCACGCGCGAGTTTGCACGCTATGGTATTGACAGCAAAGACGTCGACTTTGTCTATTTCAACGACCTTCTCGCGATGGTCGAAGCGTTCCGTACAGGTCAGGTCGACATGCTGAGTCACATCAAGCCCTATACGACCGAAATGGTCGCGACGAAGGGCGCGACCGTGCTCGCGAACAATGCGCAGGCCTGGTCATTGCACACGCCGAATACGGTCGTCAGTGTGCTCGACGGAACATTGACTGGTCGTCCGCAGGTCGTGCGCGCCTTTTTGAAGGGACTCGTCTGTGGTGCGGACCTGATCAACCACTCCCCTGACAAGGCGGTGGCGTTGCTATCCAAAGGAAACTACTTCAGGGTTTCGCCCGCGGTTCTGCTGTCCTCGTTCAGGTCCGCGCCGGCGCCCATCTCGTTCGTCCCTGATGTAGACGCGATCCAGAGCGTCGTGACGGACCTGACAAAGCTCGGCTACATCAAGGGCAACGTGACCGCGAACGACATCTTCAGGCTTGACATGATCAAGTCGATCGAGCAATGAGCACGCGTCGACTCTCCAGTGCGCCGCGTGCGTGGCTGCCCCTCGTGACGGGATGGTTGTCGGTTGGCTGCATGCTCGCGGTGTGGGAATGGGCAGGGCGTTCGGGCGATTCGGCGCTTGCCGTGATCCTGCCGCCACCGAGCCAGTTCTTGCGGGCGATCGCGCAGAGCGATTTCAAGGTCGGACTCGGGTCGCAGGCCGAGTCGATCTACGCGTCGGTGCTCTCGACGTTCGCGCGCGTGTTCGCCGGGATGGCGTTGGCCTTCGTCGCCGCGGTGCTGACAGGGGCGCTGCTGAGCCTGTCGCGCGTTGCAACCTGGAGTCTTGGCCCGATTCTGCGGCTGTTGGCGCCGATCGCCCCGATTGCGTGGATTCCCACCGCGATTGTCGTGTTCGGGATCGGCAATACGACGGCGGTGTTCATCGTCTTCATGGGCGTGTATTTCATCCTGACCATTGCGACGCTCGCGGAGATCGAACGGGTGCCGCGGGAATTTCTCACGGTCGCCGGCAACCTCGGCGCCAACGCGCCCCAGCGCTGGCTATGGGTTGTCCTGCCAGCGATCTTGCCGGGCGTGTTTACGCTCTTGCGCACGAATTTCATTGCCGCCTGGATGGCGGTGCTGGTGGCGGAAATGGTAGGGCTGCGCGACGGTCTCGGCGCGATCATCATGATGGGGCGCAATCTCTTCAACAACGACCTCATCATGTTCGGCATGGTGGTGATCGGCCTGTCCGGTTTCCTGGTGGACAAGCTGCTGGGCTTCATCGCACGCTACGTTCTTTGGTGGAGAGTCTGAATGTTGACGCATACGCAGTCAGGACACGCGTTCCGCGTCGAGCATCTGGGCGTGGACTATGGTGGCCGTCCGTCCCCGATAGAAGATCTGAGCCTCGATCTACGCGCGGGCGAGATTACCTGCGTGCTCGGCAAATCGGGCTGCGGGAAAACGACCCTGCTCAAGGCGCTGGGCGGGTTTGTCCAACCCGAGCCGAGTGGCGGCGTGCTGTTCCGCGGACACTATCTGAGCGGTCCGACGCCGGACATCGTGATGATCTTTCAGGAGAACAACCTGTTCCCATGGTTAACCGTGCGCCAGAACATTGGCTTCGCGCTCAAGTTCCGGCCTTCGCCGAGCGTGGGCAAGGATACCGCGATCAGGCTGATGCTCGATACCGTGGGTCTCGCCGACGCGGCGCATGTCTATCCGCACCAGCTTTCCGGCGGCATGCGCCAGCGTGCGGCGATTGCGCGTGCGCTCATCACCGAACCGCAGGTGCTGCTGCTCGACGAGCCGTTCAGCGCGCTCGACATCGGCTTGCGACGGCGCATGCACGTCCTCATGCGCGACCTGTGGCAGCGTACCGGCAAGACGATGGTGATGGTGACGCACAACATCGAAGAAGCAATCCAGGTCGGTCATCGCGTCATCGTTCTGGGCGGTCGTCCGGCCCGCGTGCTGTTCGATGTCGATACGCGCGCGCCCGGCATGAGCGACCGCTATGAGCCCGCGTTTCTCGAGCTTCAGAAACGGCTCGAAAGCTATATTGACTGAGAGGACGGCGATGAACGGGATTCACGACATGGGCGGCCTGCACGGATTCGGCGCGATGGAAGTGGAGTGCGACGAGCCTGTTTTTCACGCCCGGTGGGAAAGCCGGGTTTTTTGCATGACCCAGGTGCTCGATACCACGGGCATCTGGAACCTCGACGAGCATCGTCATGAGATCGAGCTGATGAATGCGGCGGACTATCTCACGGTTGGCTACTACGGCCGCTGGCTGTTTGCCATGGAACGGCTGCTGGACCGCAAGAATATCCTTCGGCGTGACGAGGTGGAGCGGCGCGTCGTGGAATATCTCGATGACGCGTGCGGCCGTACCCCACCCGAACCCCACGCGCGAAACTGGCCGCTGCCTGACGCGATGAAAATTCGTTGGGGCGCGTGGCGCAGGGAAGTCGAGGTGAGGCCGCGCTACAGCGTCGGCGAGCGTGTTCGCGTGCGCAACATTCATCCTGAAGGCCATACGCGTGTCACGGCGTATACCCGTGGCAGGACCGGCACGATCACGATTGTCAACGCTCAGGCCTGGGTCTTTCCGGACACGCGCGCGCATCATCGCGGCGAAAACCTGCAGCCTGTCTATAACGTGCGGTTCGACGCGCGCGAATTGTGGGGGCCCCAGGCCGAACCCAACGTTTTCACGCAGATCGACCTGAGCGAGGATCATCTTGAACCCGTTGACGGAGAGCCATCATGACGCATCAACCGAGCAAGGAAAAGCCATGGCAGGCGGTTCGTACGGAGGCGATCGAAAGCTTGCTGAACGAGATCGGCGTGCTCGAATCCGCGCGGGTCGATCAGATTGTCAGGCACTACGAAGAAACCGTGGGTCCGAAAAATGGCGCTCGTGTGGTGGCGAAAGCCTGGACGGATCCGGCTTTCAAGGCGCGCTTGCTTGCAGACGGCCTTGCCGCATGCGCGGAACTCGGCATCGGCGGCCCTGAAACCGAAATGCTGCACGTAGTCGAGAACACGCCGGCGGTTCATAACGTGGTGGTATGTACGCTGTGCTCGTGCTACCCATGGCCGATCCTCGGATTGCCCCCGGCCTGGTACAAGTCGAGCGCATACCGTTCGCGGCTCGTACGCGAGCCCCGCCGCGTTCTGGACGAGATGGGGCTCCTGCTTGGCGCGGAGGTCGAGATTCGCGTCTGGGACTCAGTGTCGGAGATCCGCTACCTGGTCCTGCCCGAGCGGCCGCCCGGGACGGATTCGCTCGGCGAGGAAGCGCTTGCGGCGCTCGTCACGCGCGACGCCATGATCGGTGTAGCCCATGTCGTTGCGTAGGCCGGCGATCGTAAAGCCTGGTTATCAAGGAAAACCGATGAAACCGGAAGATGTACTGGCGTGCGAATCGCTCGCCGAGTTTCGCGAGATCGAGGCGCTCAGCTTTCCGACGCCGTGGTCGGCGCGTGCATTCGGTATTGTTCTGGCCGCGGCGGAGCGCAAATTATTTTCGCTGACGGACTTTCAGCGGCAGTTGATCAAGGACATCGCGGTCTACGAACGGCATGCCGGTCCTATCGACAGCGACGAAGCATATTACTCGTGCTGGATCGTTGCGCTCAGTGGGTTGCTCGAAGCAAAAGGCCTGCTTGGGAAGCCCCGCTTGCTGGCAGCCGAGGAAGTGATCCGTGCCGCGCCTGCTGCCAATGCGCACGATCATGACCATGACCATGGGCACGGCATCGACCACGGCGGCACGAGGTTTTCGCCTGCGCCGATCTATCGGGAGTATGGGCAATGAGGGTGTGTGGCATGCCTTACGATTTCCCCATCACGGGTGATTTCGATCCGGCGGCGACGGCGCTCGTGGTGATCGACATGCAGCGCGACTTCTGCGATCCACTCGGCTATATGGCCGCGCGCGGAGGCGATGTGTCGGCCGCCAAGGAGATCGTTCCACGCATCCAGGCGCTCCGCGACCGAGCGGCCGCGGCGGGCCTCAAGATCATCCATACGCGCGAAGGTCACCGCCCGGATCTTTCCGATCTGCCAGAGAGCAAGCGGCTGAAAACCGCGCGTGCCGGCGCGGAAATCGGCAGTTATGGGCCGCTCGGACGGCTGTTGATACGTGGCGAAGCAGGCTGGCAATTCATTTCCGAACTGGAACCCCGGCCCGGCGAGATTGTGATCGACAAGCCCGGCACCGGAGCTTTCCATGGAACGGACCTGTATCACCTGCTGACCACGTCGGGAATCTCGAACCTCGTGCTGGTGGGCGTTACGACGGGCGTGTGCGTAACGTCGACCGCGCGCGAAGCGAGTGACCGAGGATTCAATGTGCTGGTGCTCGCCGATTGCTGTGCGGAACCTGACCCGCGAGAGCATGAGATCGCCTTGCGCCTGTTGCAGATCGAAGGGGGTTATCTGGCGACCACCGCTTCAATGCAGGATATCCTGATCTGTCTGAGCGGGCATGAGCTGGCCATTGGCAAATCGGCACAATGAACTGGGCAAGCGGTTTGCCACATTGACGGGTTGTCGGAGCGACTTTGTCACCTTGCCGGAGCTGTCGCGTAAGATCGTGTGATGAAGAATTCTAAATCGCTTTATCACGGCAACCGCTTTCCGGCTTCCGTCAGCAGTTGCACTGCACGCTGGTATTTTCGCTTTCAGTTGAGCTTGCGCGACATTGCAGAGTTGCTGTTTGAGCGCGGAGTGATCGTCAGTTACGAACGATCCGACGCTGGGCCGACAAGTTCGGCGAGCTATGCGTGAACGCGAGCGCCGCACGCGTGGTTTTCGTGACCCCGAGCGCACGCAAGCGTTCTTGTCGAGCTTCCGACCGATCCGGCAACGCTTCGCACTGAAGCGACATCTACTGCGTGCGTCGCTTTACCGAAAACAGCTCGGCGAACGCTTTGCCACGTGGCATTGTTTCACCGAGCTTAGCCAAAATCCGTCCGGTTTTTGAGGAAAGGTTAGTCTATCGAACTACGCCGAGCCCAACGCTTTTAACGTGACAAAGTCGCGCCGCCGCCCGCGCATCCGGCCGACGCGCGTGTCATGTGTGCTCGCTGGCGAGCCATGCTCGCCAGCCGCCAAACTCCGTGATATCGGCTCCGGACTCCAGCCCATAAGATTCGCACACAAAGCCGGTCACCCATGCGCCATTCGCCAGTTCGACCTTTCCTAGCGCAAGCGGAGAGGGAATCGTCGTGATGAACGAACCCAATTCCACACTGGGCATCTCCCAGACCTCAATCGCGATCGCCGTGCCGCCGTCCGACACTCGCCGCATGCCGGGCCGCCTCGTGCCATCCGGCGTGGATGCCAGCACAGACAACCGATAATGCGGTGCAGTTTGCGTAGCCTCCACCAGGCGTGCGCCGCGGCAAACCAAATCACGATTGAGCGGCAAGCCCTGCATATGGGCGCCGCACACTGCGACCAGTACCCGATCGCTGACCGCCTTCGGTCGGTCGCCCGCATCGGGCTTGCCGCCCCCGACGCATTCGATACCGCTCATCCGTTGCAACGTATCCGCCACGCTCAGCAGATACTGATCCGTGAACGCACGGCCGAACACGGTGACGCCCCACGGCAGACCATTCACCATGAACGCGGTCGGCGTCGCGACGGCAGCATAGTCGAGCAGATTCATGAAGTTCGTGTAGTAGCCGAGCAACGAGTTCGGCCGGATGGGATCGCGTTCCAGCTCTGCCAGCGTAACGGGACGCGGATACGTCGGCGTAAGAACGAAGTCGAGTGACTCAAGAGCCGCGTCGCAGATCGCTTTCAACGCTTGCAGGTCATATTGTGCACGGAAGAGTTCGACTGCGGTCGCCCCTGGCGCCTTCGCCAGCACGTCGCGAATCACCGGCAATACGGTCTCCGGGTTCGCTTCCATCAACTCGCCCGCGACGCTGTAGCGCTCTGCGACCCAAGGGCCTTCATAAAGCAGTTTCGCCGCGCCGACGAACGGCGTGAAGTCGATTTCGACTGCTTCACCGCCCGCCGCTTCGAGCATCGCGCGAGCCTTCGCAAACAACGTGGGGCTTTCAGCACAGCCCGCGAATTCGAGTTGCGACGGCACGCCGAACCGGAATGTGGAGAGCTTGCCGAACGCGCGTGCGTCGTTCCATTGCGGGTTCTTGCGACTGTATGCATCGCGAGGATCGGCCCGCGCGGTTAGTGCGAGCAGTTCGCTGGCTTCGCGCGCGGTTGCAGTGAAGTACGTCACGCAATCGAGCGTGCGGCAGGCCGGCACGACGCCCGCAGTCGAAAGCAGACCTTTGCTCGCCTTGAGACCAACGAGGTTGTTCAATCCTGCCGGCACGCGACCCGAGCCCGCAGTGTCAGTGCCGAGCCCGAAGCTCGCGACGCCCAGTGCGACGGCCAGCGAAGAACCTGCGCTCGATCCGCCCGACGGATAGTCAGGATGCACGCTGTTTCGGCACTTCCCGTACGGTGAACGCGTGCCGTTAAGGCCCGTGGCGAACTGGTCGAGATTGGTCTTGCCGAGCGGCACGGCGCCTAGCGCGATCAACTGCGCGACGAGCGTTGCCGACTCCGCTGGCGTATAGGCGAATGCGCGACAGGCAGCAGTTGTCGGAATGCCGGCCAGATCAATATTATCCTTGATCGCGAACGGAATGCCATACAGCGGCAATGCTTCGATATCCTGTGTTTCCACCCAGTCCAGATATGGTGCGACTTCCGCTTCGCTCAGAAGGTGGATGAACAGATGAAACTCGGGATTCAGTGCAGCGGCTCTCGCCAGCAACTCGCCGATCAGCTTGCGCGGCGTGAGTGTCCGGGCACGGTAAGCGGCGCGCAGGGTGGACAGGCGCAGATCGAATGAAGACATGTGTTTTTTTCCTGAAAAAATCAAAGACGTTCGATGACGGCAACGCGTTGCCCCACGCGCACTGGCGAACCGGGCGCCACGTGAATTTCGCGGACCGTTCCGGCACACGGTGCGCACACGGAGATTTCCATTTTCATCGACTCGATGACGAGCAGCACGTCGCCTGTCTCGACCGTATCGCCGGACGCTACCCGCACTTGCCAGAGGCTGCCGGCAATCTCGCTGTCCACCGCCACTTCGGCATCTTTCAGCGGCGCAAGTTCCGCGCCCTCGGCGACCGGCGCGTCGAAACGCTCCTCCGCTGTTCCCGCTTCGCGCCAGCGCTCGCGTTCGGCCTGAAACGCGGCTTGCTGACGCTCACGGAATTGCTGGATGCCGACAGATTTGCGCGTGAGAAACGTTTGATAGTCCGCCAGCGACAACTCGGTCTCATCGATCCTCAACGGATATCGACCCAGCGGAAAGTCTGCGCGGATGCGCAGCAATTCGTCGGCAGAGACCTCGTAGAAGCGGATCTGATCGAAAAAGCGCAACAGATACGGTCGCCCCGCGAAATCCGCTACTTCGCGGTAGCGGTTCCACATCTGCAACGTGCGGCCAATAAACTGATAGCCACCGGGCCCCTCCATCCCATACACGCACAGATACGCGCCGCCGATGCCGACCGAGTTCTCCGCCGTCCACGTGCGCGCCGGGTTGTATTTGGTCGTCACGAGACGGTGGCGCGGATCGAGCGGCGTCGCGACCGGCGCTCCGAGGTACACGTCGCCGAGCCCCATCACTAGATAGCTTGCATCGAAGACGATCTGTTTGACGGCGTCGATCGAGTCGAGGCCGTTAATGCGACGGATAAACTCGAGATTGCTCGGACACCAGGGCGCGTCCTTGCGCACTGTGATCATGTATTTATCGATCGCGAGCCGGCACGCGGGATCGTCCCACGACAGCGGCAAATGCACGATCCGTGACGGCGCACGCAAATCCTTCTGCAACAAAACGTCCTGCCATGCGCGCTCGACGATCGCGAGCAACTGCGAGAGCGGCAGGCTCTCAGGCTGATAGTGAATCTGCAATGAGCGGATGCCGGGAGTCAGATCTATCACACCAGGCAGCGCCATCGCTACGAGCGACTGCATCAGCGCATGGCCCCGGAAACGCAATACCAGATCGAGTTCAGTCGGGCCGATTTCGAGCAGCAGATGTGTGTCGCCGGAAACACGCGCGACGAGCCGTTCGCGGTCCGTGCCGGTATCGAGGACGATAGGCGATGTGAGCGCTGCTGCCTTCGTGAATGCCGGTTTCCCCTCGAATTCGAGCGTCTGAAATTCACGCAGACGTTGGCGTGCCGCCGCACGCGCTTCATCGATCCGCACCGGCACGAAGCGCACCTTGTCACCGGCCTTCAACTGGCCGATTTGCCAAAGATCCGCCTCGATGACCGTCACCGGACAAACGAAACCGCCGAGGCTCGGACCATCGGGGCCGAGAATCACGGGCATGTCGCCGGTGAAATCGACCGCACCGATCGCGTACGGGTTGTCATGAATGTTCGATGGATGCAGCCCCGCCTCGCCGCCGTCCTCGCGCGACCACCCGGGCTTCGGTCCGATCAGACGCACACCGGTGCGGCTGGAGTTGAAATGGATCTCCCATTCGGTATCGAAAAACTGCTCGACATAACGCGGGCTGAAGTACTCCGGCGCGCCGTGCGGACCATAAATCACCCGCAGCGTACGCACCGTTTCCAGGGCAGGGACGTTGGCGAGCGCTGTGCCCGCACGCTTGTCCTGCAATGGATGAAGATGCAGCACATCGCCCGCACGCAGCGCTCGCCCGCCATGTCCGCCGAACTGGCCGAGCGTGAAGGTGCTGCGGCTGCCGAGATATACCGCGACGTCGAAGCCGCCGCGCACGCACAGGCAGGCACGCGCGCCCACGCCGCGAATCGTGCCGAGCGCGAGCGTCGAACCGGCAGCGACAAAGAGGGTCGTGTTCAACGGCTGTTCGATATCGTCGAGCAGCACGGGCAGATTCGCGCCCGTCACGGCGACGACGGCGTCCGTGTTGAAGCGCAAGGTCGGCCCACTCATCGTAATTTCGAGCGCGGCAGCGTCTGCGTCGTTGCCGAGAAGCCGGTTGCCGAGCTGCAGCGCACGGTTGTCCATCGGACCGGACGGCGGAATGCCGACCGACCAATAGCCGAGACGGCCCGGATGATCCTGCACGGTCGTCTGCGTGCCGCCGCTGACGACTTCGATCGTGCTCGCCCGATACTTGAGCCCTTCAAGGCAGCGCGTCCACGGCTCGCCCGACGCAAACGGATGATCGTCGAGGATCTGCCGCAGGTAGTCGCGGTTCGTCTCCACGCCATAGATTCGTGTGTTCTGCAACGCGTCGGCGAGCAAGAGGCGCGCTGCCTCGCGCGTTGGCGACCACGCAATCACCTTTGCAAGCATCGGATCGAAGTAGGGCGGCACTTCGCAGCCCGCCTCGATCCACGTATCGATGCGCAGCGCGCGGCCATCGGCGCGCGCAAACGCGACATCGGTCAGCAAGCCCGGGCTCGGCTTGAAATCGCGGCCCGGGTCTTCGGCGTAGAGCCGGGCTTGAATCGCGTGCCCCTGCGGCTCCAACCTCGCCGCGAGTTCCTGCAACGGCGCGAGCGTGCCCGCCGCCAGCTCGATCATCCAGCGCACCAGATCCACGCCCCAGACCTGCTCGGTCACGCCATGCTCGACCTGCAGGCGCGTATTCACCTCGAGGAAATAAAACTGCTGCGCGGTGCTGTCGTAGACGAATTCCACCGTGCCCGCCGAGCGGTAATTTACTGCTTTCGCGAGTTTCACCGCGGCGTCGCACAAGGCGGCCGGCATGCCGGCCGGCAAACAGGGCGCGGGCGTCTCTTCGAGCACCTTCTGGTTGCGCCGCTGCACCGAGCAGTCGCGCACACCGAGGGCGATTGCGTCGCCGCGGCCGTCGCCGAACACCTGCACTTCCAGATGCCGCGCCCGCTCGATGTACTTTTCGAGGAACACGCCTGCATCGCTGAAGTTGTTCTGGCCAAGGCGCTTGACCACCTCGAAATACGCGCTCAGTTCGTCGATGTTCCAGCACACCCGCATGCCGATGCCGCCGCCGCCCGCCGTGCTTTTCAGCATCACGGGATAGCCGATCGCCGCGGCCGCTGCTAGTGCGGCGGGGAGGTCGTCCAGCAAGCCCGTGCCGTTGAGCATCGGCACACCCTCGTCCGCGGCAATTCCACGGGCCGTGTGCTTCAGGCCAAACGCCCGCAACTGGGCTGGCGTCGGTCCGATGAACGCGATGCCCGCCGCTTCGCACGCTTCGCCGAAGGCCGCATTCTCCGACAGAAACCCGTAGCCCGGATGGATCGCCTGCACGTTTTCGCGTCGGGCGACCTCGAGGATTTTTCCCGTGTCGAGGTAGGTGGCGGAGGCCGGACCGTCGCCGAGACCATGCGCGATGGGCGCCTCGCTCACGTGAAGGCTCGCACGATCCGCTTCCGCATAGACGGCGACACCGGTTACATCGAGTTCACGCAGTGTTCTGAGGATGCGGCACGCAATGGCGCCGCGATTGGCGATCAGGATTTTCTCGAACATGAGAGGGGACTGGATTCATGGGCGGGCCGTCCCGCCACGTGGGGGTTGCATGCCGCGGTCGTCCGCGGCAGAGGTCCGTGTCAGCGATCTGCGCGGGTCAGTTGTTCGCGCGTTCGGGTGCAGCATCGTCCGGAGCGAACCAGCATGACGAAGTAAAGCCAGTTGCGGATACGCTTCAGTTCCATATCAGCAGTTCTGCGGGCGTCGGGTTATAGGCGTTGCACGGATTATTCAACTGCGGGCAGTTGGAGATCAGCACGATCACATTCATTTCCGCGCGCAATTCGACATACTTGCCCGGCGCCGAGATGCCGTCTTCGAATGTAAGACCGCCTTCGGACGTCACCGGCACGTTCATGAAGAAGTTGATGTTCGCGCCGATATCCTGCTTCGACAAACGTCCGTCGTGTGCACAGGCGCGCAGGTAATTGTCGCGGCAGCTGTGCATGTAGCGCTTTTCCAGCGTGTAGCGAACCGTGTTGCTCTCCTGCGCGCAGGCGCCGCCGAGCGTATCGTGGCGGCCGCAGGTATCGGCGACGATCGTTAGCATCGGATTGCCGAGGTTCGAATACAGCACAGTACCCGTCGTCAGGTACAGGCTTTTCTGCCGGCGCAGTGTGCGTTGCGGGTCGAAGCGTTCGCGCGGATCGGCGAGGCTGTAGAACAGTGTATCGACCGCCTGATTGCCCTCGAGATCGAGAATGCGCAGCGTCTGCCCGGCTTTCAGTTCGTGAAGCCACGGTTCACCGGCCGCGAGTGTCTCGCGAAAGACCGCGTGTTCGGGGTGTTTGTCGCTGACCGTAAGCGTCGTTGTCATGGTGTCGGGCCCCCGCTTAAAGAAAGAAACGATCGGTATTGATGAAACCACGCACGTTTTCCTCGCATGAGGTTCGGCAAAGCTCGGCGACGTCGCGCTCCGCATGGCTCAACGCGAGCTTGACCGGCTTGGGCGCGTATTCGGGATTCGGATCGAGCGGATGCTGGATCGCGGTGAGCACCACGAGCGTGTTCATCGGCGCATACAGTTCGACGTAGTCGCCTGCCTTCGAATTGCCAGGCACGAAATTCAATGCGCCCGCATCGGTGACATCGACGCGGCTAAAGAGATTGAGCGTCATCAGCAGGTCCGAAATGCCCAGTCCCCACTTGCCCATCTCGACGAGCAGGTTGTCCGTGCCGTTGCGATAGAACGCATTGCGCAGTTCCTGATAACGGCCTGTGCCGTACCGTTCATGCACTTCGTCGGCATTCGATACGCCGCCGATGCTGTCGTGCCAGCCGCAGGTGTCCGCGACGATCGCGGCGAGCACGCGCCCCATATCGGAGTACAGGCAATGACCGGCCGTGAGTTTCGCCGTGTGCTGGCACTTCAGCGTATCTGGGAGGTTGAGCCGTTCGCTCTTCTCGGTTGCATTGATCAACATAACGCTGACGTTCGCGCCGCCGCGCAGATCGGTGATGCGCAACGACTGGCCGCGCTTGACGATCAGCGATGCATGGCCGCCGCCGGGGACGGTTTCTTCGAGTAGCAAATCCATGTTGTTAAGATTCCCGTTAGGCTGAGACCGCTTCGACACGCGATGCGCCTTCCACTACGGCCTGGGCCATATGGATGGACGACGCGGAGTCGCGGCTGTGGTCGAGCGGAATGTTGTAGGTGATGCGCGCGCCGTAGGCGCCGGGCGCTTGAGGATCGACACGGACCTTGTCAAATACCAGGACGCGGCTGCCAAGCGTGAAGCCTTCCTTCAGGTCATGCGTGACCATGAAGATCGTCAGCTTCGATTCGCGCCACAGGCCCAGCAGCAAGTCGTGCATGTCCTTGCGGATGCCGGGATCGAGCGCGCCGAATGGCTCATCGAGCAGCAACACGCGCGGCTTCATCATCAGCGCCTGGGCAATCGCGAGGCGCTGTTGCATGCCGCCCGACAGTTGCTGGGGATATCTATCCAACGCCGCGCCGAGGCCCACGCGTTCCAGCATCGCTGCGGCTTCGTCACGCGCCGCACGCCGCCGTGCACCGAACAGTCGGCCCGTGAACTTCGCGCGCGGCAATTCGAGTCCCAGCATCACATTGCGGACCACACTCAGATGGTCGAACACCGAATAGCGCTGAAACACGACGCCGCGATGCTCATCGGGCTCACCCGGCAAGGGTTCGCCGTCGAGCAGAATCTCGCCGCGCGTCGCGCGCTCCTGACCGAGCAACAGCCGCAGAAATGTGGACTTGCCGCAGCCCGATGCGCCGACCATCGAACAGAACTCGCCCTCTTTGATGCGAAGGTTCAATCGTTCGAGCACGACCTGATCGCCGTATTTCTTCCAGACGTTACGAACTTCGATCATCGCGCGCCTCCGCCATACCAGGGGAACGACCATTGCGTCAGGCGGCGCAGCAGTTCGTCGGTGAGCCACGCGAGCAGCGTGATCCACGCGACGTAAGGCAGGATTACGTCCATCGCCAGGTAGCGACGCACCAGAAAGATGCGGTAGCCGAGACCGTCCGTCGAAGCAATCGCTTCCGCAGCGATCAGAAACAGCCACGCCGCACAGAGCGAGAGACGCATCGCCACCAGTAAGCGCGGCAGCAATTGCGGCAGCACGAGACGCAGAATCAAGGTCCAACTGGTTGCGCCGAGCGTCTGCGCCTTGACCCACAGCTCGGTTGGGATCTCGCGAACCCGCGAATGCAGATCGCGGATGATCATCGGCGTAATACCGACCACGATCAGCACCACCTTCGACAATTCGTCGAGCCCGAACACGATGAACAGAATCGGCAGCACCGCGAGCGGCGGAATCATCGAAATCACCGTGATGAACGGCGAAAACGTTGCGCTCACCAGCGGAAACGAGCCGGTCGCGATAGCCGCCACCAAGGCAATCACGGCACTCACAACGAGCCCGATGCCGAGCCGTCGCAAGCTCGATGCCGTGTCGGCCCACAGCAGATACTCGCCCGTGCGCTTGTCCTCGTTGAAAGCGACCTCCTTGATGGCGTCGCTCATTTGCGCCGCGCTCGGCAGCAGCTTGTCATCGGGATTGACCTTAAGCCGTATCGACGACCCGGTGAAATAGACCGCCATCAGCACGATGAACGGCAGCAACAGCAGCATCAGGCCGCCGCTTCGGTTGGGGTGTCGATTGATGAATCGCATGGATGCCTGCCTAATGAAATGCGTGTGGTTTGGCTCAGAGCTTGCCGGCAGCAGCCATTTCCACGTAGGTCGGATCGAAGCGCAGCTTGACGTTGCTCTTGTTGCCGATCACGACTCCCTTGTCGAACGCCATGCCTACCACGTTCGCGCTCTTTGCATCCTGTCCGAGCAGACCGTGATCGAACGAGAACTGCGCGACGCGCGTCATGATCTTCGGCATGTCGGGGCTCGTGACGAAATCGAGTGCGGTCTTCGGCGTGTAGAACAGCGCGGTGGTCGACAGTTGACCCTTGAAGCCCGCGAGATCGGTGCCCGATGCTTTCGCCATCGCGGTGAGCGCGGCGGTACTGTCAGCGTTATTGGCTCGCATCAACGCGACCATCTCGAACCATGCGCCCGTCAGCGCCTTGCCGAGCGCCGGGTTGTCGTTCAACGTCCTGGTGTTGACGACCATCATGTCCATGATTTCGCCAGGGATCTTGCTCGAGTCGAAAACTTCGCTGACATTCGGCTGCGCCTTCAGATCTGCAAGCATGGGGTTCCACGTCACCGCGTTGTGGACGGCCGGCGTGGCGAACGCACCGGCGATGTCGGCATCGGATGTGTTCACCACTTTAAGGTCTCGCTCGCTCATATGCGCGCTCTCGAGGGCGCGTGCAAGCAGATAGTGCGATACCGAGAACTGGACCAGATTGATCTGCTGGCCCTTAAGGTCGGCAATCTGCTTGCCCTTACCCTTGATGAGCACGCCATCGTTGCCGTTCGAATAATCACTGACGATCAACGCCGTCGAGTCCACGCCGCCCGAGGCCGGGATGGTCAGCGCGTCCATGTTGGTCATCGCGCAGCCGTCGAACTTGCCGGCAGTGTACTGATTGATGGATTCGACGTAGTCGTTCAGTTGCACGACATCGACGTTGATGCCGTATTTCTTGGCCCACCTGGAGACGATGCCTTGGGTTTTCGCTTGACCCCACGGCATCCAGCCCGCATAGATGGTCCAGCACACCTTGAAGTCGGTGCGGCCAGCGGCAAATGAGGAGGTTGAGGCGAAGGCGGCGAGGGAGACGGCAGCGATGCCGAGAAAGCGAACGAGCTTGCGCATGAGGTTGACCTCGGAAGGGACGGTTAGCGACGGCAGGGAGCAGCGCAAACATCGCGTTCTCTCCCGGGCTTTTGTCCCGCCGTGTAACCTCGCCTGAGGTCGACAGCTCTCGGACCAGCACCTGCGTGAAGCAGGCCGGAACCCTAGCCGTCCATTTCCAGATTGTGTACTGAACCGGATGATGCACCGGCTCCTTGCACTTCCTCCCAAGCGAGAAATGTGCCAAACGAAAATCGCCGCATTTCGGCGTGGCGCAGCAGGTTTCCGCCCCGCTCCGGTGACGGCGCGCACCAGGCATGCCGAATCGGCACCTTATCCGTGCATTGTGGGCATGCGGGACGATCACCGATTGCTCCGCCGAGGCCGGTGAGGCCCGGAGATCTGCGCGACGCATCGTTTTGGAACTCCAGACGTCCGAGGCGGACCGTGCAGCCGGCTATACCGTCGCGTAGCGACTGGCTCGGCGCCGCCGTGCAGCAGGCGTTCGTCGAACATCTGCGGCAGGAGTGCGAGTCGCGGGTTTGAACGCGCATCCGCACTGCATGCACGGCGCTCACGCGTCCACTTCTAGCGCGTAATTCGGCCTGCGTCTTTACCAAGAGGTTAACGCGTCGCCGTTTTAATTCAATGGACGGTGCTATGTCGCGGTGAGAGGATGCACCCATCGAAAACAGCCGGACGAATGCATGCCGACATGTCAGGCATGCATTGCTCCGGTGCCTTCGGCTCATCAGAGAACGATGCGGCGAAGTCAAGCCGCACTTCAAGGAGACGACATGCCCCGTGAGATAGCGCGCTATCTGCGGCTGCTCATTGCCGCGCTGTGCCTTTTTCCGTACTTCAATACTTACGCCCGAGACTATCCGAGCCGCACCGTGACCATCGTCGTGCCATACGGGCCGGGCGGCGCAGGCGATCTCACCGCGAGAATCTTCGCGCAGAAGATGACGCAGCAGACCACGGCATCGGTGATCATCCTCAACCGTCCCGGCGCGGGCTCCGTGAATTCGGCGACCGTGGTCGCGCACTCGAAACCCGACGGCTACACCGTCTTCCTGCTCGGCGCCGGCACGGCCGTATCGACGCAGCTTTTCAAGAATCTGCCGTACAAGCTGAGCGACTTCAAGCACGTATCGACAATTGCGTTCTTCGATCTCGTGCTGCTCGTGGACGGCAAGTCGCAGTTCAAGACGGTCGCCGATCTCATCGCTTATGCGAAGGCGCATCCGGGCAAGACCAACATCGGCACGATCGCGACGGGCAGCACGCAGAACCTCGCCGCGGACTTGTTCAAGTCGGAAGCGGGCATCGATATGCAGGTCATTCCCTACGACTCGACGAGCCAGGTGGTCACGGCGCTGCGCGGCAACGAATTGCAGGCCGCGTTCGAGATCGTGCCATCGGTGATCGGGCAGATCAAATCGCAATCGTTGCGGGCGCTGGCCGTGACCGCAGAGAAGCGCTTCGCCGGTCTGCCCGACGTCCCGACGCTCGACGAATGCGGCCTCAAGGGATACGAAGCGACTTCGTGGAACGGCCTGAGCGTACCGGCCGACACGCCCGATGCGGTCGTCGATGCACTCGCCAAGGATGTCGCCGCCGCCGTCGCCACGCCCGACGTGCGGAAGAAATTGCTCGATCTCGGCGCGGAGGCACGGTCGAGCACGCCCGCCGAGATGACGCAGCGCCTGAAGAACGATCAGGACAAGTGGAAGGCCGTCATCGACAAGGCAGGCATCCCGCATCAGTAATGCTTCAGGAAAATTTTGGACAGACGGGAGCCGAAATTTATGAAAACAGTAGTTATCCGAAATTTTAAGCGAGCGAGCGATGAAGCCATCACGACGCTGCGGGCGGCCGGCACCGCGACCGTCCACGAGGCGATGGGACGTATCGGTCTGATGAAGCCGTATATGCGGCCCATCTATCAAGGCGCCGCAGCAACGGGGAGCGCGGTGACCGTGCTCGCGCAGCCAGGCGATAACTGGATGATCCATGTCGGCATCGAGCAGTGCCGTCCGGGCGACATCATGGTCGTGGCGGTCACCGCCGACAACACCGACGGCATGTTCGGCGAACTGCTCGGCACGTCGATGCAAAGCCGCGGAGCAGGCGGTCTCGTGATCGACGCGGGCTGCCGCGATGTGGGACCGCTCAAGGAGATGGGTTTTCCGGTCTGGTCGCGCGCCGTGTCTGCGAAGGGCACCGTGAAGGCGACGCTCGGCAACGTGAACATGCCGGTGGTCTGCGCAGGCGTGACGGTTTACGCAGGCGACGTCGTGGTCGCGGACGACGACGGCGTGGTGATTGTGCCGCAAGCCGAAGCCGATGCCGTCGCGAGAGCCGCGCAGCAGCGACTCGAGAAGGAAAGTCGTTCGCGCGAGCGGCTGAGGTCCGGCGAACTGTCACTCGACATCAATTCGATGCGTCCGCAACTCGAGCGCCTCGGCCTGCGTTATGTCGACACGCTCGAGGAGGCAGTGAGGAACGACGCCTCGCGCTGACCGCTTCGACGTTCACGCTTTCACTCCACCTTTACGAAACACACATCACGCTCATGCCAAACGACAAGTTACCGCTCAAGATCGCGATTGCGACGTATGGACACACTGCTGCAATGAAGGACGGACGCGCGCCTATCGAAGGCGTCGCGCCGGACTTCGTCGAGATTTCGCCGATCATCGCCGCGTTTCGCCGGATGGTGCGCGACGTCGAGTTCGACGTATGCGAGATGGCCCCCGCCACCTACATGATCGCGCGCGCCGCCGGCGCGCCCTTCAAGGCGCTGCCCGTTTTCGTGTTCCGCCGCTTCCATCACGGCGGTTTCGTATATCGCGACGATGCGGGAATCCGCGAGCCGAAGGATCTCGAAGGCAAGAAGGCCGGCGTGCGCGCCTATTCGGTATCGACGGGCATCTGGACGCGCGGCATCCTGCAGAACGATTGCGGCGTGGATATCTCGAAGGTGACCTGGGTGGTCGACGACGAAGAACACGTCGCCTCGCTGCGCCTGCCGTCCAACGTCGTGCATGCGCCGCAAGGGCAGTCGCTCGTCAGCATGATGGCCGACGGCAGCCTGCAGGCGGCCTTCACCGGGCCCGCGGGCATCGGCCGCTCGGGTGCGCCGAAAGAGGGCTGGGAAGCGTCGAAGACGCAGCAGGCGCCGACTTACACCGAGATGTTCCCGGACACGCTCACGGCGGAAAAGGACTGGTTCAAACGCACGGGCATCTATCCGCTGCATGGGCTCATCGTCGTAAAGGACGAACTGCTGGCGAAGCATCCGTGGCTCGCAAAGGCGCTGCTGGACGCGTTCTCGCAATCGAAGGCGCTCTATCTGGAGCAGCTGGAACGCGGCGAGATCAAGACCGACGTCGACCGCCACTATCGGAAGATGGCCGAGATCGTCGGCGATCCGCTTCCGCTCGGCATCGAACCGAACCGACCCGCGATCGAAGCGCTGATCCAGTACTCGTATCAGCAAGGTTTGCTGCCCAGGCACTACGCGGTGGACGAACTGTTCGTCGACCCCGCTGCGGCATGACCCGCGGAAGACCCGCCATCGAAGAGGAACACTGGCATGATCATCGACTGTCACGGTCATTACACGACCGCCCCGCGTCAACTCGACGAGTTCCGCAAGCATCAGGTCGGCTGCCTGTGCTCGGAGCACCACACGCCGGAAAAAGGCGATCTGCACATCGGCGACGATGAAATCCGCGAGAGTCTCGAAACCGCTCAACTGAAGATCCAGCGCGAACGCGGCACCGACCGCACGATCTTCTCGCCGCGCGCGGTCGGCATGGGCCATCACATCGGCAACGAAACGACCAGCCGTCACTGGTCAGAACACTGCAACGAACTGATTTACCGTGTCTGCGAGCTGTACCCCGAGAACTTCATTGGCGTATGCCAACTGCCGCAAAGTCCCGGCGTCAAACCCGACAACTGCATTGCCGAGCTGGAGCGTTGCGTCGAAGAGTTCGGTTTCGTCGGCTGCAATCTGAACCCGGACCCGTCGGGCGGCCATTGGGCCGATCCTCCGCTGACCGACAAGTGGTGGTATCCGCTCTACGAAAAGATGGTGGAGCTCGACGTGCCCGCGATGATCCACGTAAGCGGCTCGTGCAACCCGAATTTTCATGCGACCGGCGCGCACTACATCAACGGCGATACGACCGCGTTCATGCAGTTCCTGACCTCGAAGCTGTTTCAGGACTTCCCGACGCTCAAGTTCGTGATTCCTCATGGCGGCGGCGCGGTGCCGTACCACTGGGGACGTTATCGCGGTCTCGCGCAGGACATGAAGCTGCCGCGGCTCAAGGAACTGCTGCTCAACAACGTGTACTTCGATACCTGCGTGTATCACCAGCCGGGCATCGATTTGCTGACGAAGGTGATTCCTGCCGACAACATTCTCTTCGCATCGGAGATGGTCGGCGCGGTGCGCGGTATCGATCCTGAGACCGGTCATCACTATGACGACACGCGGCGCTATATCGATCAGGTCGAATGGCTGAGCGTGGCGGATAAGGAGAAGATTTTCAGCGGCAACGCAGAGAAGGTGTACAGCAGGATCAACCGCTCGGCGAAGCGGTAACGGACGCAGGCCCCAAGCAAAACAATCAGCCTCGAACCATCGAGGCGACGTCAAGGAGACAATCATGCAACGCAACGAAAAAACATCTGATACGTACTTTGAAATATATCGGGTCGCTGCCGCCACGCTTTGCTGACGCGCAGCCCGTTCATCGGCCGATGCGAGGCACACGCTGCGCGACGCCGGCCCCGGGAGTCATCCCGCTTTATATATCGAAGGTAGCAGATGATCAAAAAGCTATCGGTACTGATGGCCGCGTGGCAGCTCACTGGCATCGCACATGCGCAGTCGTCGGTCACGCTCACGGGCGTGGTCGACGGCGGCATCCGCTATACGCGCACCGGCCTCGGCGATCAGTTCTCGATGAACTCGAACGGCCTGTTCACGTCGAACCGGCTCGATTTCATCGGCAAGGAAGATCTGGGCGGCGGATACGACGCGCACTTCCGGCTGGAGAGCGGCTTCAATCTCGGCAACGGCGCGTACGACAACGCCAACGGCGTGGTCTTCAACCGGGGCGCCTACGTGGGTATCGGCGGCTGGTTCGGATCGGTCGATTTCGGCCGCCAGTACACGATCGCGCACGACGTGGTCTACGACTACGATCCGTTCATGTTCGCCTATCCCGGCATCATTCCGCTGACGCCGGCCACCGACGGGACGCGCTTCAATAACGACGCGAAATACACCGGCGAGTTCGGCCCGCTGCGCGTGCGCGTCGAGAACTCGTTCGGCGGCATGGCGGGCGATTTCAACGCCGGCTCGGCGCGCGGCGCGGGCGCGCAGTACAGCTGGGGGCCGGTGAACATTGGCGGCGCCTACATCTACCGCACGGTGCTCACGGGCATGACGTATCAGCCGGACAACTACTACGTGGTCGGCGCGGCGCTGACATTCGGCGCGCTGCGTCTCGCGGGCGGCTACATGAACGAGAACAGGGATTCCGCGCCGCCCGCGCCGGATGCGCGCACGCTCAACTACTGGGGCGGCCTCACGTATCAGGTGAATCCGTTCATCAGCTTGGGCGCGGCATACTACATCACTGACCTGCCCAATACGAGCGGCAAGCGCAGCCAGGGACTCGCGAGCATCGCGTATTCGCTGTCGAAGTCGACGCGGCTCTATGCCGAATTCGACTACACGAAATTCTCGGGCACCTACGTGACCAACAAGACGCTGAATGCGACCGGCCAGCCGCACCAGCTCGCATTCTCCGTGGGTATCAACCACGGTTTCTGACGCTGCGGCAGACATCACGATCGGGAGTGTTGGCAGATGAAGTATGTGAATTTCGGCCGTACCGGCTTGCAGGTTTCGCAACTGTGCCTCGGCTGCATGACCTTCGGCGATCCGCAGTCGGGCACCCACGAATGGACGCTCGACGAAGAACGCGCGCGGCCCATCTTTCAGGCGGCGATC
>DASPZL010000607.1:0-10611 GCA_035636295.1 Paraburkholderia sp.
TTGCAGGCGATGCCCGCCGGTCCGTGGTCGGATGTGCTCGCCGCTGAACTGGCGCACAAGAAAGCACTGCTCGATCAATTCGCGGATTTGCAGAAGACGCGCGGCGGCAAGGACTACGACCAACGCTTGCTGTCGTTTTACGCCAGTCTCGATCCGACAACGGACGCATGGTTCGTGCAATCGATTCAGAAAGACGTCGTCGCGTTGCACGACAAAGCGCTGGCTCGCGCGCAAGATCTGCTGCTGCGCGCGCAAAGCCTGTGGAAGCAATACCGCGCGAGTGGATCGATTGGCGGCACGCAACGGCTCGAGGCCGGGATTTCGTCCGGTTTCCGCAATGAGGCGCGTCTGCTCTCGGAGGCGCAAGCCGCCGCGCAACAAGGCATGCGTATCTACACGCAACTCAAGGCCGACCATCCCGCCGACTTCGACCGTCTGCTCGCGGACATCGAAGCTGAAACGAATTTGCAGCGCCGTTCACTGACGGAACTGCGCATGGTGCTGGACCCTGGACTGCTGAAGGCGAAACTGGCGTTGATCGGAGGCGAGCAGAGTGAAGCGCGACAGTCACCCTAGACCGCTGTCGGAGGCGCTGGAAGACCACAGCGTCGAAGGCATCGCAATTCTGACCGCTGAACCGGTGCGGCTCGCGCGCGCGCTGATCTGGGCGATGGTCGCGCTGGTGCTGGCCGGCTTGCTGTGGTCGTTCGTGGGACGCGCGGATGTGATCGTCAGCGCACAGGGGACGTTGTCGCCGGAATCGGAAGTGCGCCGCATCTATGCGCCGATCGACGGCGAACTGGCCGACCTGTATATCGCCGAGGGCCAGCCGGTGTCGAAAGGCGACGTGCTCGCGCGGCTGAATGCGCGCGGCGCGATCGAGGCGGCCAGCAACGCACTGCAAGCGCAGCTCAAACTCGAAGACGCCGAGCGCGACTGGAAGCAGTTTCCCGAGAAGAAGGCGCTAATGGTGCGCAAGGCCGCCGCGCTCAAGGCGCAGTTAGAGGTGGAAGCGCGCCAGCACGAAAACCGTCTGTCTGAAGGCACGACCAAGCTCGCGGAAGGACAGAAGGCCGAACTCGACGAAGCGCGCAGCGTGCTCGACAACGCTCGCCGCACACGCGAGGCGGCGCGTCAGGAACTGGACCGCTACTCACGCCTGTTCGCGCAGCCTGGCGGTGGCGGTATTGCTGAATTGCAGGTGGAGCAGAAACGCACTGCCGCGATGGAAGCGGATAACGCGTACCGCGTCGCGCAATCGAAACTCGCGGAACTGGATTTCCGCCTGAGCCACCAGTATGCGCAGGCGAACGCGCAACTCGAGACCAGCGGGCAGCAGACCGTCGACTTGCAGCTTCAGTACGACGCCGCGGTGCGCGACATCACGGATGCGCAAGACAAGCTGCGTCTGCAATTGCAAACGGCGCGCCTTGTGTCGGAAGCCGCCGCGCGGATTCGCTTTGAGAACATCGACAAGGACAATTTTCTGTTGATCCTCGCGCCGGTTGCGGGCGTCATCACCGATGTCACGTCGACTCAGCGCGGTGACAAGATTCAGGCGAACGCGCCGCTCGGCGGCATTGCGCCGAAAGACGCGCGGCCCGTTCTGAAGATCGAAATCGCCGAACACGACCGTGCTTTTCTGCACGAAGGCCTGCCGGTCAAGCTGAAATTCAACGCGTTTCCTTACCAGCGCTATGGGTTGATCAGCGGCACGCTCGCCTATATTTCGCCGGCCACCAAGCCGTCCTTGCAGGACAAGCAGCCGGTGTACGAAGGCCGCGTCACGCTCGACAAGAACTACTACCAGATCGCCGACACGCGTTATCCGTTGCGCTACGGTATGACGGCAAGCGCGGAGATCGTGGTGCGCGAGCGGCGCCTGATCGATCTGGGTCTCGATCCGTTCAGACAGGTTGCGGGTTGACCGTGCGGATCACACGTCAATTAAAGGAGCGGATGACATGACCGCGATAGTGAGAATCGATGATGAAGTGGTGGGCGTGGCCGAGTTCATTCGTCTTTTGAAATTGACCGGCCAGTTCGAGAGCCTGATCGAGCAGATCGTGCGCGACAAGCTCACGGTGCACGCCGCAAAGAAGCAGGGCATTGCCGTGAACGCGGAAGAAATCCAGGAGCGCGCCGATCAGTTTCGCCGCGTGCGCGGCTTGCATCGCGCGACAGATATGAATCAGTACCTCGATGCGCTCAACGTGAGTCTCGACGAGTTCGAGGCGTTCATCACCGACGGGCTGTATCAGGAGAAGATGCTCGACGAGGTCGGCAACGAGGCCGCGATCAGAGATTACTTCGCGCTGAATTCGCCGAAGTTCGATGCGATCGAAGTGGGCCACATCGTGCTCGACAGTGAGGGCAAGGCGAAGGAAATGATCTCATATCTGCACGACGATCCCGACAGTTTCGCCGACATGGCTCGCGAGCATTCGATTGCGGATACGCGCGAAGCGGGCGGCATGATCGGCAAGGTGCTGCGCGGCTCATTGAAGCCGGATATTGAAGCGAAGATTTTCAACGCGGCGGTGGGCGATCTGCTTGGGCCGTTTCCGTCGGCGGATCGCTCGTGCTTCGAGATTTTCGCCGTGACGGCCAAGTATCCGGCCACGCTCGATGCGGACGTCGCCTCGGAAGTCAGGCGGCTCTTGCGCGAAAGCTGGCTGATCGCGCGCGCCCAGGAGCACGTGATCGAAGCGCGATAGCCGATCCGCGCAGTCCGACGCAGCGAACCAGCGAACCAACGAAGTAACAACGCAACATAAAGCCGAATCGAGGTCCGCAAGCACATGGATGCACCCCAGACCGCGCCTTCCGCCGCGGAATTTCTCACCTCGGTGGAAATTCTCTCGCCGTTTTCGCGCGACGAAATAGAGCGTCTTGCCGAATATGCGCAAGCGCGCTTCTATTCGTTTGGCGAAACCGTGTGTTCCGCGGGCGAGACGGCTGATGGTCTGTATGTGGTTCGCTCGGGTTCCGTACGCATCTTCATCGAGGAGCACGGCAAGGAAACCAGCATGGGCGTGCGCAAGGCCGGCGAGATTTTCGCCGACATCGCGATGTTGCGCGCCTATGTTCACGAAGCGTCGGTGCGGGCGTCGGCGAAAACCGAGTTGCTGTTCATTCCGCGCGCGGCGATCGAACCGGTGATGGCGGGCAATCCCGCCGCGTTGGCGTTTGTCGCGAGCTATGTGGCGATCAATTCGGCCGGCGGTTTCGTCGCGCAGTTGTTCGATCTGCGCGGCAAACTGAACAAGGCGGAACTCGAAGAGTATGTGCGCAGCGTCGGCGTAAAACGGGTGGCCGCCGGCAAGGAGATTCTCAAACAGGACGGACGCGACGACCGGCGGCTCTACGTCGTGCGGCAAGGCGAAGTGCGCATCGTCCGTCATGAGGAAGGCCACGACTACACGCTCGCCACGCTCGGCGAAGGAGAGATCTTCGGCGAGAAGGCGTGTTTGATGCGCCAGGAGCAGATGGCCTCGGTGGTGGCGACGACCGATACGCGCTTGCTGGTGATTCCCGAGCGCACGGTCCACTTCATTCTCGAGCGCAATCCGAAACTGCGCGAAGTACTGGACGAGCGGATTCGTTACGGCGACCGCGAATTGCAGCGGCAAAAGCGGCTCGAACAGCGGCGCAAGTTGCCGCTGATGCTCGATCTGCAAAGCAAGCCGGAATTCGGCGAGAAAGTGATCAAGCGTTTTGCGCTGGTCGAGCAGGCGGAGGAAATGGATTGCGGTGCCGCGTGTCTTGCGATGGTGTGCCGCCACTACAACATTCCGATGACGCTCGGCAAATTGCGCGAGCTCGCCAACGTCACGACCCAAGGCGCGACGCTCGACAGTCTCGCACGCGCGGGCGAATCGCTCGGCTTCACCGCGCGCGGCGTGCAGTGCACGTTCGATTCGTTGCGCGGTTTCGATCTGCCGTTCATCGTGCATTGGGAGGGTTACCATTACGTCGTGGTGTACGGTCTCTCCAAGGATTACGTGTGGGTCGCCGACCCGGCGATCGGCTTCAGAAAAATGACCGTCGAGGATTTCGAACGCGGCTGGAGCGGTACGTGTCTGCTGTTTACCGGCGGGCCGCATCTGCTGCAAATGTCTGCCGCGCGTTCGCCGTGGATACGCTTTGTCGGTTATCTCAGGCCGTACAAGAAGATTCTGGGCCACCTGTTTCTCGCCACGTTCGTGATTCAGGTACTCGGCGTGATTCCGCCGCTGATCATCCAGAACATTCTGGACGGCGTGATCGTGCATCAGAACGTGAGCCTGTTGCATCTGCTGATAGGCGGCTTGATCATTGCCAACGTTTTTTCGCAATTGATGTCGACGATTCGCGCGTACCTCGCGAATTTCATGGTGCGCAACATGGACTTCGCGATGATGTCGCAGTTCTTCAAGCACACCATGTCGCTGCCGTTTTCTTTCTTTGCGAAGCGCAAGACCGGGGACATCTTCGCGCGCTTCCAGGAGAACCAGACGATCCGGGCCTTCCTCACTGAATCCACGGTTACCACCGCACTGAATCTCCTGATGGTGTTCATCTATTTCACGATCATGTTCGTCTACAACGTGAAGATGACGCTGGTGTTGATCGCATTTGTGATTCCGATCATGGCGCTGACCTTGCTCGCCACGCCGAAGATCAAGAACTATGCGCGCGAGGTGTTCACCGCGTCGACTGATTCGAAATCGTTCCTGATGGAAGCGCTCGCCGGTGTGGAGACCATCAAGGGCATGGGCATCGAGCGGCCGGTGCGATTGCGCTGGGAGAAGAAGTACGCGAAAGCGCTTGAAGTGCAGTACCGCGCGCACGCATTCAACATTCTCGTCGGACTCGGCAGCCAATTGCTGAATGCCGCGACGACGATTGCGATTCTCTGGGTCGGCGCGAATCTGGTACTGGCGCGCGAGATGACGATCGGTCAGTTGATCGCGTTCAATGCGTTCATGGGCAGTGTGCTGGGTCCGCTGATGGGCCTGGTCGGCTTGTGGAGCATGTTGAACGACGCGGGTGTGGCGATGGAGCGCCTGGGCGACGTGCTCGATATTGAACCGGAGCAGAAGCCGCAGGATTTGCCCTCGCGTGTGATGCTGCCCGAACTGCAGGGCGAAATCAGCTTCAGCGGTGTCTATTTCCGTTACGGCGACAACGATTCGGCGTACGTGCTGGAAAACATCAGCTTCGACATCAAGCCTGGCGAGCTGGTGGCGATCGTCGGACGCAGCGGGTCGGGCAAAACCACGCTCGCCAAATTGCTGGTGGGTTTCTACACGCCGAGCGAGGGCAAAATGACCATCGACGGTTACGATCTCGGCGTGGTCGATAAAAGCTACTACCGCGCGCAGATCGGCTATGTGATGCAGAGCAATTTGCTCTTTTCCGGCACGATCGCGGAGAACATCGCGAGCGGCGACGATGCGCCCGATCGGCGCCGCATCGAGGAAGTGGCGAAGATGGCCGACGCGCATGCGTTTATCAGCAAGATGCCGCTCGGCTACGAGCAGATTGTCGGCGAACGCGGGATTGGTTTGTCCGGCGGGCAGATTCAGCGGCTGTGCATTGCACGCGCGCTGTATCACGATCCGCGTCTACTCGTATTCGACGAAGCGACCTCGGCGCTGGATTCACAATCGGAAAGCAATATCCTCGGCAATATGCACGACATTCTGAAGGGCCGCACGGCCGTGATCATCGCGCATCGGCTCAGCACCATCATGCGTGCGGACAAGATTCTCGTGCTGTATGAAGGGGCGATCGTCGAACAGGGCCGTCACGATGAACTGATTCAGCGCGGCGGCATGTATTACCAACTGGTCCAGAAACAGCTGAGTACATGATGATGAAGATACTCGACCAGATTGAAGAGGCCAGCCCGGCGATTTCATACGCGGGGCTGATTGAGCGGATCGAGATTTTGCGCTCGACACTGCGCTGGTCGTCGCGGCTCGAGCGTGCGGATATCGACAAGCTGCTCAGGCAAGCCACTTCGTTACGCGACGAGGTGATGCAGCTTTCCCACAAGGAGCGTTTCGTGCAAGCGGCGGTGGCCGCCGAGCCGGAGGAGCGTGCCGACCAGTCGCGCGGCGCGCGCAGGAAGGCGTTGCTCGAGCGCAGTTTCATTTTCGAAGGGACATTCGGCGACAATCCGCGCTTGCTCGAATCGCTCGAAATCGCCGAGAAAGCGGCGCCCACCGATTTGCCGGTGTTGATCGACGGTGAAAGCGGCACGGGCAAGGAACTGATGGCGAAAGTGATTCACGCGAACGGCTCGCGCTCCGATAAGCCGTTCATCTCCGTGAACTGCGGCGCGATTCCCGAAAATCTGCTGGAATCGGAATTGTTCGGGCATCGCAAGGGTGCGTTTACCGGCGCCTCGAATGACCGCAAGGGAAAATTCGAAAGCGCGCATACCGGCACGATCTTTCTCGACGAAATCGGCGAGTTGCCGCTGGCGGGCCAGGTGAAATTGCTGCGCGTGCTGGAAGCGCACGAGATTCAGCGCGTAGGCTCTGACGAAACCATTGCCGTCGATACGCGCATCGTCGCGGCGACCAATCGCAATCTGCGGCAACTCAGCGAAGAGGGCAAGTTTCGCGAGGACCTGTTCTACCGGCTCAGCGTGATTCACGTCACTTTGCCGCCGCTGCGTGAGCGTCGCGATGAAATACCGCTGCTGATCGCGTGGTTCGGCGACGAGGCAGCCGGCACGTTGAAGCGCCGGCCTGTGCGATTAACCCCGCGTTTACGCGACTTTCTGCTGAACTATGCGTATCCCGGCAATATCCGCGAACTGCGCAACGTGATGTATCGCGTGTCGTGCCTCGCCGGTGACATGGCGGATGTCGATCATCTGCCGGTGGATATGCGGCCCGCGGCGCCGGGTTCGGCTGCCGCCGCAGCGAACGCGGCGACGCCGGGTCAGCAGCCGATCAGCGTGGCGAATCTGATGTCGTTGAGCGACGCCAAGCGTGCTGCCAGCGACGACGCGGAAAAAGCCTTTCTCGAGCGCGGCCTTCGTGAAGTGAGCGGCACTGTCGCCGAACTGGCGCGGCGCATCGACATGAACCGCTCGCATTTGCAGATGCTTCTAAAGAAGCACGGCTTGCATTCCAAGGATTTTCGCAACCGGAACATGCCGCCCACAAGCAGGAACGGCGCCGATGAGGGCGACGAGGAAGAGAGCGAGAGCTGAACCTCGAGACTGCGCATTCAAGGCGCCGGATTCAGCAAGGTTTTGTCGGACGCATAGGGATCTTCAGCCCGCACGACCACCGCGGTGATATTGTCGCGGCCACCTCGCGCGAGAGCCAGATCGACCAGTTCCTCGGAGGCGTTCTCGCACGCCGCCGTCGTCAGAACCGCCAGCATTTCATCATCACTGACTTCGTTGCTCAGACCGTCGCTGCATAACAGAAAGATGTCGCCGTCCGCGACTTCGATGGCGTCGTCGTCGAGTTCCAGCAGATCGGTGGCGCCCACCGCACGCGTGATCATATGCTGCGCCGGATGATGCCGCGCCTCTTCGTCGGTGATGACACCGAGCGACTTCAGCGCTTCCACCTGGCTATGATCGCGCGTCAATTGCCGCAAGTGTCCTTCGCGATACAGATAGAGGCGGCTGTCGCCGGCCCAGACGTAGGCGCAGAAGCGGTCGCATGCAAGCAGCACGATAACCGTGCTCCCAATGCGTTGAACCCGGCGTCGCGCGGCTTCGTCACGCAATTGGCGGTTGGCCTTTTGCAGCCGCGTACGCGCGTCGGCGACGAAGGTTTTCATGCTGACCGGCGGCGCGAGCCGGCTTAGCGAATCGATCACGAGACGGCTCGCCAGATCGCCGACCGCGTGTCCGCCCATGCCATCGGCGACGGCCCAGCGTCCGAGCTCGGGCTGGTCGAGGCAGGCGTCTTCGTTGATTTCACGGACGCGTCCGGCGTCGGAACGCGCGGACGACGTCCATCGAAATTGGCTCGCACAGGTCACAACGGCTACACCATATCGTTTCTATTGCGGGCGTCGGGGGAGACTGTGATGTTCGAGTTTGCGCCGGTGTTGCGTACGTCGACCGACTGGAACTGGTTGATCATCTGGTTAGCATAGAAGTTGTTGGAGACCTCGTACAGGTTGACGACCGGCCCGATGCTAGGTGTTTCCCGCACATAGGGCTGAATCCAGCCGTACACCCACGGCGCACCGCCGCCGCCTCGGATCGCCGCCATCGCTTTACGATCGAGCGCGAGGTTCAGCGAGAGGTCATTCACTGTGATGGAAGCCATGTCGTTCTCCGGTTGCCGCGTGCGCAAGGCGCGTGGTTTAAATGGATCTGAACGTGATGGCGCAAGTGCCATGCCAATTTGCGGCTCACGCCCCCGCTTTCTCGCAACACGTTGATGGCGCGGCGATCGCGCGCGTCGACGCACGCGGCGCATGGTCATGGCCGCGTTTACAGGTTGGCTTGCAGCCAACACGTTTGAACTCAAAACGGTGCGGCGCCCAACACATTCAACCGACTCGCGGCGCGTCATCAATAGACGGGAACCGCTGCGGCCGATTGCAATGATCGCCATTCGCCAACACATCAGTGCGAATTCTGTCGGCTCACAACGCACACTCGGCTCGCTCCGGGCGCCTCGTTATCTCTGTCAGCCCTTTAAATCAAGGTTTTCCGGCGCATGGCCCGGATGATGCAAATAACCTCGCAACAGTGTTGGAAATCGAAACGAGGCCAGCCATGAACACCCATCTTCTTCAGACGAGCAGCGAAGGCAGCGATGAACGCGGCGCCGAAGCGTCGATCATCGAGCTGCCGATCGGCGCGCATCTCGTCACGCAACGGCGCGGTTACGAACACCACGGCATTTATGTGGGCAATGGCCGCGTGGTGCATTACGCCGGCTTCGCAAGTTCGACGCAGCGCGGCCCGGTCGAGGAAGTGGAATTGGAACGCTTCGCCGCCGGTCATCCATTGACGGTCCGTGCGGCGCCGAGCGCTCGCTACGTCGGTGACGAAGCCGTGCGCCGTGCGCGCTCCCGTCTCGGCGAAAACCACTACCGCCTGTTGACCAACAACTGCGAGCACTTCTGTGCGTGGTGCCTGCTCGGCGAAAGCCGCAGCGAACAGGTGCATTGCTGCTTGCGGCATCCGCGCGTTGGAGTACTTGCGCTGGTGTGTCTCGTGAAGGCTTTTGTCGAAAGTGGAGCGAAGGGCGCTCACGGTGCTCAGATTGCCGCTCAGTTGATGTGAACCAGTGGGAAAGCATTCAAGGATTCAAGGAGAACGTCATGTCTGCAGCAGAAAAGACCTTGCACTGGGCCGTCGACAAATGGCTCGCACCGACCCCCTCGATGCCCGCGCGCGTCGTGCAGTTTTGCCACCGCGCTTCGCAACATCAGCGTTATGTCTGCGTGGAAGCGCTGCGGCCGGGCGGCTTGCTGTCGATCTTCTTCTTTCGTCACGACGACGGTTCGTGGAACGTATTCCCGCCGCAAGCAGAGCGTCCTGCAATGAACGGCCATCTCCGCAGGGCGCTTGCCTAGCCTCTTTGCCAGCTTTGCATGTGCGAGGCCGCTTCGTTCGCGATCCACTGGCTGAACAGCAGCATGGCCGGCGTCATCGGTTTGCCCTTCAACCATGTGAGCCAGTAACTGCCGGCATGCACTTCCACCTCGAAGGGGCGCACCAGCCGCCCCGTGTTGATCTCATGATCGAACATCAGCGTGGGCGCGAGTGCGATACCTGCTCCTTGCATCGCCGCTTCCACCATCAGCCGCGACGAATCGAACACGGGTCCGCGAATCGGCCGCGGCGGGATGCCGGCTGCGGTGAACCAGCTCATCCAGTCGTCGGCGCGATAGGAACGCAGCAAGGTTTCGTTGACGAGATCCTCCGGCGCAGACAGACGCGCGGCGATTTCGGGCGTGCACAATAACGCGAGCGGCGCATCGAGCAGCCGCGTGGCGAGCGAGCCGGGCCACGTGCCGTCGCCGAAGCGGATCGCGAAGTCGAGGCCTTCGGTGGCGAGATCGACCAGATTGTTGTTCGTCAGAAGCCGCAATTCGACAAACGGATGCTCGTCGCGAAACGATTTGAGGCGCGGCATCAGCCAGCCCACCGCGAACGTGCCCACCACGCCGACCGTCAACACCTCGTGAAGGTGGCCGCCTTCGAATCGCTTGAGCACGGCCTCGATGCGATCGAACGCGTCGGTGAGGACCGGGCGCAGAGCGAGACCCTCGTCGGTCATCGCGAGGCCGCGCGGCAGACGCTTGAAGAGCGCGGTGCCCAATCGCTCTTCCAACGTTCTGACCTGCTGGCTGACGGCCGCCTGCGTGACGTTCAGTTCAAGCGCGGCGCGTGTGAAGCTCAAATGCCGCGCGGACGATTCGAAGGCGCGCAGCGCGTTCAGCGGAAGATACGGTCTCATGGAGAAGGCATAAGATTTTCTTGTGAATCGACTAACTTATCATCGTTTGTCAGCGGCCGGCGGAAAACCGATAGTTGCGGCTTCACACAAGGGGCGGCAAATGATAACCAGACGGAAGTTCGCGGGTGCGATGCTGGGCGCGTCGATAGCTGGGGTTGCGGTTGGCAGC
>DASPZL010000608.1:0-5900 GCA_035636295.1 Paraburkholderia sp.
CGATAACGGCTGTGGTTGCGCGCGTGGAACTCGACAGGGGAACGTATCCGGTGATTATCGTTGTGCCTAAGCAATATGTGCAGTGCGAGGAGTGAATGCGGCAAACGAGTTGTTCCGCTCGGTCTCACTCGCCGGCGTTAAGGCAATGCCGAATGCCAAAGAAGAATCGACAAGCAGGCCAAGGAGGAAAATCCGTGTCCAGGACTCCCGCATCGGCACCGTTTCTTACGTTGACCGAGTATTCTCGGATTCAAAAAAAACGCCAGGGAGAATCGAGACAACTCCCAACCCTTGTTTTTAAACAGGTCAGCGCTCCCCTTGGATAACAAATCCGTAATTCGCTCGACGGTCGCCTGTCATCACCGTTCCGACACAATCGACTCATGGCATCGCATCACCGGATGCCTGTTCGAGGGATATAGGGAAGATCATGGTGACCGGTTCATGTTTTACCAGCATTCTGCACAACGGCTTGCGTTCGTCTTTGGTTGTGACGCTTCTCGGTTTCATAAGCGTCTGTCATGCACAATCCGCAGTGAATGCGCAGCAGACTGCCGCGGGGGCGCACGCGCTGCCGATCGCAACCTGTGCCGCGTGCCACGGCGCATTGGGCGCCGGCACCGCAAGCGGCGGACCGCGGCTTGCTGGCAAAGATCCAGAATATCTCGCGCATGCATTGTCAATGTTCAAAGCGGGCACGCGTGAAAGCGCTGTCATGCAGACGGTCGCACGCAATCTTTCCGATAGCGAAATACGCGAGTTCGCCACGTATTTTTCAAAGCTGGACCCGCCGCTTGCCAAAGCGGCGACGCCGCCATCTCAGACTCTGGTCATAGCTGGAAAGCAACTCGCCGAAATGGGCGCTGGATCAGGCGTGCCCGCCTGTTTCAGCTGTCATGCGGCCGGCGGCAAAGGCAACGGCACGCGCTTTCCGGGCATTGCCGGCGAACCGGCGGCGTTTGTCGTCGCTCGGCTGCACGAATTCCAGGCGCGCGCGAAGGGTAAAACGCCGGCACCGGGAACGATGACAGCCGTTGCCGCAACGTTGAACGACGCGCAAATTGAAGAGGCTGCGGCCTACCTTTCGGTGACCGCACCCTGACGACCGGCAGCGTGCGGCCTGCGCGTCGCGCATCGATTCTCCTTTTATGTCGAGCGCAAATGCGATTTCTCGTGTGGAGTAGCGTCGTCCTCATATCGGGTCTGGTCGTGATGCTTGCGGGCTGCGTGAGTAGCGACAACTCCAATCTGAGTGCGGCGCAAAGCCCGCAGTTAGCTAAAACATACCCTTGCCAGAGCATGCATGTGAAGATGCCGATCTGCCCGCCCGGATAGATCATGAGGGTTAGAAAGCTCGGGTACCTCGATAGACTCGAAGCGGTTAAAACGGAGCCGTCCACCGCCCGCAATCGCGCTGTTCCATGTGACCACGTTCATTCCTGAATGTGAGCAACTGAAGCCCGTGCGATGACCGCCCATGGGCCAACCGGCGGCCTTGTGCGGGTTTCACGACCAGTCCGCGTGTGCTCTCAATGCGAGTTGTTGAATGTGAGCTTTCACTTATATTCTGACGTCCTCGGGCGATGGCATAGGGCCGCCGCCACTGTACGAGAGACCGATGATGACTGCCTTTATCAACAGCATGAAGCTCAATCACCTGAGCTTTCCCTCAGCCGATACGCCCGCGACTGCCAGGTTCTTTGAACAGTACCTGGGTTTCACTATCGCGGGAACCTGGGAGAAGTCTTACATTCTCAAGCGCCCTGGCTTCGACGTGGTAATCGATCACGCCAACGGCGATTTGCCGGCATGGCCCAAGGCTTTCCACGTCGGATTTGAACTGCCGAACCTTGATGCCGTTCACGAGTTGTATGAGCGCTTCAAGGCAGAGGGTGTCGAGATGGAGACCGACGTCTTCAACAATGGCCGCGGTTCGCGCTTCTTTTGCCGTGCACCGGGCGGAGTGATGTTTGAAATTAACACTCGCCGCGACGCCGCGCCGGAATATCGCGGCACATTCGACGACTGAAGTAAGCCACGCGTAGCTAAAGCGAGATCTTTTTGCTGCTGGTCGGCCAGCGTCGCGCGGCCGTTGATCACGACTGGAAAGCGTCTTCATTTCAGGGAATACTAGCGATCGCAGCGGCCAGAGCGTCCACGGGACTCTTGCCGCTTGCGTCTCGTTGAATAACGTAGTCGGTACATTATTATCGTGGCCGCATGAAATACGGCCGGAATTCGAGGCATAAAGAACCATGAATCCATCGGAACGTATTGACCAATTGATCGCGGAACTCACGGACTGGCGTGGCAAAACCTTTGCCGGCATCCGCAAGAGCATCCTTGAGGCCGACCCGGAGATAATCGAGGAATGGAAGTGGATGGGAAGTCCGGTGTGGTCTCGCGGCGGAATGATCGCGGTTGCCAACGCCCACAAAGGCAAGGTGAAGCTTACCTTTGCCCACGGGGCGAGCCTCCCGGATCCTGATCAACTCTTCAACGCGGGCCTCGAAGGCAACGCGAGACGCGCAATCGATTTTTTCGAGGGCGACAAGATCAATGCGCGCGCGCTGAAAAATCTCGTCCGTGCCGCGATTGAGTTCAATCAGACCAGGTTGAAGAAGAACGCGCCTGCGGGTACTCGGGCGAAAAGTACGCAAAAGTGAAAAGGCGTGAGGCTATGGCGGATTGAACCGGTCGTTGCAACACTCAACGTTTCCGCCAGTTTATATGGCCTTTCGCCGCTACCGCGCAAAGCGGTTAATTCGCCGGCTCGGCTCAGACCCAATCCGCCGCAGGCCCCGGCGCATAACCGTCATTATTCAGTCACAAACCTCACGCAATATTACCGCCAGCCTTCAACGGCCCACCGAGCTGCGCGCTGGCCTTCCCTTACTACCCTCAAACATCCACGCGAGCCACGCACGCATGGACGACGCTTAGCGCCAGACACGTCGACAACAAGCATTCCATTCAAGGAAAAAACATCGTGTCTCGTTCAAGACTCCTTGCTCTGACGGCGATCGCCTCGTCGCTCCTGTTCGCCACCGCGGCGCACGCCGGCGTGGATCTCATTGCGGTCGGCCAGTTGAGCGGCCTGACCGGCGATTTGTCGAAGGAAACGGCGGCGCCGCTGGAGAACGGCGCGGAGGGCAATCTGCTGGGTGGTCTGGGTTCGGGCATCGCCTACGCGGGATGCCATACGTTCGTTGCGGTGCCGGACCGCGGTCCGAATGCCGTGCCGTACAACGCGGCCATCGACGACACCGCGTCCTACATCAACCGCTTTCAGACTTTGCGCCTGCGCCTGAAACCCGGCACGGCGGGCGCCGCGCTGCCGTACACGCTGACGCCGAAACTCATCGGCACGACGCTGCTTCACGCGTCCGAAACGCTGGTCTACGGAACGGGCGCCGCAGCCGGCGTGCCCAACGGTGCACCCGCGCTGAATCGCCGCAACCACACCCACTACTTCACCGGCCGCTCTGACAACTTCGATCCCACACGCCTGTCGACCAACAACCTCGACGCACGCTTCGATCCCGAAAGCGTGCGCGTGAGCAGCGATGGTGAAAGCGTCTTTATCTCGGACGAATACGGTCCCTACGTCTATCGTTTCGATCGCCGCAGCGGCCGTCGCACTGACACCTACAAGCTCCCCGATACGTTCGCCGTATCGACGCTGAGCGCCGTCGGCAACGACGAAATCTCGCAGAACACCTCGGGCCGCGTGGCGAACAAGGGCATGGAAGGTCTCGCGATTTCGCCGGACGGAAAGACGCTCTTCGGCGCGATGCAAAGTCCGCTGATTCAGGATGGCGGCACCAACGGCGCGTACACGCGCATCGTCAGGATCGATTTGCGCAGCGGCAAGACCACCCAGTTTGCGTATCCGCTGACGAACATCGGTACGGCGGCCAAGCCGAAGTATCCGACCATCAGCGACGTCGTGGCCGTCAACGATCACGAACTGCTGGTGGACGAGCGTGACGGGAAGGGACTGGGCGACGATTCGACGGCCGCGTTCAAGAAGGTGTTCCACATCGACCTGACGGGCGCGCAGGACGTGAGCAACGCGAGCAGCGAGGCTGGTCTCGCGCCGTACGCGGTGCGGAAAACCTTGTTCCTCGACGTGGTCGCGTCGTTGACCACGCACGGCTATAACGCAAACGACATTCCGGCGAAACTCGAGGGCCTGGCGTTCGGCCCCGACGTGCTGGTCGGCGGCGTGAAGAAGCACACACTGTTCATCGCCAACGACAACGACTTCCTCGGCACCGTCACCGATACCCATCATCCGGCCGGCATCGCGAACCCGAACCGGTTCTTCGTATTCGCGTGGGATCCGAGCGAGTTGCCCGCGTACGTCGCGCAGACGCTGCCGGGCGCGGATGACGATCGTCGCGGCAACGGTCATAGCCAGCTGGCCCAGACCTGTGGTCCGGATCGCGACGACGATCATTGAGCCAGGGCGCGCATTGCGCGTCATTCGACGCGTCTTCGCTTCCGGCGATGCCTGCGGAATGACGGGAGCCGAGATTGTCGTCGATGGCGGCACGACCGGCGCCCCACGGGGCGCACCCGTTTTCCGCAAGGGTCGAGCCCGCGCCACGGATCGTTGGTGAGCGGATCCGTCACCATATTGGCGGATTCGTTCTGCATAACAGCCGTGGTAGAAGTCTTTTTTGTTCTACGCTATAAGCGCGACCCGCAGCGCGTCCCGACGTTCGTCCCGCATCACGGCCGGTTCAGTAGAGCCGCCGCACTCGCTGCGCCCGCCGATGGGCCTCCCGCGCAATACGGTTCGACGAGCCGGAGGCCGATCGTCAGTCAAGCGCCTCGCCTGACTGCAACCCAGAAAGCCGGGGCCGTCGCCGGCGGCATGATGGCTGGTGCACCTTGGCATGCACGCTCCATGGAGGATGAGATGTCGATTCGACTAGGCGAAGAAGCGCCGGATTTCACGGCGGAAACCACCGAAGGGCCGATCCATTTTCACGAATGGATCGGCGACCATTGGGTGATCCTGTTTTCTCATCCGAAGGATTTCACACCCGTTTGCACCACCGAGCTCGGATACATGGCCGGCCTGAAGCCGGAATTCGATAAGCGCAACACCAGGATTATCGGTCTTAGCATCGATCCCGTCAGTGACCACCAGAAGTGGATGAAGGATATCGAGGAGACGCAGGGACACGCGATCAACTACCCGCTGATCGGCGACGCCGACCTGACTGTCGCGAAGCTCTACGACATGATCCACCCGAGCGCGAGCGGCGGCCAGCGCACCGCCGTGGATAACGCAACGGTACGCTCAGTGTTTCTCATCGGACCCGACAAGAAGGTCAAGGCGATGCTCGTGTATCCGATGAGCGCGGGCCGCAATTTCGACGAAGTGCTGCGTCTGCTCGATTCGCTGCAGCTCAACGCGAAACACACGGTGGCGACGCCTGTGAACTGGAAACCGGGGGAAGACGTCATCATCCCGACGTCCGTTTCCAACGACGACGCGATGAAGAAATATCCGCAGGGCTTCAAAACGGTGAAGCCGTACCTGCGCTACGTGACCCAGCCGAAGTGAAACCAGCGCTGAGTTGGCGTACATTGCAGTCAATGCGACGCGCCGTTCTCTACTGCGGCGGCGCGGCAGCCATCGGCGCTAGGCCTCCCGGCTTAGCGCCCTGAAACGGCCGGGACTATGCCCGGTCGAGCGCTTGAAGGCGATGCTGAACGCGGTGTCGGACAGATAGCCGATGCGCGAGGCGATGCCGCGTCGGCGACGACGAACTTCGAATGCGTTGTCACCGATCACGAGGAGTGAAGGGACGGGTGGTCGAATTCTACGAAGCGCACGTTTGCGGCATCAAACGCTAAATAGCGGTTCGAGATAACGTTATCGG